>CADDZH010000044.1 GCA_902812455.1 Chloroflexota bacterium | reverse complement strand
TGATGCGGACGGTCCAGATTGTAGTGCCGCACGAAGGCCTCGGTCACGGCTTGGGCGGCTGCCAGGTCAGCCGGGCGATCCAGAGCCAGGCATTCTTCTTGATAGGTGCGATGGTACCTTTCGACAAAGGCATTTTGTTGGGGCTGCTGGGGGTCGCAGACACTAAACTTGATGCCCAGACAGGCGCCAAAGCGCAGCAGCGCCGCTGGGAAATCACTGCCGCTGGGGCTACCCACCCAGCGGGGGTCGCGATCCAGGGTGATGCTCGTGGGGCAGCCGTACTTGGCTAAGGTCTGGGCCAGAGCTTCTAAAGCCGTTTCGGCCGTGAAATCGGCCCGCACATGGGCGTCGAGCAGGATGGAGGTGCCGGTATCGATGATATTGAGGGTTTCCACCACATGTTGGCGTTTGCCGTCTGGGGCGGCAGGCACACTGCTGACATCCTTGAAATCCATCTGCCAGGCGCTCATGGGCGCCGGGCGCGGCAGTGGCTGATGTGCCGGCTTCTGGCGCGAGGCGATGCGCTGATGGGCGATGAGCACGCGGTAAATGGTCTTGCGAGACGGGATGGGCAAGCCGAAGAACTGCACGAAGCGGTCCCGGGCCAGAAAATACTGAATGGCTTTGGGGCCTGGCACCCGCCGCAGGCCTTCGGGCGGCTGATCGCGAAGGGAGAGGATGGTCTGGACCACCAGCGGGTCGGTCTTAGCAGGCGCGGTCTTGCGGGCGCAGCCATGGCCGTGCAGGATCTGCTCCAGGGGCACCCCGGCGGCCTGCTCGTCCCGCAAGCGTTTGCGCCATTTCTTCACCCAGGCTTGCGAGTAGCCCAGAGCGAGCGCTAACTGGGCCGTTGACCAGTCGGGATGCTGCTGGAGCAAAGAGCACAATGTGGCACGCGCGGCGTAAAATGAGAGGGTCATGACGGTACTCCTTTCATGAACAGAGGACTTCTTTTCTGCTCATCAGTGTACCGTCATCCTTCTTGCTTGGCCAGGGCTACGAGGTGCTGTCCCTCTTGAGGTGACGAGGTGCGTAATCCATACACTCGCCCCTACGATATACGTCATGTCGCTGCATATGTGCGTTATTGGGGACATTGATCACGAGAAACAAATATTTGCCAGCATATCTCAATCATTTCCAGAAACGCACTATGCTCGGACATGAATCGTGTATAGTAGTATACAAGGGGCGAGCGGGGAAGCAGGGTGGTTGGGCGGGCCCTTGTGGTCGCCCGGCCTCTTCTTGCCATGCGCGCCGGATAGCCTTGATGGTCGCCCGCCTGCCTCCCCATTATACCAGCGCTTGCCCGTGTGGTCGCCCACCCATTTCCCCTTTTTCAGATGCTGGATGACCCTTGTGCTCGCCCGCCCGTAGCTCCAAATTTGAGAAGAACCGGAGACCCGGAGACCCGAATAATGGGGATGCACTGGTATGGTATACTCTCAATATATTCTGCTGGGCTAAGCATAACACGCGGCTTATCCAGCAGGTGAGCATTGGCTGAAGGAGACATCCACAATGGCTGATTACACTGGCCAACAGATGGGCAATTATCGCTTGCTCCGGCTGGTAGGGCGAGGGGCCTTTGCGGATGTCTACCTGGGTGAGCATATCTACCTGCAAACTCAGGCCGCCATCAAGGTGCTGCATATCCAGATGGGAAGCAATGAAGTGGCTGATTTCCGCCGTGAAGCAAAAATCATTGCTCACCTGCTACATCCTCATATCATTCGTGTCCTCGACTTCGGGGTCGAAGGCAATACACCATTTCTCGTCATGGACTACGCGCCTCATGGCACCTTACGCCGGGCCTACCCCAGGGGAACGCATCTGCCACTGCCAACCATTATCTCCTATACCAGCCAAATTGCTCAGGCTTTGCAGTATGCGCATGATCGAGGGGTTATTCACCGCGATGTGAAGCCGGAAAACATGTTGCTGAATGCCAATAAGGAGATCTTGCTCAGTGACTTCGGCATTCCGGCAGTTGAACAGAGCACAAGCATGTTGATCACGCAGAAGATGAGCGACTTAAAGACGGCTGGCACCGCTTCCTATATGGCACCTGAGCAGATCCAGGGCCATCCCCATCCTTCCAGCGACCAGTATGCGCTGGGTATCGTGGTCTACGAATGGCTAAGCGGCTCCCTTCCCTTTGCGGGAGATGCTTGCTCGGTCATGTACCAGCAAGTGAATGTCCAGCCTCCACCCTTGCGAGAAAAACTACCAGGTATCCTTGATCAGCATAGCTTTCTGTTTTATACTTACTTTCGTAAGGAAAATATAAAAGAGAAAAAAGAGCTTCTCCCACATTGGATGCTGGCAACATAGCCGGGGGCGATGCTGCGCCACCGGCCACCAGCGCCCTGGCTCTGAGCACTTTCCCAGCAAAGTCCTATCCAGTGTGTCATAATGGAGGCGGTAACATAACAGGCACAGAGTAGAGAAGAGGTGATGCTTGAGTTTGCTTAACCATAGCCATCGTAGCTTACAGGAAGAGAAGAGGAGGCCAACGCGCCCTCCGTTCCGGGCTGTTGGCGCGCCTATGCGCTGCCCCGAACCATCCACACACCCGCTGGAAGCGCCCCCCGCTCCTCCTGTTGCCATACCTGCCGGCCTGCAGTGGGTACAACATCTTTTCGAAGTCGTCTTCATCAATCGAAACTTTGCCTTGCTCTGGTGGGGGCAGGCTATCTCCAGCGTGGGTGACTTTGCCTGGGATACCGCGCTTATACTCTGGGTGGCCTCCTTCCTGACGGCAGGGAAATCCTGGTCGCCCATCGCCGTCAGTGGTGTTGTACTGGCGGCTGCCGTGCCGCAGATCGTCGTCGGTCCTCTGGCGGGCGTGTTCGTGGATCGCTGGGATAAGCGGCAAACTATGGTGCTCATGGCCTCACTGCAGGCCATCGTCGCGGCTCTGCTGGTGCTGCCTGCCGTGAATATCCCGCTGCCCTTTATTGGCCGCCTGCACCTGCCGGTCACCCTGGAGCTCTGGATCATCTACATCGACGTGGCCCTGCTGGCGATCTTCTCCCAGTTCTTCATCCCGGCCCAGTTCGCCCTCATCAAGGATATTGTGCTCAAGCCGCGGCAGGATCGAGCGATTGAGACATTCCAGGCCATCCAGGGCCTCTCGATTATCATTGGGCCGCCGGTGGCAGCCGCGCTCGTCTTCGGCCTGGGCGTTACTTGGGCGCTTGTGCTCAACGCCCTCTCGTTCGTCGTCGTGTTCCTGGCGACCTACACCATCCAGGCGCCGCCCTCGGCCCACAGCGTGGCACCTGGCGAGGCCGGCCACTTCTCACGCGAGTTCCTGGACGGCCTGGGCTACGTGGCCAGCCACAGGGTACTACGCACCATTCTGGTCGGCGAGGTGCTGACCTGGCTGGGATTCGGCGCGTTGCAATCCCTGGGCTACTTCTTCATTACCGGCAATCTGCATGTACCGGCCAGCGACTACGGGGTGTTCGGGGCAGACTTTGGCGTGGGCGCCATCGTGGGAGCCATGCTGGTGACACTCATCGGCCAGCGCATCGGCCTGGCACGCATCCTGTGGATCGCCCTGATCACCTCCGGGCTTTTCGTGATCATTATGTCGCACGTAGGCAATTTCTATATCGCCCTGGGCGCGGCCTTCCTCTTCGGCATCTCCACCACGGCCATCATCGTTACCGCCGGGCCACTTGCCCTCGATAACACCTCGCGCGAGTTTGTGGGCCGGGTGACGGCGGTGATCAATCCGCTGGGCAGGCTGGCGGCGCTGCTCTCGGTTGCCCTGGCAGGGGCCCTGGTAAGCACAGTCTTGCACGGCTTCCACGCGACGATTCTGGGCATTTCGTTCGGCCCGGTGGATACAGTGTTCACGGGCATGGGGTTCATTGCGGTCATCGGTGGTCTCTACGCGCGGGTCAGCTTGCAGGGAATTACGGAGAGGCCTGTGCCCTCGCCTATTGAGGTTTCACCCGGGCCTGCAGAAGCGGAGGGCAGAATTACACCCTGACGTAGACATGCGTCGTGTCGTCGTAGCGGTAGAGAGGATTGCCCTGGTGGAATACCAGGTTGCCATTGTTTTGCAGCGTGAGCCAGAGGAGGACGCGGGTGCCGGCAGGGAAATGAAGAGGGTAGTGCCAGTGATCGAGGCCGCCGGGACCCGTGACGCCAAAGAGCCAGGCGCCGCCATCGTCGTCGATGGTGTTCGGTAAGAGCTGGTCGCAGGAGAGCGAGTTATCGTCGTGGGTATTATCGACCTGGAGATCGCAGGCGCGCAGAGACATGCCATTGAGCGGATCGGCAGGATCGGCATAGGGGTAGTTATCGAAATTTTTGACGCTTTTCCTGGCGAGCGTTGCCTGCGCCCAGACCCAGGAACCCTTTTTAACGGGTATTGAGGTTTGCACATAGAGATTGACCTGGACTGAGGGAGCGATGCGTACCACAAGCTGGCACCCTTCGGAGCAATCGATGCCTGTTTGCTGCTGGGCGATGTTTATAAGTGGCGTAGGCAGGGCTTGCGGCGGCGAAGTAGGGGTGATAGAAAGCACAATGCCGCCTATGGCCACGAGAGGATACTGCGGCGACAGGGGAAGCACCATACCCGGCTGCAGCTCATGGCAATTCTGGCCGAGAGCCGCATCCAATGCCTGGACGGTGACGGGATTGGCATCTGAGAAAATGGTGCTGGCATCTGCCATATGCATCTGTACAGTAAGAATCTCATCACAGGAATCGCCGGGCAGGACGGTGTAAAGAATCGAGCCGACCTGAGGCAGGACAGTCGAGAACGGAGGGTATGGCGTTGGCGTCGGTGAGGCCGGTGCGGAAAGATTATAAAAGTAATGGGTGAGGCCAGGAAATACCTTTTGACCGGCGTGCGATCCATAGTAAAAGGCGGGAATGCCGATGAGCACCATCATGGGTATCAGTAGCAAGAGCTTCCAGGGTATGGCACGCATGACGATGCGCAAATTTTCTGCTGGTGTGCTGCGCTGCTGAAAACGATGTGCCATGATCACCTCACCTCCCGTCTGTTGATATGCTCCACAAGTATTATAGCAAGACAGGCAATCCATCGCTACCGGTACGAATCTATCTTCTATAGCCATGTAGTCCTAAATCATCGAGCGGGCAGCGTTAAAAATGAGGCCTTTGAGAATTTTAGGATATACTGTTTGATAGATATACTTGTTCTGAGAAAGTGAAGGCTTCATGCTGAACGTGGCAAAGATTCTGATCGTTGAAGACAGTTTAAGCGCATCACAATTCATGTCGCAAGCGCTCAGGCAAGCGGGATACGAGGTTATTACGGCTGCTGATGGTCGCGAGGGTTTGAGGAAAGTATTCCAGGAACGCCCACATTGTCTTGTCCTTGACGTGGTATTGCCTGGAGAAAGTGGTTTTGGGATATGCCGCAAGTTGCGATCGCTGGACCCTGGCCATTTACTTTCAATTATTATGGTGAGCAGTAAAAATACCAGTATAGATCGAGCATGGGGCTTGCGGCAGGGCGCGGACCGTTATCTCCCCAAGCCGTTTACGGGAGAGGAACTTGTGCGAACCGTCGAGGAAGTGCTGGCGGAACGTCGCTGGGTGTAGAACGAGGAATGAATCAGCCTTGCAGGGCGACCGCAAGGGTCGCCCCTCCCATACACACCTCGGCTTGCGAAGCCGTATATGGTAGTGATACCCCTTGCGGGTGCCATGTCAGGCTGGCTATTCTACCACGACGGTTAGATTCATATTGGGGTGAACACTACAGTAGTAGTGGTAGGTGCCGGGGGTGTTGAACGGGCCAATCGTCTGGCTCTGCCCGGCAGAGTTGAACGTCAGGTTTTTCACGACGGGCGCGCCGGGTTCGGTAGCCGGCCTGGGTGTGCCATTGACCCACGAACCATTACTAATGATATGGGTGACATTCGCATCATCGACGAGGGTGATGCTGCCGCCTTTCTGGATGGTGACGGACGATTGGGTAAAGTTTGTATTACCCATATGGACGGTGGTCGTGCTACTGCCAGAACCGCCACAGGCTGCCAGCAAAACCGACACCAGAGCGGCCACTACGAGAACTGCTATAAGCTTTTTCATGGTAACTATGTTCCTCCTTGCTTAGCTTATATCCTTCTCTCTCCTTTTCAATACTAAAGAATGCATAATAGTGTCATGTGCCTCTACATTTGCTTGTGACGTCGTCTCTCTTTTGAGGAGCTAACGATAGGACATCCATTCACTGAATATATCCTATTCTTATTATAAAGCAGAGATTCCATCTACTTTGATTGTGTGCTATAGTACAGTTTTAGTGTTACTCACATCCATTTTGTGCCCTGGGATGCGGATTCTGGCCTGCGCCCAATAAAGTGTATGCCAAAGAAGGTCATGACCAACTGGTCGTGCTGGTTGAACATCTCGCTTCTAGAGCGGATGATGCCGAGCATGGGCCTGCTTCTGGATGTCTTGCTCTCGATTACAGTAAAGCGGCCCCGCAAGGCATCGCCTGGACGGACAGGGTTGGGCCAGCGCAGTTCGTCAAGGCCGGGGGAGGCAATGCTGGCAGCATCGTTGAGCAACCCATCAACAAGCAAGCGCATAAAGAGGGAGACCGTATGCCCGCCGCTCGCAACAAGACCGCCAAAGATCGAGTCTTTTGCGCGTTCGGGGTCTACGTGAAACGGTTGGGGATCGAATTGCCTGGCAAAGGTAATGATGTCTTGCTCGGTTACCGTAACGCTGCCGAGATCAAAGGAATCGCCAACGTGAAAATCTTCAAAATAGCGCATGGGTTTGTGTCTCCTTTGGGCGCAATGAATTGCGCCTCTATGCGATTATCTTCCTCCCATGGTGAGGGCCATGATGGCGTTCTGCACATGCATGCGGTTCTCGGCCTGGTCGTAGACAACCGATTGAGGGCCGTCGATCACGGCATCAGTGACTTCAACGCCGCGATCGGCAGGGAGGCAGTGCATGTAGATGGCGTCCTCTTTGGCCAGCGACATGCGCCGCTCGTCGCAGATCCAGCTCTCATACTTGCGGATAATATCTACCATTTGTGAGTCGTCTTTAATGGTCACTAATGGCCCCCAGCTCTTAGGATAGACGATATCGGCGCCAGCGAAGGCTTCGTCCATGTCATGCATGATTTTGAAGCTGCCGCCTGTCTTGCGGGCATTATTGGCAGCGTTTTCAAGGATTTCCTGCATGAGTTCAAATTCTGGCGGGTGGGCGAGCGTGACATCAGCGCCAAATTGAGTAAAGAGTTCGATGACCGACTGGGGCAGTGAGAGCGGCTTGGTATAGGATTTGGCATAGGCCCAGGACATGACGACTTTTTTGCCGCGCAGATCGCCCTTTTTCTCAATACAGGTCATAAGATCGGCCATGGCCTGGCAAGGATGGTAGATGTCGCACTGCATGTTGATGACTGGCACGCTAGCGTATTCGGCGACGGCGCGCAGATATTTGTTGCCCTCGCCCCAATCGCAGTGGCGGATGGCGATGCCATGCCCATAGGAAGAGAGAATCTTGCCGATCTCTTTGGGCGTATCGCCATGCGAGATTTGCATCTTATCCGGTTCAAGAAAGATAGCGTGGCCACCCAGGCGTGTCATACCGGCCTCAAACGAGTTGCGCGTACGAGTTGATGAAAAGAAAAAGAGCATGAAGAGGGTTTTGTCCCGTAGCAAGCGCGTAGGGATATCAAGTCCCCATTTCATTTTGAGGTCGAAGGCCAGGTGGAGAACGGTTTCGAGTTCTTCTTTTGTCCATTCCTGGGTGGTGATGAAGTCACGTCCACGTAAGTTTGTTTTCATTTGTTTATCCTTTCTATGTGCGATGATAAATGCTGCCAACTAAATTCGGGAATGATGAAGCGATCTCATCGCCTGTAGGGGCAAGGAGCGGATGTGGATGCCGGGTGGGGGCCTTGCGCTTGCCCCCTGCGGCAGCCGCGCACCTGGAGCAATGGGGACAGGCACAAGGCCCCGGCATCCACTCTACCCCACCTCCTGTCCCTACAGCACAGGGGCCACCGGTTCCTTGCCGATCTTGTTTGTAAAAAATTCATAATTGCGCCCCTACACGGTATTATCGGGCACGATCCAGGTGCCGGTTTTACCGACCAGGGCATCGTCAATGGTTTCGGGCATGGTGATCAGGGCGGCGCGGCCACCACGTTCGAGATAATTGATGATGGCCTGGATTTTTGGCCCCATACTGCCCTTTGCGAAGTGGCCTTCGGCATAATAGCGCCTGGCTTCGCTCAGCGTGATGCTATCAAGGTCGCGCTGATCGGGCTTCCTGAAGTTGAGCGCGACTTTTTCGATGGCTGTCGAGATGAGCAGGAGATCGGCATGCAGGCTGGTAGCGAGCAAGCTGGAGGCAAGATCTTTGTCGATCACGCCTTCGACTCCGTGCAGCATCCCATCAGCATTGCGCACCACTGGAATGCCACCGCCGCCAACAGCCACAACAATGAAATTGTTCTTGAGCAAGGTTTCGATAGCGTCCCGCTCGATGATCTCCTGTGGGAGTGGTGAAGGCACGACGCGACGCCAGCCACGACCGGCATCCTCGACCATGGTCCAACCTTCTTGCTCCATCTTGATGCGTGCATCCTCTTCTTTGTAGAAGGAACCTATGGGCTTAGAGGGATTGCGCATGGCCGGATCGTTGCTATCAACGACTACCTGCGTGACCACCGTCACACACTGGCGCTGCATCTTGCGGCGGACAAACTCATTGTACAGCGCCTGCTGGATCATGTAACCGATGGCCCCCTGGGTATCTGCGCCGCAGGAATCAAGGGGAACGGTATGCAAGACGTGGCGGGAGTACTCGGAGCGCAAGAGGATGAAACCAACCTGCGGGCCGTTGCCATGTGTGATGACGACGTTCCAGCCCTGCTCGATCATCCTGGCAATATGCACAGCAGTCTCGCGAACAGCATTAAACTGGTCAGGGACGGTTTTGTGCGCTTCATCTTTGATCAGGGAGTTGCCACCGATGGCAACAACAGCGAGTTTCGTCATAGAACCTCCAGGAATAAGGGAAGCATGGCGTAAAAATCGGCAGATTGGACGACCTCGGAGGCGGGCACCTGGTCGAGGACGGTGTGCGCCCAGCGTTCTTCGCCTGGGCCAAAGCCGATGGAAGGGATGCCGGCCTTACCCATCCAGTAGGTGGCGTTGGTCGAAAATATCCACTTGCCTGTTCTGGCCGGTCGCCCATAGCAGCTTTCAAAGGTGGCTTTGCCGGCCTGGACATAGGGATGCTCTTCCGGCAAGGCCCATGCCGGGAAGACCTTCTCGACGGGGAAGACGAAGCCGGTGTAGCTCGGCACCTCGTACATAGGAATGACGATCTCGGCCTGATCGGCGTTGGGGAGCGAGCGCAGTTCGTTCAAGATCACCTCTTTGGTCTCAGCGGGATGCATGCGCCGGTCGATATAGAGGCTACACTCGTCGGGAACTGCGTTGAGCGAGGCCGTGCGCGTGCTGATGTTGGTGACGGTGATGGAGCCAGGGCCAAGAAATGGGTCCGGACGAGTTTTGAGTTCCTGGTGCAACTGCTCGACGCCCTGGATAAAGGGGATGGCTTTGTAGAGAGCATTATCGCCACGCTCCGGCTCGCTGGCATGGCAGCCGCGCCCCCTGAAGGTGACGCTGATTTCGGTGCGCCCGCGATGGCCACGATAAATCTCCATGCTGGTGGATTCGCCAATGACCACAAAATCAGGGCGGATGCCCTCGTGCTCAACCAGGGCATTGCCGGAGATACCGTCGCACCACTCTTCCATGTTGCCAAAATAATAGAGCGTCCAGCCTTTTGCTAATCCCAACTTCTTGAGGGTTGCCAGGGCATAGATCATGGGTGGCGTTGAGCACTTTTCATCGCCCGCACCGAGGCCGTAGATGATGCCGTTCTCGAACTTGCCCTCGAACGGGTCCCACTGCCATTGAGCAGGATCGGCAATGCCAACCGTGTCGATATGGCTGTCATAAAGCAAGATGCGCGGGCCATCGCCAACGCGGCCCAGGATATTGCCCATCGAGTCACGGCGCACCTCGTCGAAGCCAAGATCGGCCATGCGAGCGCCGATAGCATCGCCGACAGGCCCGATCCGGCTGTCGTAGCTGGGAATAGCAACAATATCGCGCAGGAACTGGATCATGGCGTCATGGTGGCGGACCAGTTCCTGCTGCACTGCATGTTGTGCTTCACGGATGTTCAAGATCATTATTCCTTTCTATCGGATAACCATACCAGGTACGCTCGATGCAATGCGCTCATACGATTGGCCAGAACAGGGCCGATGAATCGGCGATGGGCACGATACATCGGGTTCCACGATCAATCGGGAACCTACAGGCGCTTCCATAGTGCCTGGGCTAGTTTGTGGGCTCGGGCATGAATACGTTCTTCATCGACGGTAAGCAACTGGCGGTTGCGCATGAGCCAGCGCCCGGACACCATTGTCGAATTGACATGCTGGGCGTCGATGCCAAAGATCAGGTGCCACGGGAAATTCTCGCTGTTGAGCGGCGTCGGCGGGTAGTAGTCGAGCAGGACGAGATCGGCTGCTGCGCCAACGCTCAATGCTCCAACAGGCGGGAAATCCGGGCAAAACGGGCTGAAGACGGCATTGATAATGCGAGCATTGTGCCGGAAAGCCATATCCAGCACCAGATCAGCAGGCATAGCGCGAGGATCGGCCAGCGCCAGCTTGTGGAGCAGGTAAGCCGCCTTCATCTCCTGCATCATGTTCATGCTGAAGCCATCGTTGCCGAGGCCCACGTTGACGCCTGCCCCGATCATCTGCTCGACCGGAGCGCGACCAACAGCGTTATTCATATTGGAGCGCGGGTTATGGACGCTGTTGGTATGCGTCGTGGCCAGCCGCCCAATTTCTCCGCCATCGACATGCACGCAGTGAGCGACGATGCTGCGCGGCCCTAGAATGCTCATGTTGGCGAGCCGCTCAACGGTGCGAACTCCAAAACGCTTTATGCTGTCCTCTTCGTCGCTCGCATCCTCTGCCACATGAATATGGAAGCCCACACCGAGATCGGCCCCGCCAGCAGCGCAGCGTTCCAGCGAGAACTGGCTGAGAGTGAATGAAGCGTGCAGGCCATAGCTGGCAGCGATCATGCCCGCCCCGGCCTGCTGGCGACGTGCAGAGCGCAGCGAGCGGATGAAGCGCTCGTTCTCGCGAATACCTGCCTCGGTGATAGCAGGGCCATCTCGGTTCGAGACCTCATAGGCAAGGCAGGCGCGAATGCCAGCCTGGCCAACAACATCAGCAATGACATCCAGGCTGCCATCAACGGCGTTGGGGCTGGCGTGATGATCAACGACACAGGTTGTGCCGTGACGAATCGCATCAACCATGAATATTTCGGCGCTGGCACGAATATCTTCGAGTGTGAGCAGTTTATCCAGTCGCCACCAGAGGCGTTCGAGGATTTCAGGAAAGTTGCGCGGCGGCTCTCCAGGGATAGGCATACCTCGAGCAAACGCGCCGTAAAAATGGGTGTGCGTGCAGAGGAAGCCGGGCATGATCAGTCCGCCGTTGGCATCAATATACTGGGCATCAGGGTACTGCTGGCGCAGCTCGTTATCGGAGCCAAGAGCAGCGATGCGATCTCCATGAACAAGGATAGCTCCATGTTCAATGAGCCGGTTACCGGTATCGAGTGTAACGATGGTTCCGTTCCCGATAAGGGTGTGTGAAGCAGGACTTTCGACGGGCGACCACAAAGGCACCCCACCCAGATGATGGGAATGGACGGGCGACCACAAGGGCACCCCACCCCCTACCTCACCGCCCTCGCCTCTACTATACGACGATTCATCTTCAGGATAATCTCCGTTTGGAGGCAATGGATTCACCTCGATTCTCCCTTCGTGATTTCTCGTTCTACCGTTGCCAGGCCCTCAGTGCCCTTTGGGATTGGGATAATGCTGCCAGCAACGCCAGCAATAGCGTCGATACTTTTGAGGCCGCTGCCGGTGACGAGCAGGACAACGCGCTCATCGCGGGCGATTTTGCCTTCGTCGAGCAAACGGAGCAGACCGGCATAAGAGGCAGCGCCGGACGGTTCGGCAAAGACACCTGTCAGCCGGGCAAGTTCTTTTTCCGCTGCTACTATCTCCTCGTCGGACACGGTGATGCCAAAGCCATTGCTGGCGCGAATATGCTGCACAGCCATTGCTCCGTTACGGGGCAGGCCGACCGAGATGCCATCGGCGATGGTATGGGCTTCGCAAGCGCGTATGATGCCGTCTCCTTCCAGGGCGCGGACAATGGCAGGCGAGCCCTCGGCCTGGACGGCAACCAGGCGCGGCAGGTGATCGATCATACCCAGGCGATAGAAATCCTCAAAGCCCCGGTAGACGCCGCTGATGATGCAGCCATCGCCTGTTGGCACCAGCACGGTATCGGGTACCTGCCAGCCGAGCTGTTCGGCGATTTCCAGGCCGGCAGTTTTCTTGCCCTCGACCAGATAGGGATTGTAGCCTGTATTGCGGTTATACCAGCCGAAGGCATTGCAGGCCTCGATACAGAGGTCAAAGGCATCGTCATATGTGCCATCGACTGCGAAGACGATAGCGCCGCACATGAGCAACTGCACGATTTTGGCACGCGGGGCGTAGCGCGGCACGAAGATATAGCAGGATAAGCCAGCCGCTGCCGCCTGCACAGCTAGTGACGAAGCGGCATTGCCGGTAGAGGCGCAGGCAACCGTCCTCCCTTCTGCCAGCATGACTGCAATGATGCTAGCTCGATCCTTGAGGGAGGCGCTGGGGTTGCGCGTGTCGTCCTTGAGCCAGAGATCGTTCATTCCCAGGCGCTGCCGAAGCCGCTCAACCGGGTAGAGAGGTGTGCCACCTATCGATAATGGAGGTGCAGCTTTATGGCTATACGAAATCGGCAAGAGGGGGCGGTATCGCCACATAGTCGGGTCATGGTTGGCTGCCAACTGAGCGCGGCTGATGTGTGGAGCAATCTGCTGGTAGTCATAATGGACGGCAAGGACGCCCAGGGGGCCGCAGGCCGGGCAGGTATAGGTGACTTCGGCGGGATCATAGCCGGTTCCGCAGAGGACGCATTGTACATGTGAGATGTGGCTGGCTGGCATCATGATTTCCTGGACGCTGTAATGAACATTACCGGGGTATATGAGGGGTTGCCTGTGGGCCGATCAATCGGCGATGGGCACGATAAATCGGCCCCTACATTAATGATCATCGAATTACCTCTAATTTGACACGGGCTAGTTTTGCCCTGTCCTCATCGCTGATGGGATGGTCGCGGTCTGGCACTTCCAGTTCGGTGGGGACGCCACAGAGTTCGGTTGAGAAGTAGCGCAAACCGTTATCGGAGAGGACGGTCACGATCATGCCGGTGTCAGGATAGCGGTGAGCAACTTTAAGCGAAGCCGTAACATTGCAGCCCGAGGAGATGCCGCAGAAGATGCCCTCTTCACGTGCCAGGCGGCGAGCCATTTCAAGCGCTTCATCGGAGGTGACGGTAACAACGCCATCCAGGTACTCGACGTGCAGCACTTCAGGAATGAAGCCATCGCCGATGCCCTCAATTTTGTGCGCACCCCACGAGCCGCCGGAGAGAATATCGCACTCGGCAGGTTCGGCAGCAAAGACTTTGATGTTGGGGTTCTGCTCT
This sequence comes from Chloroflexota bacterium, assembly GCA_902812455.1. The sequence goes on along the minus strand of CADDZH010000044.1, from coordinate 26,127 downwards.
TTGAGGTATTTGGCTGCCCCCGTGACAGTGCCGCCTGTGCCCTGAGCCAGCACCAGCGCTCCGATCTTGCCCTCCGTCTGCTCCCAGATTTCTGGGCCGGTGGTGCGATAATGGGCTTCGATGTTGTCCTGGTTGACGAACTGGCCCACTTCCCAGTACTTGCCAGGTGAGGCTGCTTTGAGTCCCCTGACCTTTTCAATGACCAGGTCTACGTCGCTCTCTGCTCCAGGAGTCAGCACAAGCTCCGCGCCATAGGCACGGATGGTCTTCTTGCGTTCATCGCTCATACCCTCCGGCATGACGATCACAACCGGATAACCCTTTGCGGCTCCTACGCAGGCGGTGGCGATGCCGGTGTTGCCAGTCGTGCCTTCGATGATGGTCATACCTGGGCGCAGGTCACCGCGCCGCTCGGCTTCAGAGACGAGAAATGGCAGAATGCGGTCTTTGACGCTGCCGCTGGGGCTGAAATATTCGATTTTGGCGACGATAGCAGGCTTAACGTCACCGGCGACGCGATGCAGGCGCACCATCGGCGTCATGCCCGCTGTATCGAGAATGCTATCGGCTATCTGTGCGCGACGATTCCAATCAACCATAAGTTATGTTCTCCTTTTCATTGCTTCCCATATAGTCCAGTATCTCCTGATTCTTCTTTAAGCCTTTACGCTCATGAATATCCTGGGCTTTAAGACCTCCGTAAAGGCCCATGTAGCCGTGATCCTGGAAAATGGCAAAGTCTATAGGTTCGATAACACCAGAATGATGAGCCGCCTCAGCCAATTGAGCATTATATACTGACAATTGAGAGCGCCTCAGCAGGCGCAAGTGGTCCTCTGGCAAGGCAGCCAGTTCATCCGCTATTTCCTGCCGCCGTGTTTGAACGGCAAAATACGTTTGTCCGAGCGCAACAATCGGCTTGTTTGGGTCAGCGTTCTGTACTATGAGATAGCAGGCATAGCGGGACAACAGGTAATCTACCTGTTTTCTTTTTGCTCCTGAGCCGATGTTAACCATTTTGTTGGTTTCAACAAAATGGTCTGAAATCGCTTGCCCGCTTTGCTTACAGGACTCTTTCGCTTTCTGAATTGCGCTCAAGAAGTTACGCCAATCGGTATAGCCTAGTATCTTGGCTAGATCGCGGGCAGACCAGTACTCGTGACCATCTTCGTCTTCCCGGCGTATGGCCTCGAATGGCGACAGGTGCGGAAGCTGGGTGTTCTCTTCGTTACTACTCATGTTACTCCTACTTTTTTACTCTTTTCGTTTTGTTCTTTTGTTGTGATTGCTTATCCCCTCATCCCTTGCTCGTGAATGGCCCACAGTACGCGTTCAGGTGTGAGCGGGATCTGGCCGATGCGGATGCCGAGCGCATCGGCAACAGCATTGGCAACGGCGGGAGCCATGCCGTCGATGGGTATTTCCGCGATAGCTTTGACGCCGAAGGGGCCAAAGGGATCGTGTGTTTCAACTAAGTACGATTCCATGGCGGGCATTTCGGGGGCAGTGAAAATGTGGTAATCGCTCAAGTTGGTGGTGAGCAGCGCGCCGTTCGAGTCGTAAACCATTTCTTCGCAGACACCGTAACCGAGGGCCTGGGTTGCGCCACCCTCGATCTGCCCTTCGGCCATGATCGGATTGACGACGCGGCCAGCATCGACGGCGGAGATAGCCTTGAGGACATGCACCATGCCCGTTTCGGTATCGACTTCGACTTCGGCTCCCTGGGAAGCAAAGGGCGGCGGCGACTGGTAGCTCATGAAGGACGCGGTGGCCATGATCTGCTGCTGGTTTTCCACGTGCAGGGAATGCAAGGCAACCTGGGAAACGGTCAAGGTGCGCCCATCAGGAGCCGTGATAACGCGATCCTTGATGGTCAGGGTATCAGGATTGACGTGGAGCATGCGGCCTGCAACTGCGAGGATCTGCATGCGCACCTGCTCGGCAGCTTTTTTGGTTGCGCCACCACTAATATAGGTGGTAGAGGATGCATACGCGCCGGTATCGAACGGCGCAAAGTCGGTATCGGAAGAATGGATAACAATGTCTTCTACACGCACGCCCAGCACCTCAGCGGCGATCTGCGCGATGACGGTATCAGAGCCGGTGCCAATATCAGTGGCGCCGACGAGCAGGTTGAAGGAGCCGTCGTCGTTAAGCTTGATGCTGGCACCGCCCATATCAAGGCCGGCAATGGCAGTGCCATGCATAGCAATCGAGGCGCCGACGCCACGGCGGAAACGGCCTGTACCCGGCTTACCACGTTTCTCTTTCCAGTTGAGCTTTTCTTCGACGATTTGCAGGCACTGGGGCAGGCCGCAGCTCTCGATGATCTGCGCATAGCCCTCTTTGCCCTCGCCGAGCGCCTGCGCCAGGGGATTCTCATCGCCTACTTTGATCCAGTTCTTGCGGCGGAACTCTAAGGCATCCATGCCCAGCCGCTTAGCGACCTCGTCGATGTGGCTTTCAAGGGCAAAGATGCCCTGAGGCACACCATACCCGCGAAATGCTCCGGCGGGCGGCAGATTGGTGTAGACGACTTCGGCCACGAAGCGAATGTTCGGACAGGGATAAAGCGGCAGCGATTTCGCCCCGGTATTGCTTTGCACAGTGAGCGAGTGTGTCCCATAGGCGCCGGTATTGGCAAGCACAGTCATTTCATTGGCAACAATTGTACCGTCGCGTTTGACCCCTGTTTTCATATGGATAAATTGTGGATGGCGTGAGCGACTGCTGCGGAACTCCTCGGCACGGGAGAGTTCCAACCTGACAGGGCGATCGATGACCATGGTGAGCAAGGCGCACAGATCCTCGATCAAGACCTCTTGCTTGACGCCAAAACCGCCGCCTATGCGTGGTTTGATCACGCGGATGCGGCGCGGCGGCAGGCCGATCACAGGGGCAATGATGCGGCGCACATGGTAAGGCACCTGCGTGCTTGTGCGCACTACCAGGCGATCATCCTCATCCCAGTAGGTAATGACGATATGATTTTCGAGAGGAGTTTGCTGCACCTGCGGAACGATGTAATCTCCCTCGACAACCAGGTCGGACTCGGCAAAGCCGCGCTCGACATCGCCTACCTCTGCCTCGAGATGGGCCGCAAGGTTGCGCGAGGCATCGTAAATGCGGTACGACTCCGGTTCTGGATGAATACGGGTTGCATCCGCTGCCATTGACTGGCGTGGATCAAGAATGGCAGGAAGCACTTCGTAATCGACGCGAATCAGGTTCAGGGCCTGCTCGGCAATTTCGGGCGTCTCGGCGGCGACGACTGCCACGCGATCGCCGACGAAGCGCACACGGTTATCCAGGCAGTACTGGTCGTGCGGGCCGGGTTCGGGCCAGGATTGCCCGGCAGTGGTATAAGGAACGCGAGGCACGTCTTTGTAGGTCAGCACGGCATGAACGCCGGGCAGCGCTCGCGCTTCGGAGGCATCAATATCGCGGATGATAGCATGAGCGTGCGGGCTGGTCAGCAGGCGAGCATAGAGCATGCCGCGCAGGTCGATGTCATCGACATAGGCAGGCTTGCCAGTGACCAGTTTCACAGCATCAACCTTGCGCTCAGGTTTGCCGACGATGGCAAGCTCGGTTTTTGTGCGCGTCTCGACCAGTGTCGCCGTGCCTCCGCTCTCGCCGGGCGCCGTTTGATCGGTGGGCGCAATAAATTGGGCCCCTACATCGCTCGCGCCATGTTCGATGTGTTCCAGAGGGGAGCGGCCGGGATCCCAGGGTTCATCGCTTGCAGGAGAAGATGGTTTGCTGATGGGTTCGACCTTCTCGCCACGCATGATGGCAGCGGCGCGCATAACTGCCTGCACGGGTTTGACATAGCCGGTGCAGCGACATAAATTGCCGGAGAGCGCATCGCGAACCTCTTCTTCGGTCGGGCGCGGATTTCGTTGCAGGAGAGCATAGGCAGAAAGCACCATGCCAGGAGTGCAGAAGCCGCATTGTATAGCCCCTGTATCGACAAAGGCTTCCTGGATGGGATGGAGTTTGCGGGCCGTACCCAGGCTCTCCACCGTCGTCAGCGTGCAGCCACCGGCCTGGGCCGCGAGCATGACGCAGCTTGGGCGCGGAACGCCATCAACAATAACCGTACAGGCGCCGCATTCCCCGGTTTCGCAGCCATGCTTGACGCTAAAATAGCCCTCGCGGCGCAGCATAGTCATTAACGATTCGTGAGGAGCAACATCCAGGCTCTTAACGACCCCATTGATACGTAGTTCGAGTTCCATAGTAGTTATGCCTCTTTTCCAGATCCAAACATGCTGCGCCAGCGCGCAATAGTGGTGGCCTCTTCAAGTACGTGGTAAGCGAGATTCATACCGCATTCGCGCCGGTAATCGCTGCTGGCGCGAAAATCAGATGGCGGGTGGAAGCCGGCCATACCAGATTGCAGGATGGGTTTGAGTATATCAGGGTTTGAGGCCGGCTGGCCTTCTAACTGCTGTTCAACGGCATGGAGACGTGCCGGTTCCATGTTAACTCCGCCCAATGCCAGGCGCACGCGCTGGAAAATACCATCGTTTACCGCTACAAGAGCGGCGGCATTCAGTAGAGCGACATCGGTAGGGGTGCGACCCACGCGCATAAAGGATGTGCCGGCGTTAAGGTTGAGAGCGGGAATAAGCACTTCGATGATCAGTTCGCTGGGACGCCGCTCAGTGCTCAATGTATTGAAAGGGATGCGGCGCTCTTGCTTGCCCTTAAACGTCACGCCGGAGAGGGCCAGTCCAGGATGCTCAGGCGTGCCCGGACTGAGATTCACCTGTGTCTTCGAGCCTGAGCGCACCACCACTTCAGCATCGAGCACTGCCAGAGCAGTAAGCAGATCGGCCTGGGAAGCTATACCGGCACCAAGCGTACCGCCCAGTGTGGCGCTGTTGCGGATCAGACGCGAGAACGACGAGGCCAGCGCAGCACGAGAGAGCAAACCTGAAGCAGTATTCTTCAGCTCTGCTGAATCGGCCATGCTTTGTAATGTCGTCATTGCACCGATATGCATGCCCTGAGCATCTTCCTTGATATAGGCCAGTTCGAGATCGCGCAGGTCGACAACGGCTTGAATAGTATCATCGTTGTGGCCGAGCAAATAGGTACCACCTGCCAGGGGCACGGTTTTGATATCTGGGCGGGACAACAACATGAGCGCATCGTCAAGATGCTCCGCCCAGTGATATTCGAGCAAATTCAATAACATGGTTCTTACCTCTGTAAAGGAAGCAGTGTAAATGTTTCAACATCTACCAGACCCTGATCGGTCAGCTTCAGTGATGGAATGACCGAGAGCGAGAGGAAGCTCAGCGTCATGCAGGGGTGTTCAAGCCGGCAACCAAGTTCGGCTGTGGTAGCATCGAGCGCTTTAAGCTGCCGGACTAATTCACTCGCCGGGAGAGGCGAAACGAGGCCTGCGTATGGCAGGGGCACGCTGGCACGCACTGTCCCATCGACAACACAGGCAAATCCACCACCCATTTCCTCCAGAGTACGCGCTGCCAGCAGGATATCGCTATCATCAACACCCGCGATAACGAGATTGTGAGCATCGTGCGCTACACTGGAGGCAAGAGCGCCCTTGCGCAATCCCAGGCCCTTGACCATGCCGAGGCCAATGCGCCCGCTAGCATGATGCCGCTCGATGACGACCAGCTTGAGCAGGTCGCGGTTGGGATCGGCAACAATTTCACCATCCCGCAAAGGAGCTTCTTCCCGCAGATGCTTTGTGGTGATCTGGCCAGGCTCGATACCGATGACTTCGACAAGGCCAGGCTTGCCGGGAATGCGTATATCGGATTCGCGAATATTTCCGAGACGGACTGTGCCGGTAACGCCTGTAAAAGCTGGAGCGGAAACATCCATGAGTAATTCCCCATTGCGAGCCACCAGCCTGCCATCTTTGTATACTGACTCGACCTTGAACGTGCGCAAATCATCCAGGACAACGAGGTCGGCCACAAAGCCAGGGGCGATAGCGCCACGATCATAGAGGTGGAAATATTGGGCAGTATTATAGGAAGCAAGACGAATGGCCTCAACCGGGTCAAGACCGAGTTCGATAGCGCGGCGCACCATCGAGTCGATATGGCCACGAGTTGCCAGGTCAAGAGGGTCGCGGTCATCGGTGACAAAGAAGACACGGGGAGGATGAAGTTCCTTGACGATGGGGAGCAGGGCATCGAGGTTACGGGCGGCAGAGCCTTCGCGAATCATGAGCCACATGCCGAGGCGCAGGCGCTCGCGAGCCTCTTCCAGCGTGGTGCATTCATGGTCTGACATGATGCCAGCAACGGCATAGGCGCAGAGATCAGGCCCATGAAGTCCTGGGGCATGACCATCGACGACAAGGCTATATTGCTGCGTGGCAACAATCTTTGCCAGCACCTGCTCGTCTCCTTGCAACACGCCCGGCATATTCATCATCTCGGCCAGGCCCAGGACCCTTTCATCCTTCAACAAAGGGAGAAGATCATCAGCCAGGAGCACACGATAGGGGCTTTCGTAGGATGAAGCGGGAACACAGGAAGAGAGCATGACGTAAGCAGTGAGGGGCAAGTCGCGCCCAGACTCCAGAACATAGCGGATGCCCTCGACTCCCAGGACGTTCGCAAACTCGTGAGGATCGAGCATGACGGCCGTAACGCCGCGTGGGGTCACGATACGAGCAAACTCTGAAAGGAGCAGCATGGTGCTCTCGATATGCATATGCCCATCAATGAGGCCGGGAGCAAGCCAGCACTCCTGCAAGTCACGCTCCTCGTGTCCCTGGTAACCACTGCCAGGCGTACCCACGCCGACAATGAGACCATCTGCAATAGCAACATCGGCAGGATAGCACTCACCGGTACATACATTGACGAGCCTGGCATTACGCAGCACGAGGTCGGCCGGTAGCTTGCCACGTGCGACCTGAATGTGCCGTTGAAGCGGGTTCATAAAAATATTCCTCCGTCAAATCTCATGTAGATGATTCTGACTTGTCGATTTGATGGACATCCTACCAGAAATACAATCGAGAGTCGAGCATACAGGTTTTCTGAGTTCCACCACAAAGCGAGGGCTAGAGGCTAGGGCGATGCTTGCCATCGCCCTAGCCTCATTGAGAGCACAGCCCCTGATTGATGGGCGAACTATTTTTCTGATAAGTATACTCTGTGCAGCGGCATTGTGGAATGCTTTTCTACTGAGTGGAACCAGGATTGCGTCATCGATCTCTCGCGTGCCAGCGTGCAATTAGTGTATAGTTTAGATACAGAAAACCTTTTTGCGATGTTCAGGGAAGGAAAAGGCCATGAGCAAATTGGGAGAAACCCTGGTAAAACTGACGGCCCTGGCGGGTGGCGCAGTAATTGGAGCTTTATTGTCATACTGGCTCGATGAGGAACTGATGAAGCGCGTTCATGAACGAGCAGAGCGTGATAAAAGACGCTATGAGCAGGGGCTTGCGCCACAGAGCATAGGATCGGATCAAGATCAAAAAGAATAAGAGGGTCGTCCTTGCGGTGAAATGTAGGGCCCGATTTATCGTGGCCAGCGCCGATTTATCGGCCTACCTCGTCAATCACCTCAAAGGATGCAGGCCCAATCAGAAGATAAAAAGCGAGGGAAGAAGACAATGACAACACAGCCAAACCCAATGACTCCAAGCGAGCGCGTCCATGCCGCAGTTGCAGGAGAGCCGGTAGACCGTGTACCTCTCTGCTTCTGGCATCATTTCAAGCCAGAGGGGTCAGGCGAGCGCCTGGCAGACCTGACGCTGGAGTTTTTCCGCCAGAAGTTTGATCTGGATATTGTAAAGATCATGCCAGATCTGCCTTATCCTGATCCGCAGGCCTTGCATTGGAGCATGGTGCCACGCCTGGGATTAGATACGCAAAGTTTCCAGCAGCAGCTTATCTGCATTCGTATACTGCGCGAGGCGCTCGGAAGCGATTATCCCTTGATTCTCACACTGTTCAGCCCGTTTGCCTATGCTATCCGTTTTCTGGGTAAGGCAGAGGCGATAGAGCAGGCACGGCAGGATTTCGATCTCTTTGCGAGGGGGCTGGCGACAGTGGCAGAGAATCTGCGGGAATTGATGAGAGCGGCCATAGATGCAGGAGCAAGCGGCATCTTCTTCTCATGTATAGGGGCGACGACTGCCGATCTGAGCAAAGAAGAATACGCGCGCTTTGCCCGTCCCTTCGACCTGATGGCATTGGAGGGAGCGCGCGAAGGCTGGCTAAATATTGTTCACATCCATGCCAATCCTGACCAGGAAGGCGATGATATCTACTTCGAGGACTTTGTGGACTACCCTGTGCAGGTCTTGAGTTGGAGCGATCGCGTTACCGGCCCAAGCTTGAGTGAGGCGGTGACGATGACCGATAAATGCCTGATGGGCGGCCTGTGGGAACGCGGCCCTCTAACGCACGGCAGCGAGACCGAGCTTGAAAATGAAATTTTATCAGCAGTAAGCCAGACTAAAGGCCGGCACCTGATCTTAGCCAATGGCTGTTCCGTTCCTGATGATGTAGATGAGCACTGGCTGCACGTGGCCCGGCAGTTGGTGGAAAAGCTGTAGGCAGAGGATGCCGGGCAATGGCAAGAATTGGCCTTGACATGATGCAGGCTCTCTATCCTTCCGAGTGAGGTGTAGGGGCCGATTTATCACGCCCAGCGCCGATTGATCGGCACTTCCTTGACAAACGCCAAAGGGATGGAGACCCTGATAAGGGTTGTTGATTGTAGAAACGAAGCTGAGGTGCTAGAATACAGCCAGAAAGCAGAGCATTAAGGAGGTAAGCATGAAAAAGGTTGAAGGACGAGAGCAGCTTGAAGTGCAGGAACTGCGCGAACGTATCGATGAGCTATTACGCATCGTGGAAAGCGGCAAGACTGTTGAACTTGTTGATCATGGGCAGATAGTTGCACAGGTTGTACCAGCGCAAGACAATACTGCGACACTAGATGAAGCTGAACAACGCCACCAAAAAGAAATTGATCGCTGGTTAGCGGATATGGATCGATTGGCGGAGGAAATTGGTAAGAAATGGCCAGCAGGCATTAGCGCTGTTGATGCAGTACGTGATGCGAGGCGGGATTTGTAATGAGCGAGAGAGTAGTGGTAGATGCTAGTGTTTGGGTAAGTTCATACACAAAAGAAGATGCCAATCATATTGCAAGCCGTCTATGGATCGGAAGATACGCAGCTAGCAACGGCTTAATCGCAGCACCAGCCATCATCTCCATAGAGATAGCTGCTGCTGTATCAAGACGTATAGGAGATGCGACTTTAGCAAAACAGGCGGTAAAAAACTTGAAGGAATCCGCAGCAATGTCTACTCTGACTATCCTTGCTATGGATCCCAATTTTGTTGATGCAGCAGCCACCATTGCTGCTGATCTGCGTTTGCGAGCAGGTGACGCTATCTATGTTGCCCTGGCCCAGCAATTGAATATTCCCCTGGTAAGCTGGGATAAGGAGCAATTGCAGAAAGCAAGCAGTCTTATTCCCGTGTATACGCCGGATAGCTATCCGTTCACTACAACCAATAATCCCAATGAGATATAGCAGCAACATCGTCATAAAGAAGGCTAGCAAGAAAACAACTGAAGGACGAGGGCAGCTTGATTATATCGCCAGCCACGTTTCAGGTTCGGGGGAATAGCAAACGCCAGAAAAAGAGGGAGCGCTTAGAATCAACGCAGCCAGTTCGCGTACAACATCTTGTTGCATTGCAGATACATGCGTGACTAGCAAGTAGACTTTCGCTTCAGGAGGAATATTCTTCAATCCACCTTGTTTGCTTGTCATCAATTGTGCGATACGAGCAGGAGTGAGGATATCTCCTTGCTGGATGCCCAGGAGAGCGGCGATGCGCTCAGGACGATGAGCTATTTCTGAGGATAAGGGCTGGTTGATGGCAGCAGCGCTCAGCATGAGAAGAGCCACATTGGTTTGCCCTGGGATAGCAGGCTCATGTTCGGCAGGGGCTTTGATCATGCGGTGGCGAGCGCCGTCGGCCTCGACAATGACAGCATCGACCCCGCTTTTCACAAGCAGTTCGTAGGGCTGATCGGGCTGCAGCCCGGTGAGTTTCCCTGCCGGGGTAACACCCGCCGCGACGGTGATTCGACGATACCGTTCTGAGAGGGCTTTGATTGTGTTAAGGAGGGTAGAGGTTTCAGTTGCAAGGATGAAGGCATCGGTTTCGCCCGCTTTGGGGAAAAAGATGTTCGTGGTGGTGGTCACAATGACCCGCTCGCCCTGCTCCGCCAGCTCGTGAGCAAGAGTGTACATGGTGGTGGTTTTGCCGCCCGCCCCGGCGATAGAAATGAGAGGGCGAGGGGGCAGACTGAGGAGTGGAGAGAGCATCAACATTAGCCTTCTTTCAGCTCTATTTAGCCAGCAAGAGGTAGATACGGTGATATTTTACATCAATCTGTGAAATGGGTGCAGTCACAACATGTCATCCTGAGCGAAGCGAAGGGTCTAATGCAGGGAGACAGAGATCCTTCCCCTTCACGCGCGTTAGGTCCTTCGCGGAGTTTCCCCTGAGCGAAGCGAATGGGCTCAGGATGACATGGCTTCGGCTCAGGTCAGGGGTGGCAACGTCGTGGCGAAGCCCTGACCCTACGGGATGACAAACATTACCGAACTTGGTTGGTAAAAATTATTCTCAGATGTGTCCAATATGTCACTTGTAGCAGTGTGTCCCTTCTATGGCTTATAAGCGTATATATACAAAGGAGGGTGTTCGAGGATTGTCTCTCATCCCAGCATTGGTCTCTTGATTCTGCATACAGGAGGAGAAACACTTTGCGCTCAGATATTGTGCCGGGGGCACGCTTCCCCGATTACGAGTTGACCGACCACACCAGGACAAGGCGGCGTCTTAGCGAATTGCAGGGCAATGATCCGATGATCCTTATTCTTTCACGCGGGCATTTTTGTCCGAAGGATCACCAGCAGCATCTCACGATGGCCGCGTTTTATCCAAAGATTGCTGTTGCCTATACCAAGATTGTCACGATTGCAACCGACAATATTCTTGAGTTAAATGAATTTCGAGATGCGGTAGGAGCTCAGTGGACGTTTCTGTCGGATTCCGGGCGCAAGATACAGCAAGACCTGGATATTCAAGAGTACACGGACCCCTACCATAACCCGATGATTCCCCATACGTTTGTGCTGGAGCCGGGTCTGCTGATCTACAAAATCTATAATGGCTACTGGTTCTGGGGACGACCGTCGCCCGAAGAGCTGTGGCAGGACTTGCGGGAAGTGACGCGCAAGATTCGTCCCGACTGGGATCTTTCAGCGCCGGGCTTGCGCGAGAACTGGGAAGGCGATAAGACAATGCATTACCCTTACAAGGCAAGATCGTAGCCTGACGGATGTTTTCGATCACATGAGGTCATGAGGAACGGGATCGTACCTGTAGGGGCAAGGAGCGGGGTGGTTGCGGTGTGGGGGCCTTGCGCCTTGTTCTTGTGCCCTCGCACTCCTCATCACACCATCCAGCGATTCATCAGAAACAGGATGCTCAGTGTTGCCAGCAAAGGTAAGAATAGCAGGACGAGGACTTGATGCAAGCGGGGGTGTTTTACACCCAGCATTCCTAGCGCGATAAATCCTGGGAACATCTCGAGCACGAAGCGCTGGTTCGATACCAGCGTATCCGTTTTATCCAGACCCGGGCTGAGCAGCATGAATAGAACCAGTATGGTTATCCAGATACTGTAGCTAATACGCAATTTGCGCCAGCATATGACAGTTAACATGATGAAGCCTATAGTCGCTGCTAGGTCCAGGATGATATGGGCCTCGTAGAATGAGCCAAAGCCTTGATAGGCGAAGAGATCGACAAATGCTTGCCAGATGCCCAGCCAGGGCCAGGAGAGATGTCTTCCCCAGTGGGGTTGTACTGCCACAAAAGCGAGTGGATTACCCTGGGTATACCAGCAGTAGAGGGCGTAGATTCCCGTCCCTAGCGGAATGAGGATCACAGGCAAAAGCCTGAGCCAGATGCTCTGGCGAGCAGCGCCGATACTCTCTCGCGATATCCAGACCTCGATTAGATATGGGATGACGAGTAAGACGCCCGTCGAGCGGTTCAAGGCCGCAAGTAAGCCAAGTATGCCCGCTAGCCACCAGTGCTGGCGCCGCATGGCCAGGAACGCGCCTACCGTGAGCAACAGAAAGAGCGACTCGTTGTAGGCCGCAAAGAAGAAAAAGGCGGTAGGAAAGATGCACAAATAGAGCAGCGTGCGCCGCGCGACATCCTCGCCTCCAGCCTCGACCGCAACCTGGTATAGCAGGAACATCGCTCCCAGCAGGGCAGCATTGCTGATGAGTGTTCCAACCAGCAGGTAAATCCCACTCCAAACTGCGAAGGGATAGGAAATGATCGCGATGAGCAGAGGAAAGAGCGGGAAAAATGCGACATCAAAGGGCGTTTGATAGCCAAAGTGCGCAATTCTCACATAATTGGCCGCATCCCAGCGATTCCAGCTTGATAGCAGCGCGTTCACATCTACGGGCGTACTGGAATACTTCGGCGCCGTGAGCAAGATGTAGGCAAAGTAGGTGACGATTACCAGCGCGATGCGGGTCAGAAAAAATAGCCAGAGGATATCACGGGTAGGCGCTTGTTTCATGGTCATATCACCTGCCAGACCGAGTCACCAGTAGATAGACTCCTCCCAAATGCTGCTACGAGATGAAGATCAGGGCTTGCCTGCATCTGAGTAAGCATCGTGCTCACCGTCCGGGAGCCCATAAATTGCGAGACCAGTTGAGCATGAAACACGACATACTGGATATGATACCGCTTCAGTATAGCAATGCTTGCCTGCGATGGGAAGTGTAGCATCAGGTGCGAGATAGTCATAGTGTTAGCAGGCCGGTAGCCGCTCCAGCCATTCGCGATGGGATGAGGATGGTAGATCGTATAGTAGTCATACCAGGCTTCATTCTTATCGCCGAAAGGGCTGGCCGCATCTGACATGGGAAGTTCAACAATCGGCTGGCTGCCCCCATGCGTAGCCAGCCATTCATACACTGCCGGTATAGTATTCCCCACCGGCACATGCGTTACCGGCAAATAGGCTGGTAGCGCCTCAGCCAGCAGGGCCAGGGGGATGATGGTAAGGATACATCCGAGCGCAATACTTTTGAAGGGAGAAGCTTTAATTGCCTGGGGCTTCTCGCCTGTTCCCTGGCTGTTATTTGCCCTGCTTCTAGCAAAGGCAGGAGTTGCCAATGCGTCCTGTATCCAGGCGACGACATATGCTCCGAGCAGGGCAAGCATCATCAACAACACGCCGATCAGGCGTGAAGGAACGCGCAAGCCTTTGAAGCCCGGCAGGATGTGGAAAGCGATCAGCCAGGGCATGGGTATGGCCGGCGGAAATGGATGGGCAATGAGCGTTCCTCCTGGCAATGGTGCTCCGTTGCCTGCCGAGTATTGCAGGTAGGGGCCAAAGGCAAAAAGGAGCACGACCAGGCCGGTCCACGCATATGCCTGCATAGCTGTATTGCGCCGGCGGAAAGCCAGGATGACTCCCAGCACCGTGAGCGCCATAATTGTCCATCCCAGGAAAAGAAAATGCTCTCCGTCTAATGGAATAGTTTCCCCATTGAAATAGGCAATGCCATATAACTTGTTAAAGGGCGCTGTAAAGAGGAAATCGCGTAGAAAGGCCGAGTATCCCACTGTTTGGATCACTGAACGCGCATAGCCATTATGTAGCGATACCAGGTAAGGCTCCAGCAAAATAACAAGCAGGATCAGCATGGCGCCAAAAACGATGGCGGGCCTCACAACAAGCTTGCTTAGGGATATGAGATATTCGCGCCCACGCTGCCGCCACTGCTTCAAGAACGGGATGCTATAGCGAATAAGCAGGTAGGCAAGAAGGGTATAGGCCAGGAAAATACCGTAGTACACGCTGCTCAGCAACTGTAGTACATAGAACAACGCGAAGAGGATCCAGTGCCGCCAGCGCCCTTCCTGGAAGGACTTATCGAGATAAAGAAATGCCAGCGGGATCCATTCTCCTCCTGTCACAGGGATATGATCGATCTGGGCCAGCCGGTAAGGAGCGAAGGCGTAGATCAGTGCGGCCACGAAGGCTGCGAAGCGCTTCTGGGTGTAGTGGCGAGCGACGATATACATGTTGAGGCCGCAGAGGAAAAATGTCAGGTAGAATGTCACGTTATATGCCAGCACTGGGTTGTGGGTGAGCAGGAAGACCGGCGCAAAGAAGATCACATTACCGAACAAGCTCTCCGTGTAGGATAAGGTCAGGTTGTTCGGGTAGAGTAGGGGTGCTTGCCACAGGTGCAGGGGATTGTGCAAGAGCGCCGTCGTATCCCAGGCCATCGCCCATGTGTTGAGCAGCGGATCCCACCACATGCCGGGTACTTCACCCGTGATATTGCGCGTATAGCGGTAAGCCATCCCTACAATGAGCAGCAAGAGGATCAAAATAAAAAGGGCATCTCGCCAGTTCCAGCGAAGCTTCTGCTCCTGGGCTTTTGCTATCTCCTCACGGGCAGAATCCTGCTCTATATACTCCTGTGCTCTAGGCTCTGTTGCTTTAGACGGCGATACAATAGCCGGCTTGATATGCTCGGTGCTCATGACTCTCTCCTCACTACACGCAATGTATTACGGCTTACCGCTGGAAGTAGTCACAAGGGTGATATATAGTACTGTTGCGCACATTGATCTGCCTTCTTTATGAGGTATTTTCTCGTAGAGAAACATAGCTCTTTTGGTGCATCATATTTTTGGCTAGAATGCTGCTCAAAGGCTTCTACCTCTTGACAAATCGTTATCTTCCATTTACCATCTATATGGATGGTGAGGAGATGGTACAATGACCGAACCTGAGAAAACGGAGAAAATCACGATCAATCTGGGACTGGTAGATTTAGGGCAAATCGATTTGCTAGTGCAGGAAGGTTTTTATTCCAACCGCACCGATTTCATTCGTACCGCGATCCGTAACCAGCTTGCTGTTCATGCAGAAGAGGTCAGGCGCACAGTAGCACGCAAGACCCTGATCCTCGGTGTGCAGCATTTCACTCGTCGTGATCTTGAAGCAGTACGTGCCACTGGCGAGAAGTTGCAGATCAACGTGCTTGGCCTGGCAAGTATCGCTGATGATGTCTCACCAGAACTGGCTCTGGCAACTATCGACTCAATTGTTGTTCTGGGTGCCTTTCGCGCAAGCCCTGAGGTGAAAGCGGCATTAGCCGGGCGAATCAGGTAAACTGCATTGTACGCTTGCCAGCCGAGAAGACAAAAACATAGAGTGAGCCAGGTGACGTTGCCTTAATGGCGCTAGAAATCACCAGGGAAGGAGAACTTTAGGATGAATAAGCTTATGCAGGCTGGAATGGCCGAAGCCACACGCCTCACACGCGCCGGGCGGCTCACTGAGGCCACTGCGATTATTCAACGTACCCTTAGAAATATGTCAACGACCTCTGTACATCAGGTAGAACCTGATGTACTTTCTCCTGGCAGCTTACAACTACCTGGCATTATGAGCAGTAGCACAAGAGGCATGCCTATACTTACACCAGAGCCGTTGTCCTCTCCGGCTCACATTGGCGGGCAATTTGTTGATGGCGCGTATACCAGTACCGCCGGAACGCGCGCTTACAAACTCTACATTCCCAGTGGCTATACAGGTCAGGCGCTGCCCTTAATTGTTATGCTTCATGGCTGCACTCAGTCCCCCGTTGATTTCGCAACTGGCACCCACATGAATCTATTGGCTGAAGACAAGATGTTCTTCGTTGCCTATCCTGAACAGGCGACTTCGGCCAACGCTTCGAAATGCTGGAACTGGTTCCAGGCTTCTGACCAGGATCGTGATTCAGGTGAGCCATCTCTCATCGCTGGAATCGCACAGCAGATCATGGGCACCTATCACGTCGATGTCAATCGAGTCTACGTGGCCGGGCTATCGGCAGGTGGGGCCATGGCCGTAATCCTGGCCGCTACCTATCCCGACCTCTTTGCCGCCGTAGGTGTACATTCTGGTCTCGCCTATGGATCTGCATACGATCTTCCCTCCGCGTTTGCGGCAATGAAACAGGGAGCTTTTCAACAGAGCCGAAGGCTAGCCAGCGCTATTCCCCTGATTATCTTTCATGGGGATCGTGATACGAGAGTCGCCTTAGCCAATGCGGACAGCATACTCAACCAGTGGCTTGATGCAACTGAGGATGGTCCGGGCACTATGTGCAGGCCTCAGTACGCAGCTTCGATAGAACGAGGGCAGGTGATCGGTGGTCATACCTACACGCGTTTCATCTACCAGGATGCCAGCGGCCAGGCTCTCGTAGAGAAGTGGGTTATCCACGAGTTAGGTCATGCCTGGTCAGGAGGAAGCTCCGGCGGTTCATTTACGGATCCAAAAGGCCCCGATGCATCTGCTGAGATGGCGCGTTTTTTCACTGAGCACCCCAGAACCAGGTGATGTCTTCGGCATCGTCGAAGCCCTGAACGGAGCGAAAGAGAAGCATCTGAGCCGATCGCCAGAGATCCTTCCCCTTCGCTGCGCTCAGGGCTAGGGCTTACTCGCTCAGGATGACATGTGATAGGGTCCTTATTCGACCAGCAGCTCCTCGATTTTCTCCTCGATGATCCTGGCGGTTGGATAGAAAGCAGTTTCTTCGTGCTCGTTGTACGGCGCAGCCGGAGCCGGTAGAGCAGAGATAAGCGCCGGGGTGCCGTCAAGGTCATAGAAGCAGTGCTGCACAATCCAGGAATGTACATGGCGGCCAAAGCTGGTCAGGTCAGGCTCTTCTGTGACCACGATTACGCGGTTAGCCTCGCGCACCGCTGCGCTCACAGCCTCTTCGTCGAAAGGAGCAAGCGTGCGCAGGTCAACGACCTCGATGGCCACGCCTTCGCTGTTCACGATATTGGCTGCAGCAATACATGCCTCCAGTACCATTGTGCCCCAGGCGATGATGGCCACGCTCGATGGCCCCTCACCGATGCGCAAACGCCGCGCCTTGCCAATTGGAAGAGTATAGTAGCCATCCGGCACATTCCAGAATTCCCCTATCGCTGCAATCGGGTTGCCCTCGCTGTCTTTCGGCGGATCCGAGCGATAGAGACGCCCGCGCTCCAGGAAGACAACAGGAGACTGCGCCCGCGCCGCTTCCAGCATCAGCCCTTTTGCATCGAATGGTGTGGCAGGGCAGATAGTGATCAGGCCGGGTACATTGGTGAACCACTGCTCGCCGGCATTGGAGTGACCAAAAGCGCCACCACCAGCAGTACTGCTCGAGATAGGCCCCCCACCACCGCTGCCCGATTTGGTGCGGATCAACAATGGAACATGCCAGTCGCCATTACTCTGATAGAGGACACGCGCAGCCATCCGGATCGTTTGCGTAGCCGACTGGTGGTAATCGACGAACTGGATTTCGGCGCAGCGCGCTTTCCCATCTATCATACCCGCTCCGGCAGCGATACCCACGATCAGTTGTTCGTTGAGTGGGCTGCTGATAGCGCGCCCCGGAAATTTGGTAACGAGTGTAGCAGTCGCTCCGAAGACGCCTCCCTTAGGGCTGCCTACGTCCTGCCCATACACGAAGAAACCGGGATCGCGTTCAGCCAGCTCGGCCAGCGCCTCATTGATAGCGCCCAGCATGCTTACCTGCCGCTTTGCCCCGCGCGGGGTGTTCTCTCGCCACTGCGGGATCTCTATGACATGCTCCAGCACCCGTTCTGGCGCCGGTTCTGGCTCCTGCAGCACCTGGTTTTCGGCGCGCTCCAGCTCAGCACGCACTTCCTTGCGGATGCGCTCGATATCACCCTCTTGCAGGTGCCCATGCTCAACTAGCCAGCGCCCAAAGTTTTTCACGGGGTCTTTGGTGGCTGCTGTCTGCTCAATCTCTTCTTTTGTGCGATATGACCGGATATCGGTGCTGCTGGAATGAGGATCGAGCAAGCCCAGGTGCAGGTGCATCAGTACGGGGCCTTGTCCCGAACGCACGTGTTCAGCAAGCCGGCAAGCAGCTTCGTAGGTTGCCATCGTATCAGTACCATCGACCTCCTCGGCATAGACGCCTCCGCCTTTAGCCCATTCAACTAGCGACCCTCCCCATTGGATGGTGGAAGGGGTCGTGATGGCCCAGCTATTATCCTCTATGACCATCAGTACAGGCAGCTTGTGCACAGATGCCTGGCGGAACAGGACATTAAAATCGTTGGTTGCCGCACCCCCGTCGCCTGTGCAGGACATTATGATGTCGTTGCTGTGATGCCGCTGCAGCGAGAAGCCAACACCGCCCGCAAAGGGAGCGAGCGCCCCAACTTCGCTGAATGTCGGTAAAATGCGATGTTCTTTGCTGCTGTAGTGCGACGGCATATTGCGGCCTGCGCCCATTGGCCCTGTGGTGCGCGAGTACGCTTCTCGCAATGGGCCATAAATATCGCCTGTGCGTTGTAGCCATGCTGCAAGGTCGCGATAATACAGCGCGAGCCAGTCGGTATCTTCGAGAGCGGCTACCACTGCTGCCATACTCTCATGCCCGCCGCAGCCGATATAAAAAGCAAATCTACCTTGCGTCTTGCGCGTTTTCAGCAGATCGTTCATGCTACGGGCCGTTACCATCGTGCGATAAAGCGCAAGTATATCCAGCGGCTTTGCTGTGGCACGAGTTTCCGTAGCGCGGGTGTTAATTGTCATGTTGCCTCCATCCAATCTCCATTGACATTTGGCCTGTATGTACGTGGTTTGTGTTCATTATAGAATCCGCGCTTAGAAAAAAGCAATTGCCCATCCGAAAACCGGCTCATGGCCTGACTCCCACAAGGGGAGTCACTACCTATCTCCTCGTTCGAAGCCGCAAGATGTAGTGGCCTCCCTTGTGGGGGCCAGGGTTCTGAATAAGTTCTATGTCGGACAATCAGGAAAGATTTGCTGGAAGACGGCCGTATGCTTGATGGTAACCGTCTGACTCAGCGCAGTAACAGCAAGGACATCAGTGCCCGGCTCAGAAGGAAAACGCCTGGCATGGTAGGTGATGTGCATCGAATCGAGCAGTTGCAAGAGTAACGGGTGAGGATCATTGTGGTTGATAAAGGCAAGCAGCGCGGGACGGTCGGCATGTAACAGGTCATTCAGGTAAGAGGGCATACGGCCTACACCTGAGTTGAAGGCAATGAGGCGAGGGTCAGCCGTGATAATGCGTTCCTGGGTCTCAAAGGTGATCGGGTAGCCAATCCAGGTCAGCGCCCAGGCATAGTGGACATGCTCTTGCTGTAAATAGGCGATAATCGGCCCAAAGTTTGCCGGGGCAATGAGGCAGGAGGGTGACTGGAAAGTATAGCCTGGGTCCGCTCGTTCATAGGTCGAGGTCGATGCTATCAGGTAGCAGGCCGCGAGAGCTACTAGTATGGCCTGGAGTACCAGGGCGACGCGCAGGCGCCAGGAAGAAGCTGGCGGAGTGATTGATGCACGTGAGGAAAAGCTTCTTTCCTGCCCTTTAGCGAGGCTTGCACGTTGCTTGCGCCTGGTTCCCCATTGATAAATGAAGATGCTTGCTATTGTGATAACGGTAGCAAAAAAGAAAGGCAATGCCAGCATCAGGGGTGATGCATAGCGGTCAACAAAGTCAACCTTTGATGAAAGAAGGCCAAGAGCTGATGAAGGAGAGGTGCAAAAGACGAGAACAGTACAGAAGCCAAAGAGCAAAGGAAGGGCTGCCAACTGGCGCATGCGTACTAAAACCGGATGATGCCAGGCGAGTGAAAGCAGGACTGCTATAGTGGTGATAAGGATACAACATAGGCTGATGACGAACAGAATGCGAAAGAACTGGCCCAGGGTAGTGGTTTCTACCGGAAGCGAGCCACCGATCACTCGTGGAGCGACGGTGTTTGTAAAGAGATGGAACAGGGCACGCGCAAGGGGAAGGCGCTGCTGTGGAAGCGACGGATTATTGTCGAGAATGGGCTGCCCTTGTTGCAGGATATAGTGAATATTGGCCCAGTGATTGCGCGCGCCCCAGCGAATGGCGGGAGCGGCGCCAAGAAGACAGGCTGGAAGGGCTACGACAGCCAGAAACAGGTTGGCTACATGGGTTTGCACCGCCTCTAGCCGTGTCGAAGCTTCTTTTCTCCTGGCCTGCAAGAGGGCACCAGCAAAGAAGACCAGGATCCAGACAGCAGCAGCCAGAACTGCTGAGATAATTAAGGGATCGACCCATATTCCCAGGCCGATGATAAAGCCGATGCCCGCCCAGCGCAGGGCGATCTCTTTTTGCGAGGCGCCAGCCTGCCAGCGCCGTGTCAATTGCAGTGCTGAGAGGAGCAGCAGCAGCATGAGGATGAACGTCTCGATATAGCCACCCAATGTGCGCAACTGCTGCACCGTATCATACAGAGGCGGGATGGCGGCAAATAGAGCGGCTACTGTTTGAAATACTATTTTGGCATAGCCTGGAAGTTGCGCGGCATCGGCCAGCATCCCGGCCAGTCTCCAGGTGAGCCAGACGACCACGAGCGAGAGCAGGATGGGTTCAGCCCGCAATGTCCAGGCAGAAGCACCGGCGATAGCGAAAAGAGCTGCCATCAAGTAAGCCTCCAGGCTACCCATATAGGGCTGCCCGTAGTAATAGTAGGGATGCTCTCCGCGCAGGATGTGCTCGGCCTGGATACCAACCAGCGCTTCATCGCCATTGACCACGCCATTGGTATGCACAACCAGCAATATGCGCAAGAGCAGGGCCGCAAGCAGGCAGAACACGAGCGGCAAGGCCTGTCGCACTCTAGGCCGCCATGGATGCCTGGACTTTTTTTGTGAGGCAGCAATTCTTGGTTTTACCTCTTGTATCAAGCTCTGTTTCACACCTTGCCTGGGCGCCAGCCCTTCAACACGCTGTTCTTCAATACTCATGGCAGATAATATATTCCTCTTCACCGGCACTTTGCCAGCTTGATATGTGGGCCTCGTATAAGATAGAACGAACGAGGGAATATTGCAAGACATAGTAGGATGTTTGGAATGCTCACGGCCTGCTAAGCTATAGCATTGCATGTTATAATGCAACAGAGTAGAAGAGAGTAAAGCAATAAAGAGGTGAACACAAGGAGACAATCTCAATGACAGATCTGGTTATAGCCACCGGAGATAGCTTCGCTCATATAAGGCAGCGAGGCGAAGAATGGATAGTCGAGACAGCGCTGCCTGGAAGTGGAGTCCAGTGCCTCGCCCTTGATCCACATCACCCCGGCACCATCTATGCTGGCTCGCGTGGTAATGGCGTCTTGAAAAGTAGCGATTGGGGCGCTCACTGGCAGGATATGCATCTTCCACAGAAAGATGTGTTTTCAATAGCTGTCAGCCCGGCAGATGGCACGCTCTATGCTGGCTGCGAACCAAGTATGCTCTTTCGCAGCGGTGATGGCGGGCAGACATGGGAGGAATTATCAGCATTGCGCAGCATCCCCTCAGCACCAACGTGGAGCTTCCCACCTCGTCCCTGGACTTCCCATGTGCGCTGGATTGCGCCCAACCCTCACGATGCTTCCCTGCTCATCGTCGGTATCGAGCTTGGCGGCCTCATGTACAGCCATGATGGCGGCCAGACCTGGCTTGATCACCGGCCCAACGCCCAGCGCGACGTTCACGCGCTCGCATGGCATCCTCGCGTGCCTGGGCGCGCATATGAAGCTGGCGGTGGTGGCACTGCCTGGAGTCACGACGGCGGCCAAACCTGGCAACGCATCGATGCTGGTCGTGACCGGCATTATACCTGGGCCATAGCCGTCGATTACGACGATCCCAATTGCTGGTATGTCTCTGCCTGTCCTGGCCCTCGCGAAGCCCACTACTCCAAAGGCAGTGCGCAGGCCTACATCTATCGCTGGCGTGGTAATGGTCCCTGGCAGGCGCTCGATGGTGGCTTGCCGCAGCCTCTCCAGAGCCTTCCCTACGCCCTGGCAAGTATTCCAGGCCAGCTTTACGCCGGTTTGAGCAACGGGGGCATCTACGCCAGTTACGACGGCGGCGATAACTGGAAACAACTGGCGCTGCGGGGCGAGGCATTGCCTAACATTACAGCAATGGCTTGTATTGAGTGATAGTTACAATCCCTGATCCTCTGCGGTGCTTGTGCGTTGTGCGCGCAGCACCGCTGTGGGCTGGTTGAGCACGGCATCTTCTATACGCTGGCGATGCTTAGGCAAGGTATTGGTTGGTAGTTCATGGGGGGCAAAATAACGACATTCGCGTATCTCTTCCGTCTCATGGGGCGCGCCGCCGGTAATTGAGCAGCGAAATGTTAGCACGACCTCTTGCTTTTGCGGTTTGGAGTACACGCCTACCAGCCGCTCAATTTCAACCTCTAACCCCGTCTCCTCCCGCACTTCTCGCCGCAGCGCCTCATCAACCGTTTCACCAGCTTCCATCCCGCCGCCCGGAAGATTCCACCAGTCAATATCACGACGATGGGCAAGAAGAACTCTCCCTTCCTCAAAGATCAGTGCATTGACAGCAATGCGAAAGCTGGCGCTTCCTCCCGGCAGGTCATTGTCCTCTGGCATAGTCATGCTCTCAATGATTTATTACTGCTTCGGCAACGTGATACTGAAGACGCTGCCTTTTCCAGGAACACCTTCGCTCTTGATCGAAAGACTTCCCCCATGCATCGTAGCAACCGTGTGAACAAGATAGAGCCCTACGCCCAGGCCTCGCGTATGTTGAGCATTTTCTGCCCTGTAGAAACGCTCGATCACCCGGCTCTGTTCAGCAGGAGGCACACCAATGCCCTGATCTTCTACGGAAAGTTCCACCTGATCATCCCTATCCTGAATCGATACAGTAACAGGCGTGCCCTCAGGGCTATATTTGACCGCATTACCGATGAGATTGATGAACGCTAGCTCTAAGCGTTGTTCGTCCCCTTTCACGATAATCGGCGCTTTAGTAACATCATCGCTCTCAGCAACAGGCACCTGCTCTCCATTGACAAAGAGACGAAACTCGCGCTCAGGCGCAAGAATGCGGTATTCGCGCAGGACACGCCGGGCTAATCCCAGCAGATCGGTATCCTCCAGCGCAAGGTCTAAGCGCTCCAGGTCGATGCGATTCATTTCCACAAGCATATTGATAATATGCGTACTCCTGCGAGCCTGCTGTTCGATACTTGCCAATCCGCGGATCAAGTCGTGCATTTCCTGGAAAGAGCCTGGTGGCGGGTGTACCAGCCGATCGAGGCGGCGGCGCATGATCTGGGCCATACCAAGAATAGTCGTTAGCGGGTTCTTGAGCTCATGCGCTACGATCAGCAGAAACTCGTCTTTTTGCTTGATCAGTTCCTGTATCCGCTCTTTGTCGGCCCGCAGGCGCTCAACCGTAATAAGCAGCCTGTTTTTTTCCAGTGTCATGCTGGCAACTCGCGCCAGCGCTGCCAGCAGGGCCACGCTCCAAGGCGGGAAATAAGCGCTGGTATATTCAAGAGGACGATGCCTCTCCGCACCAAGGAGTCCTACGACGCGTCCTTCCAGAAACACCGGCACATAGATGGCAGCGCGCAGGTTATGCGGGTTGCTGTGGCTGGTATCTACAGTAAAATTGATCTCTAAGGGGCGTGCAAGGCGAATAGCTTGTAGGAATGCTGGCCCTGGCTTTTGCATAAGATGCTCGGTGCTCAGTTTGATGGCCTCAAGCTCCTTGCGCCACTCTTCCTCGCTGCGTTGACTCGAGCCGAAGAGCGCAAGAGGAATAAGGCGACCCGTGGCCGTATCCACACGTAGAGCAATACTGTTATCAACCGCCTCCAGCCGGGGAATGAGGGCAGCAAGGCGTACAAGTGATTCATCAATATTTTCGACATCCTCGATATCGAAGGTAGTGAGGATTGCTTCGAGCAGCACCTCCAGCGCTGCTTCTGCTCCACGTTCTAATGCGACATGCTCACTGATATTTTCCGTGACAACGATCACACCCACCAGATTCTCGTTCTCATTGAATACGGACCGCGTATTGACGAGCAGCGATTGATCATGTACTTGTACCACTTCGTGACGGAGTTGCTCGCCCATCAAGGCGCGTGCTATGGTTGGATGCAAGGCCAGTTCGTAGGAGGATGATGGTTTGATCTGCCAGTGTATGCGGGCAGCATCGTTGTAGTACAGTAATTCCCCCTGGGCGTTAAGATAACAGACACCCTCGTTAAATGTGTTCAGCAAATTACTGAAGTCAGATTCACGAAATTCAAGCAAGCTGCCTCTCCTCGTTCAAGAATACAATAGGGCCTATTCAGCGCGAAACCAGGCAACAATGATTATACGCTATTTTCATCAAAAAACGAAAGATTGAGGACAATTGAAATGCTCTGCCTGGGGATGCTATACTTTGTACACATGTTCGTTTGCTCTGGCAAGGACGGGTTGCTACTATGCTGGTCGCTCAAGGCCCTGATGGGCGTCCGGTTGTGGCTGGAGAGATGCCTCTGGAACAGCTACAACGCTGGTCGCGTGAACATGCTCTGCGCTGCCCAAACTGCCGTGGTATTGTGCATGTGCGTGGCGGCCCGCAGAAG
This sequence comes from Chloroflexota bacterium, assembly GCA_902812455.1. Next base: position 1,553 of record CADDZH010000044.1, on the reverse strand, counting down.
CGCATGCAGTTGCACTTTGCCCATCAAAAAGGGGAATGCGCCTGGAGCACCGAGACGGAATCGGTGCGCCACGCTCGTGGCAAGATGGTGCTGGCAAACTGGCTGCGCAAGCAATTCCCGCAAGCAACGATCAGCTTAGAGGAACGGTTACCTGAACCCAATCGTATCGCAGATATTTTCGTGACTCACGCCAGTGGAGAGCTATGGGCGATTGAGTTCCAGTGCGCCCCTCTCGATGTGGACGAATGGCAACGTCGCCACGCGGCATATCGTAACGCGCAGATCCTCGATATCTGGATTATCGGTAGTAACCGCCGTGAAAAACAAGAGGCATTCATCGAAGCCATTATCAGGGCTAGACAGGAAGTCATGTTTCTTGATCCCCTGGTCACACCTCCTCGCATCTGGCTGCGCTGGCCCGTTTCAGAGCATACGCTTCAGGTCTGGCAAAGCGCTATTCCAGGCGCTGCTTTTCCTGCTGCCGCAGCTCCACGTTTCCCGCATTTCCACTATGGAGTTACCCTTAGCGGCCGGCTGCAAGACGTTCGTCTAACTGAGCAGGGCCGGCTCTTTCATGCTGAGCGCGCTGCCCTGGAAGCACGAGCGCGTCTCCTTCAAACAATGAGCATGGCGCCATCCATAGATGAAGCGATGCTGGCAGACTACTTGCGCGGGCGCATCAGTGAAGAGGCGCTGCACAAGGTCATCCTGCCCCTCCTGCGTGCCTATCTCCGCGATCCCGAACTGATGCGGCGCTATAATTATGGGCGCGGGCAGGCCGGTCTACCCGCCAGTGAAGCCGACACACTGCGTGTACAGAAGGCCAGGCAGTGGATCAGAAGCCTCGCCGGGCAAGGATTTCCCCTGGCGACCTTGCAGGAACTGCTCAAAGAGCTTCCCTTTGTGGGTCCGTATGCCTCTTTTAGAGGGTATATGGAAATGCTTCTCACAATATCGTAAAATACGTCTTGTCTGGTCAGGCTTTGAAACCCGTTGCTAGAGTTATACGTGCTATTGTCGGGAATAACTTTATGTTATTACGGCCGGAGCACTCTACCTGGTCATAGCCGGGTTATGTCGCCTGGTCGCATGAAAATAAGAAAGGAAGTTGAAGCATGAGGAGTTTTTTCAGGGGTCTTCTTGTCGGAATTGGCATCGGTTTGCTCGTCGCCCCCATGCGCGGCGAGGAGTTGCGCCGCCTTTTGAGCGAGCGCATCCAGGAACTGCGGGGCTACCTACCCGAGAACGAGCAGTTGAACCAGTATGTCCAGCAGGTCGGCGAGCGCGTCTCCCAGGCCAGTAGCAACTTGCGAGACTATGCGCAGCAGGCTGCCAGCAAAGTACGGGAAACCAGCAGCACGCTGGGTACTCTCGGCCAGCAGGCTGCCACAACAGTAAAGCAGACCGGCCAGGATGTCGCTCAGACCACGAAGCAGACTGCTCAATCGGCAAAGCAACAGTCGCAGACTGATATCTCGTCTACTTCTGGTGGCCCCACAAGCTAAACCTACCTGGGCATTTTGCCTCTTGCAAAGAGAGCAACGACCGTAGCT
>CADDZH010000043.1 GCA_902812455.1 Chloroflexota bacterium | reverse complement strand
CATCACTCCTCCCCACCCCATTCCCCGATTCGGTTGGCAAAATTCATGAGGGACAGTGCTTTGTGCCTGTCCTGCTCGCGGGTCCACTCATTCCCTGTTTCGGGTGTCAAAAATCATTAAGAGGACACCAAGAAATATGCAAGGTGAAGTATTCCGGGGCCGATTCGCTTTCAGTCACGCTTGCCAGCAAATACCAGTTGGCGGATAGCCTCATACGTTTCTGGAATGACCAGTGGCACCGTTGCCAGCGTTGTGCCGGCGGCGAGCAGGCACCAGAAACAGAAGGCATGAAATTTGGTCAACTGATCGCGAAAGAGCCGTATGGCCTGGTAGGTATCGAAGACGACTTTGACCGCCAGGACCAGCGGAAGCCAGGGCCGTTCTCGTGCCCGCTCCTGGCCTCCTATCGCCGCTAAGCCCATGGTGACAGCGTAGCTGCCAATAGCAAGAATGGCATCGGGAGTCGAGAAACGCGAATAGGCTTCGGGCGAGGCATCCACCCTGTCAGAATCCAGCATGGGCAGTGGCGGGTCTGGCAGGTGCTTGATAATGCCCATCTGGTAGAGCGTAATCAGGCCCATCGAGCCTACAGCGACGAGCGATAGAGCCACGATACCGCGCCTCTGTGGAAGGAACCCTCCCGAGCTCTCGCGTAATTGCTGGCTCAATGCTTTTGCCTTCAAGATTTTCCCAGCGCTCATGATTTCCTCCGCCAGAGTGTGAAAGCAAGTAGACTGGTAAGAGCAGCTCCAATGAGTGCGAGCGGACCTCGATGTGTATCTACCCAGAGCTGCCAGCTTTTGCTCCTGGCCCGCTTATCGAAGGCGCCGTGCGCCCCGTGATCGGTGTGTTCGTCAACGGGTTCCCACAGGTTATATGGCTGATTCGGGTCGCGGGGTTCACCGGTCTGCTGCGATTTATAGCCGGTCTTACCGAGGTACCAGTCACCAAAAGCCGGAGCAACCTTATTGCCTTGAATGATAACGACTGTATCCAGGCCAATGTAAAGCTCGCGGCGATAGTGGTCAGCAAGGTAGACAACGGCATCGGCGATCACCTCCGGCTGGTAAATGGGAGGCACAGGCTGCGCTTTGTGTGGCAGGCGGCTCTTTTCCCAGCCGAACTGGGGCGTGTTGACGGCAGGGAGCTGCACCATCGAAATCGTGACGTTACTGTGATCGTGGATCAGTTCGGCGCGCACCGACTCGCTGAAGCCCTGGATGGCATGTTTGGCCCCACAGTAGGCAGACTGCAAGGGAATGCCTCTATAAGCCAGGGCAGAGCCGATCAGGATAATTTTTCCCCGGTCACGCGGCAGCATGCGCTTCAGGGCAGCTAACGTGCCGTAGACCTGGCCGAGATAGGTCACTTCAGTGACGCGCTTGTATTCTTCAGGTTTCATCTCCTTTGCCGGAGAGAAAACCGAGACCATGGCGTCATTGACCCAGATATCGATGGGGCCGAAAGTCTGTTCAACTTTCTCGGCGGCAGCCTCGACCTGATCAGGATCAGCGACATCGGTAGGTATGACAAGGGCCTTACCCCCTAGTTCCTCGACATCTTTACGAGCGCCTTCAAGTCCCGCCCGTCCACGAGCCAGCAGCCCGATATGCGCTCCTCGTTTAGCGAAGGCGCGTACAATAGCACGTCCCACACCGGCAGACGCACCCGTTACAACCACAACTTCTGGTCTATTATTCTGCATATCAAAATCCTTCCTTTCGACTTATCCTCCTGACTCATCTTTCAGGGTCTTGCTCAACTTGAATCATGCCCTCCTTAGCGGTCCCTTTATCGGCTTTTATATCCTTTACCTCCCAGCGCGAGTTATCTCCTTCCCGCCAGAAACGGATGTCGATAGTGCAGGGACCGGCGCGCATGTGCTCCAGCTCGATATCTGGGATCCAGTCAGGCAGCGTAGGATTGACATAGAGCCGCTTATGAGGGGCATCGGCGCGCAGGCCAAGAATCGTGCGGATCATATGAAATACGCTCCCGGTCGCCCAGGCCTGCGGAATGTTGGCCCCACCGGGATAGAGCACGGGGAAATCCACCTCACCACTTCGCGGGTTGCCGGCAAAGACTTCCGGCGGGCGATAGGAATCAAAGCGCTCGATAGCATCGAAGATGCCACGGATCACTTGGTGGCATTCCTTGACCAGCCCGTAGCGCTTGAAGCCGGCAGCAATAATGCCGTTATCTTGCGGCCAGACTGAGCCACGCTGGTACAGGTATGGATTATAAGCCGGGTTCTTGCTTGTGAGCGTGCGAATACCCCAACCGCTCCACATATCTTCTTGCAGCAGCCGCCTGGCAGTGCGTTCGGCTTTGTCCGGGTCGGCGATGCCGCTCCAGAGACACTGGCCGGCATTCGAGGCGATGGTCGTGATCTGCTTCTTGTGGGGGTCAAGGCCATAGGCGAAGCAGCCTTCGTCCTCCATCCAGAAGACCTCGTTGAACTTCCGCTTCAGGGTCTCGGCCTGCTGCTGCAGTTGCTTCGCGCGGTCCTGGTCGCCTAGAACCTGAAAGGCTTCGGCCATGCGCGTTTTGGCATCGTAGACGTAGCCCTGCAGCTCGCAAAGACCCTTTGGCTGCTTGACCTGAGTACCATCAGCATACATTACCGAGTCACCCGCGTCCTTCCAGCCAACATTTTCGTAGCCGAGCGAGGAATAGGTCTTATATTCCTGGAATCCATCGCCATCGAGGTCACCATAATGATCGATCCAGTTCAGGCAACCTTCGATCACCTTGCGATAACCCTCCAGCAAACTGGCGTCACCTGTCCAGCGGTAGGTTTCGGAGAGCACGATCAGGTAGAGGATGGTGGCATCGGCAGTCCCATAGTAGGGCGTAAAGGGAATCTTGTGGAAATGGGCCAGCTCTCCAAAGCGTATCTCGTGCATGATCTTGCCCGGCTGCGCATCACGCCAGTCGTCGCGCTCGGTGGCCTGGTACTCCGCCAGGCGTTTCAGGGCGCCGCGTGCAAAGCCCGGCGAAACCATCATGTTCTGGTAGGAGACGGTCAGGCTATCGCGGCCAAAAAGGGTCACGAACCACGGCACACCGGCGGCAGGAACCCAGGCCTCATCTGACACATCCATATCATAGATGCGCAAAGCCCCCATATCTTCAACGGCTTGCCGGTAGGTGCGATACACCTCGTTATTCCCGCAAGCGATATTCGTGACGCGCTGTTGCCAGCGAGCCTGCCGTTGATCGAAATCGCTCAACTGATCTTGCTGTGAGGCCGCACCAGCCGAGGCAGTGCTCTCAAAAACAGAGCTGAAGCTGCACGAGCCTGGGCTGGGCTTCTTGATCTCCTGCCCGTGCTCCAGCATGATGTCGCCACACATTTGCCATCTCTGTTTTGGTTCAAGCTCAAGCTCGAAGAAGATACGCCCATTGGCATAGCCAACGGGAGAACTGGTGCGGGTTACCTGGTAAACGGTGGCACGGTGGTAATCCTTGTGATCGTAGGTGGTACGAAGTAAATTTTGTTTTTCATCCCAATGCGTCCGCTCTTTGCCCCGCTGGACAATGTCGTTGGATTTCACCTCGAAGATATCCGCAAAATCCGAGCGAATCGCCAGCTCCAGCACAAACACGACCTTCTTGCCACAATAGTTCACGATCTCAAATTCTTCATGGATGCCCTCGTTGACAGTGCGATCAATGGTTAAGCCCAGGGAATCTTTTTCGATAACGCCGCCCTCGGTGTTGATCCTGGGGTTCGTCAGGTGAAAGCGGGCGACATAAAAACGCAACTGGCTCGAGTTGATGACTGTCCAGGGCACGCGATTGATGAACACGCGATAAAAGCTGACGAAGCGAGTATCCACAGCATAGATGCCTTGATCAGAGTTCACATTCACATAGCCAGCTTGATCGGTGACCATGAAGGTGCGTCCCTGGCTGATGGTGATTACAGGTGGGCCAACTTTGATCTCGATAGTCATTGTTTTTCTCCTCTGTAGTTATGTAGTTGACCTATCCTTTAGTGCCTTGCCTGATATTGCAGTGGTGGCAATGTCTTCTGCGGCAAGATAATGCGTGAGCCTTTTTGATAAGTAAAGAAGACCCAGGCGTACTGGAGCAGGACTATTACGCGGTTACGGAAGCCGATCAGGAAGAAAAGGTGGACAAGCAGCCAGGTAAACCAGGCCAGCAAGCCCGTGAAGCGGATGGGGCCGATATTGACGATGCCGAAAGAACGCCCAATGACGGCAAGCGTTCCTTTATTAAAGTAGCGGAACGGCTGCAGGTGCTCTTTACCGGCTACGCGCTCCGCAATCACCGAGGCGACATACTTTGCTTCCTGGATAGCCACGGGTGCCACGCCGGGAAGGTGTTTTCCTTTCTGGGTCACGGTGGCTGTATCGCCAATGACAAAAATGTTTGGGTGACCCGGAACAGTGAGATCAGACTTGACTTTGACGCGGCCATCATGATCTACTGGAGCGTGAAGCCATTGACCGGCCGGAGAAGCTTTCACGCCGGCAGTCCAGATCACGTTTTCCGCATCGACACGCTGATTCCCGATCATGACGCCGGTAGCATCTACTTCTTTGACATGCACGCCGGTACGGATTTCCACCCCTAATTGCTTCAATTTGACAGTGGCCTTGCGTGTGAGCGAGGCAGGAAACGAGGGCATAATCCTGGATTCACCTTCAACAAGAATAATGCGAGCCGAGGCCGGGTGGATATGCCGGAAATTCCCGTTCAACGACTCGCGCACCAGCACAGCCATTGCTCCGGCTAGCTCGACACCGGTGGGGCCACCTCCTACCAGCAGGAATGTCAAATGGGCCTGCCGCTTCTCTGGATCGGTTTCCCGCTCCGCTGCTTCAAAGGCCATGAGTATGGTGTCCCTGATGGCCATCGCATCGCCAAGCGTTTTGATGCCGGGAGCATACTGCTCCCACTCATTGTGGCCAAAGTAGTTGCTGGTTGCGCCCGTAGCCACGATCAGGTAATCGTATGGCACCGATTGATCGCCCATCAACACACGCTGTCCCTGCGTATCGATGCCGGTGACTTCCGCCATCAAGACTTCCGTGTTTTGCTGCCTGCACAGAATCTGGCGAATGGGGGCGGAAATATCATCAGGAGATAGACCGCCTGTCGCAACCTGGTAGAGCATGGGCTGGAAGAGATGGTAATTGTTACGGTCAATGACAGTGATATGAACGGGGGTATCGGCCAGGGCTTTAGCCGCTTGCAGGCCGCCAAAGCCGGCTCCTATAATCACCACTCGCGGCATTACCGTCGTTGGTTGCTTTGTTGTATCGTGTGTCGTTTGTGGTTGTCTTGAACGTGTTGCCGTAGTACCCATGAGATATCGAATCCTTCTAGACATATCGACAAAACCTGTAGGTTCCCGATTGATCGTGGAACCCGATTTATCGTGGCCACCGCCGATTGATCGGCCCTCGCAAGGACACAATTCTTTGTCCCTCCATTTAACCCGAGACGACCAGCCAATCGAGATCGCGCGGGATGGCCGAAGACAAAACCTCGTTCCCACCAGGCTGAACAAGCACATTATCGTTAAGACGAATACCGCCCTTGCCTTCCAGGTACACGGCAGGCTCCATATTGTGAACCATGCCGCTGCGCAGCACCGCGCTGGAGGCCGGGTGCAAAACAGGAGCTTCAGCATGGTTGATGGCCTGGAAACCAAAACCATGACCTAATCCATGCTTAAAGGCCGGACCAAAACCAGCTTTTCCCATCACACTGCGTGCCGCGCCATCTGCCTCACGCGCAAGCGCTCCATCGCGAATAACCCGCAAAGCGGCATCCTGCGCCGCCATACATGCTTCGTGCGCTTTCCTCCATTCATCGCTGATATCACCGGCGAAGAAGGTGCGCGTCAGTTCAGCCCAGTAGCCGTTGATACCAACCTCCATCTGCACAAGCACGGTATCTCCTCGCCGGATAGCAGCATTAGAGGTCAGGTTGAAGGCTTTATAGGCCTGGGCAGCGCGAGCGCCCGCCATAACATGCACAAACGGCGTGACATGATGAGCGCCGGGAGCTGCATAGCCCGCGCGGAGCATTGCCGCGTATACCGCAGCCGCAACATCTGCCTCAGTCGCTCCTGGGTGAATGGCCTCGCGCGCCGCCACAAAGCCCTGGCGGGCAACATCTTCCGAACGCCGGATGTGGTCTACCTCTTGCTCTGTCTTGATCGAAGCAAGCTCATCCAGCATGGGCGTCGCATCGCGCAGGTATCCGCCCAGGAAAAGCTGGTGGTACATCTGCAATGTCGCCGGGCTTGGAATGCCAACCTGCGTGTAGGCTGTGGCCATAGGGGAATACCCGCCCTCATAGCCAATAACCGCATTTTCATTTAACTTTGCCGAGCGTAACAACTGGGCCAGCGGTTCAAAAACAGCCTGGATGGTGTTACCAATGTAATCCATGGTCTCCTCGGCAAAGGTGACGACTTCAACGGCTGTTCCTGGCGGCACCAGGTCCTGCTCATCTTGCGGCACAGCCAGGCGAAACTCGACCTGCCTGGCAGCATTGAGCGTCACAATACAAAATGTATTGCCCAGGATCGGCTGGTAGCCGGTGAGCATCACCACATTCTGCGGCATGCGGCAGATGATAGCGTGAAAATCTGCCCCCTGGCTACTAAACATATCTACAATGCGCTGTGTACGTGCATTGTCCATCTTCTTCCTCCTTATTATTAATGCCTGCGCGATAAACGTTTGCGCAATCCCGTCACCGACTTGAGCCTGGGCACCCCTCTCCACTCCGTGCCTCGCGGCGAAAGATTATAGCGAATGGGCGGATTGGGGACGGAGACCCGCTCTGGATGCCCGGATAGCAGGTTATCGCTGTTCGAGATCAGATAATCGGCAGTACGCGCCGCCAGCGCCTGGATAGTAAGCCCGGGGTTTGCCGATCCCTGGGTAGGAAGCAAGCTGCCATCACAGACAAAGAGGTTCGGGATATCATGCGTGCGGCCATAGCTATCGGTAACCGAAGTGGCGGGATCGTTGCCCATGCGAGCGCCACCAACGAGGTGCGCGTAGCGCGGTTCCTCGACAACTTCTTCAGCGCCAGCCGCGTACAGCACTTCTGTAGTTTTCTCAACGCCGAATTTGGCAACCTTCTTATCGTTATCATGCAGGCTGAATGTCACTTTTGCCACGCGCAGGCCAAAGTGGTCTGTCTCATCGGCCAGGCCAACCTGGTTGTCCTCCCAGGGGAGAATTTCACCGAGCACACCCAGCGCAGCCCAGTGATTGTAGTCCATCATCACACGGCGCATTCCCCAGCCCCAGGCGCCCTTCGCTACCATCATCTGCTTGGCAAAGGCGATAGGCAGCGGCCCCACAGTCTGGATAGCAAACCCGCGCGCAAAACCTCGTTTGGGGTCGGTCTCGTAAAATTCCTCGGTGAGCGCGTTGGCCGGTGGCGCCTTGTACATGCGCACGAGATCGGGGAAGCGGCCCAGGACAACATTGCCGATCTGCACCATGAGGTACTTGCCCAGCGTGCCGCTGGAATTCGCCAGCCCATGCTCAAAGCCAGGACAGGCCGAGTTCAAGAGCAGGCGAGGCGTCTCGATGGCATAGCCGGAAACAATCACGACTTTCGCTCTCTGCTCTACCTGCCTGCCTTCAGGATCAAAGTAGGTCACACCTGTCACAAGCCCTCTATCGTCCACATTGATACGCCCAACCATGCAATCGGCGCGAATCTCAGCCCCATACCGGATGGCATCGGGAACATGGCTGACAAGTGTACTCTGCTTGGCTCCAACTTTACAGCCCTGAATACAGAAGCCGCGATAGATGCAGTGCGGGCGGTCTCCATGCGAGCCTTCATTGATAGCCACAGGGCCACCGGCCACCACACGAATACCCAGCCTTGTGCACCCCTTGACGAGTACATCGGCCACGCCGCCCAGAGGATGAGGGCCATAGGGATAGCCATGAGGATCGCCCCAGGGAAAGTACGCCGGGCCGGCAACAGGTATCTCTTTTTCCAGCAATTCATAATACGGCTTGAGGTCGTCATAGGAAATCGGCCAGTCTACACCCACGCCGTCTTCAGAATAGACGCGAAAATCGGATGGATGAAAACGCGGGGTGAACGCAGCCCAGTGAACAGAGCCGCCGCCAACGCCACGACCACTGTTATTGGCTCCCAGCGTGATGGGGTCATGGCCGCCCGTGATCCGCAGATCGTTCCAGTATAGCTTTGATGATCCGGCTTCATCGCTGACCCAATCACGTTCTGTATCCCAGAACGGGCCCGCCTCGATACCCACGACGCGAAAACCGGCCCGGGCCAGCCGCTGCACCAGCACTCCGCCCGCCGAGCCAACGCCCACAATGCAGAAATCCACCTCTTCATCCGGCCTGAACTTGCGCATGGGCACATCGATCTTCTGGATCGGCCCCAGCATATGCTCATCTGTCTCTGGATTCTTAAATTCCCCAAAAATTGGTGTATTCATCAATGTGTTCCTTCCTGGCCAGACGTCTGCATCCCATGATGCGGCTTCTCGGAGCCTACCGGCTCATACATATCCGAAAGGGAATTGGGCGGCGCCTTCCACTGGTAGCGCTGCTCATTGACTTCCCAGGGTTCCGGCTTACCACCTTCCAGGCGCATGTAGCCACGAGGATAGGCTGGCCCGCCAAAGCCAATTTCATCCCAGGCATATGGATGAGAGTAATAGGCATCGAGCACATCCTGCACAAGCAGGAGCCAGAAGTGTATGACGGACATCCTCTGCCAGATTTCCTGAGCAGCAGGCGGCTTGCCATCGTGAATGGTTCTCAAGACAGAATCCTGCTCATATGGACTCAGCTCAAGAAAGGATTTTCTGAACATATGCTGGGCAATGGCTTCAATAGCCTGCAGGCCCAGCCTGTGCGCCTCGTGATCGGGCGGCATATCCTCAAAGCGATAGCCATCGATACGCCTGTTGTAGAGCCGGTCGTCGATGTAATTCAACACCGGAATTTTGTGCTCTTCGTCCCGGTCATCCTGCGGCAACAGGCGGTCGCAGACAGCCTGCATCAAGCGTGCCTCATCAGGAGTAAAAAAGCGCACAGGGGGCACGTTGTGAACGCGGTCCAGGACGACCTTGCGCGTGGCTTCGTCCCAGAAGGCCTGCTGGCTCAAAGTAGAGTAGCCAGGATAATAGCCAGGCTGCGGACGAGGCCATATTGGCTCACCTGTGTCTATGTTAATGGGCAGGTTCTTTTCGTCGATATGCCTGGTTGTGCCCTCTTGCGTCGCCCTGTTCTCCCCAGAGGATATATTATTTTTTTTATGTCTCAGAATCTTCACTATTTAGCCCTCCGTAGTAAACTTGCCAGCAGGCCAAGAAAGCCGGTGGCGGCGAACAAAAGCGGCGCGAAGATCGGCGGCCCGTAGATGATGTTGTATATTGGCAACTTCAGGCCGCCGGGGCGCCGCCACACGCCGCGCACATGGTAGAAGAAACCAATCCCGCCGCTGATCACCGCCAGGGCCGACGTTAATGGTAGCAGCGTACGCGCAATCGAGCGCTTCCAGGCGGCTCCAAAGCCGGCGATCATGATGGCAGGAGTCAGCAGGATGGGCACCCACTCAATACGGTAGGTGAAGTTATTTTTGTAATGCGAATAGAGCGACTCGAACCCGCTAAAGAAGGCCGAGAGCGCTGTGGCCACTGCCAGTCCGCGCTGGAAACGCCCCTCGCGCACATCCTGCTCAATCACGATACCTTCACGACTAATCGAGCGCGGAAGCCAGCTCAACCAGGCCGGGCGCGGGCGCGGTATCCCCGGCAGCAAGGTATGCGCCGGATCATCTTCGCGGCGCAGGAGCGAGGCCACAAGGCCAAGAAAGCCACTGATGCCAAAAAGCAGTGGCGCAAACACCGGCGGCCCCATGATTAGGTTGAAGACAGGAATGCGCCACCCTCCTGGCTTGCGGGCAATACCACGAATATGAAATATGCACCCCACAACGCCATCAATCATGGTGAGAATGGAGACAATTGGCAAAACTGTGCGCGCCGCCCAGCGATTCAATGCGCCCCACACGCCGGCAATGGTTAGCAAGGGGCTGAGAATTACCGGTGTGTACATGATCGGCTGGCTGAAACTGCCTATATAATGCTCATACATCACTTCCAGCCCGCTCATTAAGCTGGAGAAGGCAGCGATAAGCGAAAGACTGCGTTGAAATCTGCCCTCGCGGATATGCTGTTCCACCACTATCCCTTCGCGTGTGATCTTGCGCGGAAGGATCTCCGCGAGTGAGGGGTAGCGCCGCCTCCCATTCATCAGGGAGGCCAGCGCGCTCGTATCCAGGTTTTTAAGAGTTTCCATCGGTTTGGTGAGAGCCATAAATGTAATCACTCCTTAATAATATGTCCTCCTGCGTAAAAATCCCCATACGATGGCGCTGCCAGCCACAAGGGCAGCCGTACCCACAATAGCGGCTGTACGTAATTTTGCCGTCAAGGGATTGGGGCTTTGTACGTATGCCTTTTCAGGATAGGCACCATCAAGCCCCGGTGATGTTCCTGCCCGTTCGTGGATTGCCATCTGCAGCACCTGCGCAAGATGCAGTGCCTGGCGATCGCTGGTCTGGGCGATCTGCTCGCGACAACTGAAGCCATCGGCAATGATCAGCGCGCTCTTCTCAGCCTCCCTCACTGCCGGTAGAAGCACGCGCTCACCGGCTTTGATAGAGACATCATAGTGCTCCTTTTCAAAGCCGAAGGCCCCGGCCATGCCACAGCAGCCCGAATCAAGCACGTGGTAGTCGAGCCCGAGCTTCGACAGGATGGTCTCTTCATCTCCCATCCCCATGATGGCTTTGTGATGGCAGTGCCCATGTACAACGGCTTTGCGCTGCAGCTTCGGCGGCTGGTAATGCCCGGCTTTGTGCTCTAGAAACTCGCTGAGCAGGAATGACTGGCTCGCCAGGCGCTTCGCGTCCTCGTCATCCGGCAGGAGATTGACCAGTTCGTCGCGGAAAACGGCGACACAGCTCGGCTCAAGACCAACCAGGGGAACGCCGGCACGGATTTGAGGACGCAGGGCATCGAGTATCTGCCGGAGCAGGCGTTCTGCCATATCCAGGAAGCCATAGTCATAGAGCGGGCGGCCACAACACAAGGACTGCTCAGGCACAATCACCTGGTAGCCTGCATCCTCGAGCACCTCGACGGCGGCAATAGCCGTTTCGGGAAAGAAGTGGTTATTGAAGGTATCGGGCCAGAGGATTACCTCGCGCTGGCCGGTATTGCGCAGGCCACGTGCGCGGAACCACGCTTTGAAGGTCTGTGGCGCGAACTTTGGCACCCTGCGCTGCGGCGCAATGCCTCCCAGCGCTTTGACGATGTTGCTCAAGATGGGCGCCTGCGAGAAGAAATTGACCACCTGTGGCACCAGAGAAGCCAGGCGCGCCCACCAGTAGATGAGACCCATCGAATAGCCCGTAATGGGACGCAGCCTTCCTTTATAATAGTGCGAGAGAAATTCGGCCTTGTACGTAGCCATATCCACCTGAACCGGGCATTCTCCCTTGCAGCCTTTGCAGGCGAAGCACAAGTCCAGGGCCTCTTTCACATGCTCATCGCGCCAGCCATCACCGATAGGATTGCCGCGCAGCATCTCAAAGAGCAGGCGGGCGCGCCCGCGTGTCGTATCGGCTTCCTCGCGCGTGACCATGAAGCTGGGGCACATGGTACCGCCTTCCGTCCTGCGGCATTTGCCCACGCCGACGCAGCGCATGGTAGCATGCGCAAAGCTTCCATCGTCATCAGGGAACTTGAAGTGCGTCTTCACCGGGCGAGGGTTATAACCGGTACCGAGGCGCAGGTTTTGATCGACGCGATAGGCATTGACCATCTTGCCCGGATTCATCTTCCAATCCGGGTCCCACGCCGATTTGAACTCGCGAAATGCTTCGATCAGCTCGTCCCCGTACATCTTCGGCAGCATCTCCGCGCGGGCCTGGCCATCGCCATGCTCGCCCGAAAGAGAGCCGCCATAGCTTACCACAAGATCGGCAGCCTCCCCAATGAACGATCTGAAGTGCTTGATGCCGTCTGCCGTCTCGAGGTCAAAATCAATGCGCGTATGCACGCAGCCGTGACCGAAGTGGCCATAGAGGTCGCACTCATAACCATACTTATCGGTGAGCTTGCGAAAATCGCGTAAGTAGTCGCCGAGCCTGTCAGGAGGGACGGCGGCATCTTCCCAGCCGGGCCATGTGGGCTTCTTGCCGGGAACAATGGCGGTAGCCCCTAGGCCGGATTCACGAACTGCCCAGATTTTCTTTTGTTGTCCTGGGTCCTCAAAGAGCTTCATGCTGGGAGCACCCGGTCTATTCCTCAGGCCATCCATCAAGCGACGAGCCTGCTCGCTGGCGTCCTGCTTGCTCTCCCCACCAAACTCGACGAGCAGCCAGCCACCTCCATTTGGCAGCAGGGCAATATCGGCAGGATGCAGCCCTTTCCGCCTCATGTCATTCACAAGAAAGTGGTCAAACCCCTCCAGGCCTATCGGCCTGTAAGACATGATCTCCGGCACATGGTCGGCAGCGATGTATGCATCGGAGTAACCGAGGACAACGAGAGTACGAACCGGCGGGCTATACACGAGCTTTAGCGTTGCTTCAAGCACAATTACGCAGGTGCTTTCAGTGCCAACCAGCGCACGCGCTACGTGGAAGCCATTCTCAGGCAAGAGCTGGTCGAGATTGTAGCCGGAGACGCGGCGCGGGATATGCGGATAGCGCTTCCTGATCTGCTCAGCATATCTGTCGCGGATAGCCTTGAGCTTGCCATAAATCTCGCCGCGCCGGCCACCTTCACGAATGATCTGCTCAAGTTCCTCCTCGCTGGTTTTGCCAACACGCAGGCGCAGGCCATCATACGTCAGGATATCCAGCTCCTCGACATTATCGACCGTCTTCCCCGCCATGATAGAATGCACGCCACAGGAATCATTGCCGATCATACCACCGAGCGTGCAGCGATCATGAGTAGCCGGGTCCGGTCCGAAGGTCAGTGTATGCTGCTCGGCAGCATCACGCAGGTGATCGAGTATGATGCCGGGCTGCACGCGCGCCAGCTTTTTGTGCGGATCAAGCTCGACGATGCCATTCAGGTACTTCGACATGTCGATCAGCACAGCTACATTGCATCCCTGCCCTGCCAGGCTTGTCCCTCCGCCGCGCATGACAATGGGCGCTCCATACTCACGGCAGAGGGCAACCGTGCTAATCACATCATCAAGGCTCCTCGGAATAACGACGCCGATAGGCACCTGGCGGTAATTTGAAGCATCTGTGGCGTAGAGGGCACGGCTCCCGTTATCAAAGCGCACCTCGCCATCGACCTGCCTGCGCAGTTCATGTTCCAGCTCTGCGGCATCTATAGTAGAGGCGCTCATCGGCCCGCCGCGCACATTGCTATCTTTCAGATGAGTACGTGAACTCTCGTTCAAAACAACTACATTCTTCACAATCCTAATCCCTTTTTCCTAATAGCTCCTCCAGGGCGACCGCAAGGATCGCCCCTACCCTATACGCCTCGGCCTGCACAGCCGTACCTGTAGGGACAGGGCTTGTCCCTGTCCTGGCTGCTGAACCGATTCGCCTCCCCATCGCATTCGCCAACCACGTCCTTTATGGTCGCCCGCCCCTCTCCCACCCCTGGATGCTGGCTGGGCCTTGCGCTTGCCCTCGCCCCTCGCGCTCCTCCCTCGCACCACTCTCTCCACAACATGGCCTGATTCGCTTGGCAAAATTCATCAGGTGATGATCTATCCTCGATCACCGATTTTGATTGTTAAAAACCCCCTCCTCATACCGCATACTCTGCCGCATCTGAGCGCTTGAATTCAAGGCCCAGACCGGGACGCGAGAGATCAGGGTAGAGCGCGCCATTCTTTGGCGTCAGCGCCCCATCGAAGAACATATGCTCAATCCGTACATGGTCGTGGAAGTACTCCAGGTGGCGGAACGAGTTGAGCGCGCAGCAGGGATGGGCATGGATCGATGGCCCACAGTGCGCTGACAACTGCATCGAGCGTGACTCGACAAGCGCACCAACACGCATAAATCCGGTAATGCCTGCACAGCGAGTCGCATCAGCTTGCAACACATCTACCGCATCAGCTTCGAGCATGCGGCGGAAGTACCACAGATCGTAGCCATACTCGCCAGCAGCAATATCCATACCGGCAGGGCCATGCTCGCGGATCAGGTGCAGGCCATCGAGATCGTCGGCAGAGACAGGCTCTTCAAACCACGTCACGCCGTACTCCTCGGCAAAGATATCGGCCAGCGCCAGCGCCTCTTTGCGGCTATAGGCCCCGTTGGCATCGACGAACAGCTCGGTATCAGGTCCGATAGCTTCACGCGCATCGGCTACGCGCTGCGGGTCGGCATCGGGGTCTGTACCAATTTTCATCTTGACACGTGGAATACCTTCGGCTACCCAGCCGCCAAGCTGCTTCTGGAGCTGCTCGCGCGAATAGGACGTAAAGCCGCCGCTCCCGTAGATGGGAGCACATTCCCGTACCGCGCCAAGCAGCGTGACCAGGGGCACCTCGAGCAGGCGAGCCTTTAAATCCCACAGGGAATTATCGACAGCGGAGATGGCCATAGAGCAGATGCCGGGACGCCCAAGATTGCGAATCGATTTGACCATCTGCAGCCAGGTTCCCGGCACGTTCATGGCATCGCTGCCCACCACAATCTCCGCAAGCATTTCTTTGATGAGCTGCGCCGTGGCCACATCGGCGTAGGTGTAGCCGAGGCTGCGCACGCCGCCTGCCTCTGCCTCGACGATCACAATCGTCGTCTTATCCCATTTGTATGTGCCGTCCGACTCCGGGAAGTCGGTCGGCACGGTGTAGGCAGAGACATCCAGCCGTTCTATAGCGACACGCCTGTCACCGAATCTTGTGCTCCCCATGCTCTTATTCCTTCTCACCCTTCTCGCCGAATCCCGGTATAATCCCTTCAACGATGCCCTTTACCGATTCCTTGATAATGCCCGGTTCATCGGGATCGACTCGCAGCAGGGCTTCGCTGTAATTTTTCGCCTGCTCGAATGTGATATGTGGTGGAAGCGTAGGCACATCCGGGTCGGTGTACACATCTATGAGTACAGGGCGATTGGCAGCAAAGGCTTCGTCAAAGGCACCGCCAACATCTTCTGGCCTGTCAACGCGGATGCCCCGGAATCCAAGCGACTCAGCGTAAGTGGCATAGGGAAAATCGGGAATGGTCTGGGTCATTGGCAGCTTGGGATCGCCTGCCTCAATGCGCATCTCCCATGTGACCTGGTTGAGATCCTGGTTGTTGAACACAACGAAGACGATGCGAGGATCGCTCCATTCCTTCCAGTACTTTTCAACGGTAATCAACTCGTTAAGCCCGTTCATCTGCATCGCGCCATCTCCGGTCATGGCAACAGGAACGCGATCGGGATAGGCGAATTTGGCTGCGATGGCATAGGGCACAGCAGCGCCTAGCGAGGCAAGACTGCCTGAGACGGAGCCTTTCATGCCTCGCCTCATCTTAATGGTGCGGCCATACCAGTTTGCCGTTGTGCCTGAGTCTGCGCTCAAAATGGCATTCTCTGGCAGGCGCGGCGAGAGTTCCCAGGCTACAAGCTCTGGATTAATGGGACTTGCGCTCTCTTTGGCACGGGCCTCGACGACCCTCCACCACTCGCGCACGTCGGACTCGATCTTCTCGCGCCATGAGCGGTCGGTTTTCCGTTTGAGCAGGGGAATGAGTGCCTGCAACGACTGCTTACTGTCGCCAATCAGGTTGAGTTCCATGGGGTAACGAATGCCCAGCATGCGCCCATCGATGTCGATCTGAATACCGCGTGCCTGCCCCTCTCTCGGTAAGAATTCGGCATAGGGGAAACTGGAGCCAACCATGAGCAGGGTATCGCAATTCATCATCATGTTCCAGCTCGGCGTGGTACCCAGCAAACCAATGCCGCCCGTAACGAAAGGCAGATCATCTGGGACAGCAGCCTTCCCTAGCAAGGCTTTGGCCACGCCACAGCCCAGGAGATCGGCGACCTCGCTGATCTCATCAGTAGCGTGTAGCGCACCGGCGCCAACAAGCATGGCAACCCTTTGACCTGAGTTGAGAATATCTGCTGCACGTTGCAGGTCTGCATCGTTAGGCCTGACATAGGGAAAGGAGTAGCCAATACTCGTATGAACGGTGTTGTGCTTGTGCGGCGGCTTCTCCACGGCATCCAGGTCTTGCACATCTTTCGGCATGATGATGCATGTCACCGTGCGTTCGCAGAGGGCAATGCGCACAGCCCGGTCAACCAGTTGCCGCATCTGCATGGGATCGGTGCAGGTATGCACATATTCACCCGCCACATCCTTGAACAGGCTCATGAGGTCAACTTCTTGCTGGTAGTTGCCGCCGAGCGCCGGGCGAGCCGATTGTCCTACAATTGCCAGCACCGGTTGGTGGTCCATCTTGGCATCATACAGGCCATTCAAGAGGTGCACAGCGCCAGGGCCAGAAGTTGCCATGCACACGCCGATCTCACCGGTAAACTTGGCATGAGCAGAAGCCATAAATGCAGCCATCTCTTCATGACGCACCTGCACAAACTCGAACAGGTGCTGGTGGCGCTCTAAGGCCCCCATAATGCCCAGAATGCCATCACCAGGATAGCCAAAAATACGCTTGATGCCCCACTCGGAAAGCCGTTTCAAGAGAAAATCACTCACTTTGTCAGCCATAATGTATCGTTCCTTTCTAACCTAAACTAAAATCCAAGCATCCGTAGGTTCCCGATTTATCGTGGAACCCGATTGATCGCGCCCCCCGCCGATTCATCGGCCTCGCTGGATTCCTATGTAACCCAAGTAATGAAAGTTCATCGCAATCCCGAGACCCGCGTCAGATTTCTGCGTCGCGACCATAATACTGAAAATCCTCGCGAAAGCCGCCGTGCCCCAGGCCAATCGTGCTGTAATCGCTGACCAGCTCAATTGATCGCAAGTACTTCACCATCTTGTAGCCGAGCAACGTCTCAATGCGCAGGCGCAAGGGAGCCCCGTGAACGATAGGCAGCGACTCGCCGTTCATTTCATAGGCAAGGATGGTCTGCGGGTGCCTTGCCAGTTCCATGTCAATGACTTCATAGAAGGTATGATCGAGCGCTTCCTTGAGCTCGGGTTTGACCGATTGCTTGCCTTTCTGGTACGAAGTAAAGACCAGGTAGCGAGCATCTGGCAGCGGTTTGCACAGGTCCAGTATCTCGCTCACACAGACACCACCCCACTCGCCGATACCAGTCCAGCCCTGAATGCAGTTATGCCTTGTGATCTGCGTTTGTTTCGGCAACTTGTGCAAATCAGCAAGAGAAAGATGTAGTGGCTGCTC
This sequence comes from Chloroflexota bacterium, assembly GCA_902812455.1. The sequence goes on along the minus strand of CADDZH010000043.1, from coordinate 23,368 downwards.
GACGAGGCCACATACTTCAAGCTTCCAATCTTCAAAGTTGTAGCGGGCAAGCTGCCTGTATTCCTCGCTCTCAGGCGGGCGGCCATTCACCCAGAAATACGGCGAGATATCGGACTTCTTGTAATGCTGCTTGGAAACCTCGCGGTGCAGTATCGCGTGTCTGACGGGATCAACGAGAGCACCCAGCCCATCCTGTATCCCTCGCCTGTGCCGTAAGGTGTACCAGGAAGCCCAGGCATAGAAGCCAAAGACAAAGAGCAGCACAATCACAGCAATGATGACAGCAAGCACAAAGCTCGAATTGGTTGTGCCGAAGACGATATTGCGGATATTGTCCTGGAAGTGAACGATCAGGACAAGGGCAGTATGCACGATGACGAAGAGCACGAAGGCGATCAGGCCCAGGAAATGCAGGCTGCGCGCCGCTTGCCTGCCACCAAACATGTTGACATACCAGGGGAAGCGTCCCTCGATAGCCGGTGACTGGGCTGCCCCGGTCAAGATCAAGAAGGGGCCGAGCACAAAGACTACTACGGCATAGGCCAGTTGTTGCAAGGGATCGTAGGGACGGAAATCGCTCACCGGTGGTATGTGAAAAGTGATATAGGTGAGAAATGTCTGCCAGGCGCGGGGAAATATCGTCCAGGAAGTGGGAATAAGCCGCGTCCACTCGCCTGTGGCAAAAAGCAAGACAACATACACGATACCATTGAGCACCCAGAAGATCACCGAAAAGAAATGCCAGTGGCGCCCAAGACCGAGGTTATCCTCCCCAGGCAGCGCCAGCACAGGGGTGACCGGTATCTCATCATCCATCGAGGTGTAGAGTTTGTCTTCAGGCACTTTTTGCCTGGTAAAAATAAGCCAGGCCTTTTTAGGATTGCTGCTATCGTTCCAGTACAGGCGCGGATGGGCACCTAGTATTTGAATACCGCTGCGCATCAACAACCCAATAAAGAATAGATTGATGAGGTGGTTGAGACGCAACCAGGCAGGAAAAGCCAGCGATGCAATTACCATATAGCTATACATGAAATACTTGCCCCCTGATTAGCTCAAAAATTCAGCGATTATTACTCCAGCTTGTCATGCTGAGCGCAGCGAAGCATCTGACGCCCGGAAAGAGATCCTTCGCTCGCTCACAGCTTGCCCTGAACGAAGTGAAGGGATGACATATGGTGCCGATCTTAGTTGGTAAATCTCATTAATTGCACTACTCTGCGCATCCTTTATAGACACGTTCTAAGGAAAAAAAGAGAGACATGCTATCCTCCTTCAGAAAAGCCTGAATGTTCGGGATTGCGTATTAGTCCGTCAAGCTTGATGTGACCGATAACATGTCGTGGCCTCCCTTGGGGGGCCAGGCTTTCACCCACCACTTGAAGTTTGACAGACTAGTATGCGCCTGTTCAACCAGTGCGGGATTGTTTTCGCAGCGCAAAATAGGTATCTTTTTCCCTCCAGGAATTACCTTTCGGGGATACCTTACCTTCCTTGAGTTAAAAAGCGGTAAATCTAACTTTAGAAAAAGATTAAGAGATCATGAGAAACGAATAAGAAATTGACGAGCTGGATTGTACCCGTAGGGGCTGTAGAAGCTCGATTTATCGAAGCTGTGGGTGGTGTGGATGGGTGGAAGGGGCCTTGTGCTTGCCCTCGCGCCCTCTGGATCCTCGCCTGTAGGGACAAGGGGTGAAGGCGAGGATGGGAAGGGGCCTTGTGCTTGTCCCCGTGCCCTCGCGCCCTACCCCTGTGAACCAGCAGTCTTCATTGCCGTTGGCAGCCACACCTTGAAGCAAGTCCCTTTACCCACTTCACTCTCTACAGTGATATGCCCATGATGCGCTTCAGTAATTAAGCGAGCGATAGTAAGACCGAGTCCAGCTCTCTGCTCGCCGAACTTCTCAGTCGACCTGGAGCGATAATGACGATCAAAAATGTAGGGTATATCTTCTGCAGGAATGCCAGGGCCTGTATCACAAACGCTGAGCACAGCCCAATCTTCTTGCCCGCTCTTTGCTTCATCCTGGATCGAAGCCGGGGGATCGCTCGCGCGCGTCAAACTTAAGGTGACCCTCCCCGTAGGTGGAGTATATGTAATCGCATTGGCTACCAGATTGAGTAGCACTTGCTTGAGCATATCGACATCCCCAGGTACCGCTACCTGCTCGAGCTGCCCGATCTCTATTTTCTCCTGCTGGTTTAAAAAGTGAGCCTGCCGGGCTACCTCGATCAGAAGCGAATCCAACTGGACGTAGTGAACCCCCTCAGCAAAGGGTTGAGGAAGCATACCGGCTTCAGCGCGAGCGGTCGTCAGCAGATTTGCCACCAGCCGTGAAAGGCGCCTCAGTTCAGCACTGATCTGCTCTAAATCCGTGTGTATTCCATCTCGTTCAGTTTCAAGTAGTAATACATCGATATGACCCTGGATAGCTGTCAAGGGTGTGCGCAGCTCATGCGAGACATCGGCAACAAACTTTTGCTGCAGGGCAAAGCTGGCTTCCAATCGGCTCAGCATCTGGTTGAAGGCCTCGGTCAGCAGTTGTATCTCCTTCAGCGCCTTTTGAGGATGAAGACGGGTTTGCAGGCCACCCACACTGATATGGTGCATTGTATCGATCAGGGTACTCAAAGGACTCAATTCCCGCGTTGTCAGCCAGAAACTTACCGCATAGGCAATAATAACGGTGATCAGACCTCCTATGCCCAGTACCACGATCAGAATGGCCTGCACCTGCTTCACCACCTGCGGTGATTGCGTTACCTGGCCTACTGCGATCAACCGGTGAACTTTATCGTATAAGGGGAACGTAAGCGCATACACCTCATTGCCATCCGCAGTGTGTAGCACATCGAGCACCTGCTTGCCTTGCAAAGCTGCCAGAAAATCGGCATGTTTCAAAGGCACAAGCACCTGGCTCAGGGTAGGCGAAACAGCGAGAAGACGACCGCTGTTCTTATCAAATATCTTTATATAGATAGGGGCTGCGGTAAACTCATTTACAGGTTTACTGCGCGCTAATTGCTCGAAGAATGCCAGATCAGCAGGGGCACCGGATGATTGATACTGGCTTGCTGTGCTCTCAAGGTGAGCGCTTTCCGTATAAAGCCGCCCATCCAGATCGGAGATCATCTGATAGGTGACCAGTTCGTAGACAGCCACCCCTAAGACAAGCAGAGCAAGCAGCAGTACAACCGCATTCCACTGCGCCAGCTTGCCTCGCAGCGCTCTCGGCTTCCTCAACATCATCTTGAACATAACGCGAAGCAAACGAAATCCTCTTTCCGTCAGGAATGTATCATTTGCCCCGTTCGTCGCAGCTCCTGCCATGGTAAATACCCCAGCCCGTAGGTTCCCGATTGATCATGGAACCCCGATTTATCGCGCCCCCCGCCGATTATGAACATAAACAAATTCCTCGGGGAAAACTGTAGGGGCCGATTTATCGTGTCCAGCGCCGATTTATCGGCCCACGTGCAACCCACAATAACCCCGATGAATTTGTTAACCTTCATTACCGGCCCAAAAGGAGGCCACCACATATTACCATGTTTACCACGTAGGAGACCCTGATTTGGACTAGATGCTGAAGGCCATTTTTTGCCTCTCTACTTTCCGCTGACATCTGGGCAGGGAAGAGGTTTCAGCACGTAGCCCACTCCACGAACGTTGCAAATGATATTCGGTTTTCCACCTGCATTCAGCTTGCTGCGCAGGTAATTGATATAGACCTTGATAATATCAAGGCCAGCCTCGTTGTCGTAGCCCCAGATGCGTTCAAAAAGAGTTTCTTTGGTCAAGACCTGTCCGGCGTGCTGAGCCAGCAACTCTAGCAGGTCATATTCACGCGCAGTCAGTTCGATTTGCGTACCGGCTCTCCAGACCTGGCGCGAAGCTGGATCAATGGTAAGATCGCCTACCTGCATCTCCCTATCCGGTCGCGCCTTCCCCTCAACGCGCCGCAGCCCGGCACGGATGCGAGCCAGCAATTCGTCAAAGACAAAGGGCTTGGTAATATAATCGTCCGCTCCACTGTCCAGCCCCTGAATCTTATCAGATAGCTCATCTTTGGCTGTAAGCATAAGAATAGGCAGGTCTCTGTTGCCATCGGCACGCAGGCGACGGCAAACTTCATAGCCATCCATGTCTGGCAACAGGATATCCAGCACCATCAGATCCGGCGAATACTGCTGGACTGCGCGCAAAGCCCCCTCACCACTTGCGCTTACTATGACATCAAACCCTTTGTACATGAGACCGCGCTTGAGAAAGTTCGTGATCTGAGGCTCGTCTTCAACCACCAGTATGCGTTTCATCTCTCTTTGCCTCGCCCTATAGTATTTAATCTAAGTCTTCTTGCTTACTTCTGATCATATTATATCGCATCACGATGTATCTACTAACAAGCGGCCAGAGGGCGCCTGCCTTGAGGCACGAGGATGAATGGCCGCGCCGATCATGCGGCACATTCCCTCTTGACAATTTCTCATGAACCCATGAGAATAGAGGCATGAAGATGTTTGAGTACCGCCTGTATCCGAATAGGGAGCAATCCAGGTTGCTCATGGCCTGTCTCTCTGAGACGCGGCACCTCTACAACGAGATGCTTGCTCTGCTGAAGGCTCAGTATGAGCAGGATGGCACATTCCCCAGCAAGTATACCTTGGAGGCCACGTTCAAAGAGCGTGGGAGTGAGCATGTCCCTGCTACAACGGTCCAATGCCTTGCTGACCGGCTCACCAAGGCGCTCAAACGCTTTCTTGCCGCAAAAGAACTGGGCTTGCCTGCTGTGGGCTTTCCCCGCTTCAAGCAGCCGAATAGGTGGCACTCCATTCAACTGAGGCAGTATGGCAAAGACTGCTATCTGCATGAGGACAAGAAGCATCTCGTCGTTCCAAAGAAGCTCGGTCACTTCCTCAAGATCAAACTGCATCGTCCGATAGAGGGCAAGCCCAAGATGGTCTATCTCGTGTATCGAGCCGATGGGCACTGGTACGCCTGTATCGCCTGTGAGATAGAACCCCAGAACGACCATAGCCCCGCCGAGTGCGACCATCCTGATATTGGCATTGATGTTGGACTGAATGTCTTCCTGGCCGATAGCGAAGGGAATACGGTTGACAATCCCCGCTTCTATCGCACGTCGCAGAAGATGCTCAGGCGCAAGCAACGCCAACTGGCTATGCGCAAGAAGGGCAGCCACCGCCGGCGTAAGGCCGCCCGCAACGTTGCCAAGACCCACCTGAAGATCCATCGCCAGCGGCGTGACTATCATTTCAAGACGGCCAAACGCTATGCTGAACGCTATCATCGAATTGTCGTTGAGGACTTGCGTATCCCCAACATGGTCAAGAATCATCATTTGTCGAAAAGTATTCTCGATGCCGGCTGGGGGCAATTCCTCGACATCCTCACCGTCAAGGCTGCACGCGCTGGACATGAGGTTATTCGTGTGAATCCCCGTTTCACCACACAGGCATGTAGTTCCTGTGGAGCGCTTGTGCAAAAGTCTCTCAGTGTGCGGACTCATGTCTGTCCTTTCTGTGGCTATGTGGCCGATCGCGATAGCAATGCTGCCAGAAACATTTTACAGGCGGGGGCACCGCCTTCAGGCGCTAAGCATCCCGGTGGGGATGTTGGCCTGAGAAGCCCCCGGCTTTAGCCGTGGGGAGTTGTCACTATTACCACGTCTGTAAAGCAAAAAAAGCAACGCCAGGTGCAGATAAGTCTTCACAAAAGCATATTGTCAATCACCAGCCTGCCCTCATTCAGCTCCCATACCTTCCCGCCAAAGCGCTGCATAAACCAGCGGTCGTGCGAGATAGCGATCACCGGGCCGGGGAAATTGATAATGGCGGACTCAAAGGCTTCGAGCACATCCAGGCTGACGTAGTTCGTCGGCTCGTCGAGCAGAAGCACGTTGGGTTCCTGAGCCATCAGGCGAGCGATCTCCAGCTTGCGCTGCTGGCCAACGCTTAATTGCCCTACCCTCTTTTGCATATCCTCAAGGCGGAACAGGCCATAGCCGATCAGCTATCAAATCCTGGATCGTGTCTCCATAAAATTCAGGCATGGTTTGAGGCAAGTAGCCAACTTCTATCGAGAGAGCATAGGCGAACGAGCCAGCATCAGCCTGCTCCTGCCCAACCAGTATTTTCAGCAGGGTCGATTTGCCGGCGCCATTGGCACCAACCATACCCACCCTATCACCGGCATCGATGACAAAAGAAACGTCATTGAGGACATTGACCGCCCCATAAGATTTTGAGAGGTTCCGTACAGCTAACAACATAGTAATTCACAACTTCACCATCGTCATCCCGAAGATGTCGCCTGATGCGCCGATCTCCTCTAAGGCCCAGTCAGGAATGGGATCATCGACGGAGATGATCATGAGAGCGATATCGGTGCTGCGCTGAGAATCGCGAAGCCTGGGTGTGCGTGCCGCAGGGCCAACATCCATGCGGTGAATATTGACGTTGGCTTTGCCGAGAACAGTGCCAACCTTGCCGATCATGCCGGGCTGGTCATAGTTGCGGCAGAAGAGAATGTAGCCCTCCGGCACAAACTCCGTCCAGTAGCGACCAACGCGCACGATACGCGGCTCGCCATACATGACCGTTCCGCTAAGCGCATCCACATATTCATCACCGGAGCCCGGTTTGCCTGCAAAGGATGAAGCATGGCGGTTGGCGCTCAACATGCGCAAGCTCACCAGATTGGCAAACTCGGTTGGCATCGTGCTCTTCTGTTCAATGATCTCCAGTCCCCACTGCTTTGCCAGCAAGGGCGCGTTGATCATGTTGACGTGCGCATCTGAAATCGATTCGAGCAGCCCTTTCACAAGAGCTGCCTGCAAGGGACGCAGGTCGTAGTTAGCAATGTCGCCGCTGCAGGAGAACTCGATCTTGTTGAGCGGCCCCGGCTGCAACTGTGTATAGAGGCGACCCATCTGTTCGACCAGCCGCATATAGGGCTGCAAGACTTTGAGCGTTTCCGGTAGAATTAAGGGAGCATTGACGGCAGCGCGTGGGAAGCCACCGCGCAGGACTGAGACGATCTGCTCTGCCACGTCGGTCGCCACACCGACCTGGGCCTCCTCGGTTGAAGCGCCGAGATGGGGTGTAGCAATCATACGCTCATGGGCCAGCAACTGCTTCAACACAGGATCATCGCGAACAGGTTCCTGGCTAAAGACATCGAGCGCAGCGCCCGCCAGCCTGTGCTCGTTGAGCGCGTTGAGCAGGGCTTCTTCATCGATCAAGCCGCCGCGAGCACAGTTGATCAAGCGAGCAGTTGGCTTCATCATGTGTAGTTCGCGCGCACCGATCAAGCCCCGTGTGCCTTGGGGACCAGAAGTGAGCGAAGTGTGCAGCGTGACAATATCGGACTCTTGCAGCACTTCTTCCAGGCTGAGCATGGTAACGCCCAGCTTGCGCGCATGCTCGGGACTGACATAGGGATCAAAGGCAATGACACGCATTTCGAGCCCCTGAGCACGCTTCGCCACCTCTGTCCCGACTTTTCCCAGGCCAATGACGCCCAGCACCTTATTGCGCACTTCGATACCCAGAAAGCGACTTTTTTCCCATTTACCGGCTTTCATACTGCTATTGGCCGCCGGAATCTGTCGCGCCAGGGCCATGAGCATGGCAATGGTATGTTCTGCTGCCGCGATAATATTGCCGGTTGGTGAGTTGACGACCATAATGCCCTGGCGCGTGGCCGTTTCTATATCAATGTTATCGACGCCAACGCCTGCCCGCCCTACAATTTTAAGCTGTGATGCTGCTGCCAGGATGTCGCCCGTTACCTGGGTTTCACTGCGCACCACAAGGGCATGATAGTTCCCGATGATATCTTTGAGTTGCTCCGGCTTGAGCCCCAGCCGCTCATCAATGTGCGCTGCCGGAAGCTCACTGCGCAGCAGCTCGATCCCCTCTTCTGCAATGCGATCGGTAATGAGAATATTAACTGCCCCGGTCTCTCCACGTGTCATTTCTGCCATATATTAATCTCTTCCTTATCTGCGCCCTCTCCGTGCCTTGCGCACCTCATGCTCACCACCATCTAAACCGGCAACCACACGGCGTACCCGTAGGGACAAGGGGTGGTGAGGAGGCGATGTGGGGGCCTTGTGCTTGTCCTCGTGCCCCATCGCTGCTCCCTCACCCCAGAAAACCTACCCTTGTAAAATCCCTGATGGTGGGAGCTTTGCGCTTGCCCTCGTCGCCCATCTGCCTCTCCATCGCACCAATCCTCCCCACATCTTCCCCGATCTTACTTGATGATCTCCATCACTACGCCCTTACATGATCCCGGTGGTCTATTGTCCCTGAAAGCCCAATTGCCGCAGGCGCATCTCCAGTTTGTCCATAGCATCGGCGAGCTCAGCTTCGTGGAAGTATCCCATATGGCCCACACGGACGATTTTGCCGCTCAAATACTCCTGACCACCGCCCAGGACGACATGATCTTGCTCGCGCAGAACTTTGAGCAGGGCTTTCGTATCAATGCCCGGAGGCATCAAGATAGCAGTGACGGTATTGGAGGCATAGGGATGATCGGCCAGCAATTGGAGACCCATGGCTTTTGCTCGCCGGCGCACATACTCGCCCGCACGCCGGTGCCGCTCAAAAATGGCCTCTCGCCCTTCGGCAAGCATCATTTCTAAGGCGAGATCGAGGGCATAGAAGAGCGAGACCGGAGGCGTCGATGGGTGCTCCCACGTCTCCAGCTTTTTGCGCATAGTAGCCCAATCGAAGTAAAAACGCGGCAATCTTGCCGTCTTGTTCGCTTCCCACGCACGTGGACTCGCCGCAGTCATCATCAAGCCGGGAGGAACCATCCAGCCTTTCTGGGAAGCCGTAATGACCACATCGACATCCCAGGCATCCATCTCCAGCGGCACACAGCCAAGCGAACTGACAGCATCAACGGCAATGAGCGCATCCGGGTTAACGCTGCGTATGGCCTGGACCAGTGCCTCAGCATCGTTTGTGACCCCGGTCGACGTTTCGTTATGGGTCATCAACACGCCCTTAAAGCGCGGCAACGTCTTCAGCCGCGACGCGACGACGGCAGGATCAGCGGCCTGCCCCCAGGGAAATTCAACAAGGCTTACATTGAGGTCAAAGACTTCTGCAATTCTGGCAAAGCGATTGCCGAAGGCGCCGATAGTGATAGTGACAACATGATCGCCGGAGGAAAAGAGATTGGCAACCGCCGCTTCCTGACCCCCAGTACCGGAAGCCGAGAAAGTCAATACAGGAGTCGCTGTCTGGAAAAAATATTGCAAACGCAGGGTAACCCGGCGCAGGATAGCGGCAAATTCCGGCCCTCGATGATTGATCATCTGCCCGGTCATTTCAGCTAACACTTGTTGAGGAACAGTAGTCGGGCCAGGGATACGTAGATTTTGGGGAGGGATTGGCTTGCGAGGCTCCACATCTGGAATAGGTATAACTTTGCTTTGTTGAACAGTCATGCTACTTCCTTTCTAACTGCTTACTGCCTTCTTAACAATAGAATAAAATTTAGCAACCAAAACCGGGAATCAAACTGATCAGAATTTGCATCAAAGGAAACCGAACGCTCCGCCACGTCATCCTGAGCGCAACCATGTCATGCTGAGCGCGTGAGCCGAAGTCCTGAACGAAGTGAAGGGGAAGGATCTCTGCCCCATTCATGTCATCCTGAGCGCAATCATGTCATCCTGAGCGCAGCGAGCCGAAGCAATGTCATCCTGAGCGCAGCGAAGGATTTCTGCCGATCGACACCGGATGCTTCCCCTTCCCCTTCACTCGGTTTCCCTTGATATAAATTATACCTGCTAAAAATGCGCGGCGGATAACACCACTGTTATCCGCCGCATTGCCTGATAACTCTGCTATCAGCATATAGCATATCCCCCGCAATGTCAATAAGGCCTTTTAAACCAATGCAGCCATACCGCCTTCCGGGGCAGCCTCTTCGACAGCCTGAACAGCTTCAGTGCTGGGGGAGCGCTTGCCACGTACCTCAATCTCCTTCAAGAACAGAACAACGATGAGACCTACAACACTGATCACCAGGCTCAACACGAAGACTTCGTGCAAGCCTTGCGCCAGGCCCGTCTTCACAGCTTCGAGCGTCGCATTCAATAGCGCGATCCCTTGTGGCCCCTGCTGCGCCGCTTTCGCGTGCATCTGCGCCAGGGCAGTAGGAGACAGCAAGATCTGGGGATTGTTGAATGCCGACGCCAGTTGGGACTGGAGCGCCGCCTTCATCGTCGCCGGCATTGAGAACTTGCTGAGCGACTTGCTCAAGGCGCTCGTAAATCCTGGTAAGTAAGCCGAGTTCATAACCGAGCCCATAGCGGCCAGGGCAATCGTGCCACCAATGGCGCGGAAAAAGACCAGCGCCGATGTCGTCTCACCAATCTTGCTGGGCAGAGCATTCTGCACAATCAACGTATAGAGCGACATACCGAAGCCCATGCCCACACCCAGTACCAGCATTGCCAGCAGGACATCATTGTTCGTCGAATTGACATCCAGGCGTACCAGCAACCACATCCCGGCGACGCTAATCAGCATACCGGCGATGGCAATCCACTTGTATTTTCCGAGGCGCGCGACAAGCTGCCCCGAAACAATACTGCCAACAACCGAGGTCAACATCAGCGGTGTGAGCACAAGGCCGCTATTGGTCACAGAAGAGCCGACAACTCCTTGAACAAAGAGCGGGATAAAGAACACGCTCCCAAAAAGGCCCATACCAAAGATGAAGGTGACAATCGTCGAAACGGTAAAGATGCTATTTTTGAACAATCTCGGATCAATAATCGGCTGACCACCGCGCTGCGCCAACCTCGCCTCATAGAAGAAGAAGGCTACAAAAGCCACCAGCGAGACGACGAACAGGCCGATAATCTCTGCCGACAGCCAGGCATATTGCACGCCAGCCCAGGAAAAACCGAGCAGCAGAGGCACTGTACCCAGTACCAGCAGAGCCGCACCGGTATAGTCAATCGAGGCTTGTTTCCCCGAGCCGCGAATAGCCGGCATCAGGAAGATCAGCACTAAAAGAGCTGCTATACCGATAGGCACGTTTACATAGAAGACCCAGCGCCACGAGGCATTGTCTGTGATCCAGCCGCCAACAAGCGGGCCAAGTATCGCCGAGATTCCCCAGACAGCGCCGGTTACCCCTTGCCACTTGCCGCGCTCGCGAGGTGTGAAAAGATCGCCGACGATGGCAATAGCGATGGGCATGAGTGCGCCTGCACCAATTCCCTGGAACCCCCGGAAGGCAATCAACTCGTTCATTGACTGCGAGGCGCCCGACAGCGCAGAACCAATCAAAAAGACAACGATACCAAACAGGAATATCCACTTTCGACCAAACTGGTCGGAGAGTTTGCCGTAAATGGGCACCATCACCGTGGATGTCAACAAATAAGCTGTTGAAACCCAGGTATAGCGATCAAACCCCTGCAGATCAGCGATCACACGTGGCATGGCCGTAGAAACAACGGTCTGATCGAGTGATGCCAGCAGCATGACCATCAGTACCCCGAACATGGTCAAGATGGTATCACGCCGTGAATAACGTGGCTGCTCCCAATCTTGCTCGGCGGGCGCGTTCCCGGTAGTCGCTTGCATAACTTCAGATTGACTCATTATCTATACTCCTTACTCTCTATTGCTCAGGCTTTTTTTCAGAGATTATCCCTTTAAAGTAGATGCGCCCCACCTGCTCTACCAGCTCATCCGGCGACAGATGCTCTTCCGCCATCAGGCGTTCATAACTTTTTGGCGACAATAAACTGAAAAATGCAGCTCGCATAACAGGGGTTGGAATGCTCGGATCAAACTCGCCTGCCGCTTTGCCCTCCTCCAATAAGGAAGTAATACGGCCGGTAAGTTTCTCCCATGCCTCATACATGCACCCACTCCCTCTTTTTTCCATGAATAATTTGCGTAAATCCGCGCTATGGTAGATAGAGTAGAGCATGCGCATACGTTTGTTAAAAAGCTCACCATACATCAAGTGTAAGATGGCCTCTAATTTGGCACGCGCCGTCTGCACCGGGGCAATGGTTGTTTCGATCAGTTCCACAAGTTTCTGCACTTCCCGGTCAAAAAGCGCGACCACGAGGTCCTCTTTACTGGGGAAATGAAGATAAACGGTGCCCTTAGCAATGCCCACGCGAGAAGCAATCTCATCGATGGACATTTCGTAGTAGCCCTTCTCCACTAGCACATCTTCAGCGGCTTCCAGGATAAGGGCTTCGCGCTCCTGCCGCTGCCTTTCTTTCCAGCTTAAGGGATGAGGAGCAGGCATTGATTGCATAATAGGTATCCTCCTCGCATGCATATTGACGTACAAGATATCTTCTGACTACAGAAACGTTTCTTGACCTGTCAGAAATTCCATGACTTGCCAGTCATTATTTTACACGATGGTCAGGGAAAAGTCAAGGGGACTAGTTTTTTGGCGATGGTAAGGGGAGCGTATTAGTCCATCAAGCTTGATGTGACCGATACCATGTAGTGGCCTCCACAAGGGAGGCCAGGCCTCAATTGACAGGCAATATGTAGTGGCCTCCCTTGTGGGGGCCAGGATTTCACCCGGCGATTGAAGTTTGACAGAGTAGTATAATCGACTCAAGAAATCTCAACGAGTATGCTGCTCAAGTGTGTCAGCAACCCAGCGGCACCAGGCTGCATACTCGCGCTCATATCCGATACCTCGCTGGAGCACGGCATGAGTCGAGAACCATGGAGAATTAATCTGTCTTCCTGTTGCTTCCCAGGCCTGCTTCAATTGTGCCTGAAGTGTTTCATAGTGAGCCAGCCTCTCAGTATGATATCGCTCATGTGTGCGAAAGAGTGCAATTGCTTGCTCAGGCTCGACGAGCCAGAGAGAATAAGCTTTAAGAACGAGTTCATCACGAATTACTGGAACTTGCACATCCTCGGTCACCCACTGGCGCAGCTCACCAATACCCGCCTCTGTAATGCTATATAGCTTCTTATCCGGTCGATCCTGCTGTTCTATCACCTCGTGAGTGATCAGTCCCTTCGCCTCTAAACGCGCAAGTTCAGGATAAATCTGGCTGTGACGAGCATGCCAGAATGAACCAACACGCCTGCTCATCTGTTGCGCTAAGTCATAGCCCGAAAGCGGTTGACGAGCCAGTAAACTAAGCAGTGCATACCCAAGCGTGGTAATGAGCCACCTCCAACAGCAAAGCTCTATGTCAGTATTGACATAGAGGATAAAACATTCTATACTACCTATGTCAGTAATGACATAGGGCATGAATGCACAAGCATTTGCTACTGCTATAGTAGCAAATGCGACAAGGAATCAGGAAGGGTCAGGCAGCCTGAACCTGAGCATGCAGGCAATAAGCATTAGTGAAAGGGGTACAGCCGTGGCAACTCAACAGATTGATCGCATCAGTAACACACTGCAACATGCTATCAAAGCTATTATCGGCGCCAACCGCAAACCACCCCATCGCCTCAAGAACTTTCTCAATGGAACATGGTTCGGTCATAAACTTCATCCTGCCATCACCGATGTGGTGATAGGGGCACTTCTCCTCGTAGCACTTTTTGACATCATCTGGCTCATCTCACCACATACCAACGCCTGGGCCGCACTCGCCGGTAAAGTAGCCATCATCGTAGCTGGAGTGGCAGCCCTTGGATCAATCATTACCGGCATAGTGGATTGGAGCGAGACATCTGGCTCTCAACGCCGGCTTGGGTTACTCCATGGCTCGCTCAACATCGTGGCAACTCTCCTCTATGGTGTCTCGGCAGCGTTACGGATGAGATCAGCGACCGGCGAAAGCCTTGTAGCTGCCCTTCTTAGCTTCGTGGGTCTGGCATGTATCCTGCTGGCAGCCTACCTGGGCGGCGAATTGGTTTTCAAGAAAGGAACAGGTGTTGATGTTTCCACGCGCTCATGAGGAGCAGGAGTGCAGAGGACGCAGTCCTTTGCCGGGGTTTGGGGAACGCTGTCTGGGGGACAGTGTGCAGGGGACCCAAAGAATCACTTTTTAAACGGATTTGGTATGAGATGTTTGTAAAAAAGAATAAAGAATGGAGAAGAGATCATGAAAAAGGTAGTCAAGATGCTTGATTTTATCAGCATTTTCTCTGCTGCCATCGCGGCAGGCGGTCAGGTCTTTGTGTTCATGGTAATTCTACCCTTGAGACGCCGCTGGTCGCCAGGTAAATCAGTGCAATTACACCGGGAAATGCTCATAGAGCTACCCGACCGCTACCTGCGGCCTCTCAGCATCGTCTCGGGTATTGCAGCCATAATTACGCTTCTGCTCCAGCCCAATTTCAAGAAACTATCCACCATCTTTACACTCGCCGGCCTGGCAAGCACAGTAGCTGTCTTCATCACCGCCAAACTTGTGAACTTTCCCATCAACGACATGCTGCTGAATCTGCCAGATGAAGCTGTGCCCTCAAATTACCCTCAGATACAAGAGCGCTGGAATAAGGGACATACTATCCGCACAGCATCAGGTGTGCTAGCACTCATAAACTATACTCTAGCCGCTCTCACACGCTAATACGACGTGTTACAATACTCCTAACGCATGAGCCTTCTTAATGAACGCGAACATGAGGAGCAGCGTTGGAAACGGAAGGAAACAAGGCGCTTGTGCGCCGCTACATCGAACTCTGGAATACGGGCAATGAGGCGTTAGCCGGTGAAATCCTGGCTCTAGACTTTGTCGATCATAGCCATCCTGATCGGCCTCCTGGACCGCAGAGCGTGAAAGAAGAGGTTGCCTCCTTCCGAGCCGCCTTTCCTGATGCCCAGGTGCGCGTGGAACAGATGATTAGCGAAGGGGATACCGTTGCCTTTCGTTTCGAATTACGTGGCACGCACCTGGGACCATTTGGATCGTTTGCGCCAACTGGAAAGCAGGTAGTGTTGACGGGCATGGACTTCTTGCGCATCGCAGGTGGCAAGATCGTGGAACTATGGAGCAGTCAGGATACCTTCGCCTGGGCTCAACAGCTCGGTGTAACATTTCAGTATCCAGACATTGACTCATTCAGCGGCGCAGCCGGAAGCCTGAGCCAGCCGCTTTCATGGAAAGAAATGCGTAAAATTGCTTACGAAGAACGCTTTGAGGGTAAATAAAATCATGCGGGAATAGCCGTAGGTTCCCGATTTATCGTGGAACCCGATTTATCGCGCCCCCGATTTAAAGGCAGTGTTGTTATTATGTCAGATAATTCTCATATTCTGCGGCCTCTCTCACGATCGAGGGAGCAATTGCATACAACCCGTCACTCCTATGGCACTTTTCTCCTGCCCTATCAGACAACTGCCCTGCTCTTTGACCTCGACGATACTTTGTTCGATAGAGAGAAAGCATTTCATCGATGGGCCATCTCATTTGTACAAAGGCATTTTCCGTTGGAAAAGCGCTCATCGCTTCAAGAGGCTATTGATTTGCTGGTTTCCCTCGACGCGCATGGATATACTCCACGCGAACGCCTTTTTGGAGACTTTCAACGCAGCTATCCATGGCTTCCTAATTCTGTGGAGAAACTTGTCGAAACGTTCTATCAGCAGTTCCCTGAACATATTGAACTCGATGCTCAACTCCCCGTGCTTCTAGACACTTTAAAGAGGGCTCACATCCCCTTTGGGATTGTCACCAATGGTTCATCTCGACAATACCAGAAGATAGAAGCACTTGGTCTTGATCGACTCACCTCTTGTATATTTATTTCAGAGCTCTTTGGAGCGAACAAACCGGATGCCTCCATCTTTCTTGCAGCCGCCTCCTGCTTGCAAGTACCAACGGAGCAAGTACTCTTTATTGGGGATAATCCTCTCGTTGACATTTGGGGAGCTCATCAGGTCGGAATGAGAACGATCTGGCTACATCGTTGCCTTGAATGGCCTTCTACTCTCCCCACAAGCATCGCGGATATGACGATCCATGCGTTTGAAGAACTGATCGCTTTGTTTGAGCCAGTTACTCTCATGTAGCTAGCTATTTGATCGTTTGGAATTTGTCAATAGCCCTTATCGTGATGGAAATAAGCAAGTACTGCCTCATATGTCCTCCAACGGTGGCGTTGGTGGGCTGGCATGTCGAAGCTGGTCAAGCTCTTCAAGCATGGTGTCTGGCAAGTCACTCCAGGCTCCAGCAGGGTCTTCCCACTGCTCCATCGATTCCTTTTCAAGTGGAACAGACCCGGCGCGCCCAGGCGCAAAAGCCTCACGCTCAAGTGCTTCTGCAAGCGCTTCAATAAAAATTGCTGCCTCTTCCTGGGCTTCTGGGGGAAGATGCTCCAGGTAAGGTAAGATGTCTTGCAAGCGATCTATCATGAGAATACCTCTTACTAACTCATAATGCTATGGTTGTCTCTACTTAGCAAGTAGTATAACACAAATTTCCTATGAGCACCCCTCATCCCCACACTCACACATTTCCCCTGTTCGCGCCTCGTGCAGAGCTTCGCGCCCCTCACGCACGATGAAGTACACGAGGACAAGGGCAGCCAGGGGATCGGCCCACCACCAGCCGAAGAGCTTGTTGAGCGAGAGGCCAGCGAGCAGCGTAACGGACATGTAGGCGCAGGTGACGCTGCACATAGCATCAGCTTTGAGGGCTGGGCTTCCGATGCGCCTGGCAATACGCAATTTACCCTGCCAGAGCAGCGGCATTACGATAGCTGCGGCTATGGCCAGTCCTATGCCCCACCAGGAAGATTCGGGCCAACTTTGCAGCACAAACGTGAGGATGCTATCGATAACGATATAGGCTGCAAGGGCAAAGAGGCTGATGGAGACAACCCAGGAAGCGCGACGCTCGGCCCGCTCAACGACCTCGTCGCTGCCGCCTCGCTGCTCGACAACTAAGCGCCACAGCAAGATGCCGCCAGAAATCAGTTCGATGATGCTATCGATGCCAAAGCCTTGCAGAGAAATACTACGCGTAAGATAGCCTGTAGTGATGGCTATGGCGGCCTCGACAACCATCCAGCAAATAGTAATCAGTTCGATCCAGATGCCGAGACGTACCTGCCGCGTTCGCTGCTGCGCCCGTAATTGAGTATCCGGAGAGTTATCCACCAGGTTAGCCTGCCGCACCATGCTGGTGCTCCTTATTGGCCGCCTCCATGTGGCAGTAAAGACCGTGAATCTCGCAGCAAGCCGCCTGATGATCATTACACTCAAATTGAATAGTGGAGTGTCCGATATGGTACTTCTCGTTGAGCATGGTCGTGAGCGATTGCAAAATCGGCGAACTGTCGCTGGGCGGCAGATCGTCAATCAGGACATGGCACGAGAGCGCATACATCCCGCTGGCAATGCTCCAGACATGCAGATCGTGAACACCTTGCACACCCTTAACCCGCCGCATATCAGTCACCAGCTTTGAAAGCGAGATATCCCTGGGAACGGCCTCAAGCAGAATGTCTGTCGTTTCGCGCAGGATACGCCACGCCCCGATGGCTATAAGAAGAGCAATGCCAACCGAGAGGATAGGATCAGCAATGGTCCAGCCGGTCAGAAGGATAACGATACCGGCAATAATGACAGCGACCGAGGCGGCTACATCCCCGAAGACGTGCAGGGTAGCGGCTCTGATATTGAGGTTGCCGCCTTCTTTGCGCAAGCCGAGGCCAATAAAGAGATTGATAGCAATGCCAATGCTCGCTGCAATGAACATAATAGCTGGCTGCACCGGCTCAGGATGCTGCAAGCGCTGGATGGCTTCTATAACGATAGCGAGGGCAATGGCAATCAGCGTGACCGCATTGACCAGCGCGGCCAGGATGCCGACGCGGTGGTAGCCAAAGGTCTTGCGCGCATTGGCCGGCCTCTCGGCCTGGACAGCGGCAAACCATGCTAAGCCTAGCGCAAAGATATCGGTGATGACGTGCCCGGCATCTGAGAGCAAGGCGAGCGAATTGGCAAGCAGGCCGCCAACAAGCTCGGCCAGCAGAATAAGGATGGTTAAGAAGAAGGCCAGGCGCAGCACCTGCTTTGCCATGCCGTGTGTATGATTGTGACGATGGTTGTGACCAGCATGCTTGTTGTTCATGCCATCACCTGCGCTTCTTTTGTCAAAACTGGTGGCAACTCACAGGCGTGGGTCAAACCAATTTCAAGCAGGCGGCGAATATGCTCATCGATCAGGCGGTAGTAGACAACCCTGCCTACCTTCCTCATCGCCACGATCTTCTGATTGCGCAAGACACGAAGCTGGTGAGAGATAGTTGTATCATCGCGACCAAGGCCGGTTGCCAGATCGCAGACGCAAAGTTCGCCCGTTGGAGCGCGCAGCAAAGCATACACAACCTGCAGGCGAGTTGGATCGCTCAAAACAGCGAAAAGATCGGCGAGACGCATCGCATCACCCGGGGAAAGCAAATTGCGCCGGACTGCCAGCACATGCTCAGGATGGATGCAGCGTCCCTGGCAAACATCATTAACGAGAGCATCAACATTAGCTTCTGGAGTTTCCACTGGTTGAGTCGCCATTAACGTAATATTCCTTTTTATGCTTATTTATTGAACATGAACAAATTCATCGAGGATGACCGTAGGTTCCCGATTGATCGTGGAACCCGATTGATCGTGCCCATCGCCGATTATGAACTTTTCCAAACACGATCGGTCACCCACCATGTCATGTTGAGCGAAGCGAAACATCCGCTGCCGATCGCTGGCGATCCTTCCCCTTCGCTGCGCTCAGGATGACATGCCATTACCGTTTTCGTTTGTTAAAACTCATTATCGGCCAAGCCATATTCCTCATAACTCCGCATAATTTCTGAAAGTCCATTAGTGAATAGCTGTACATCCATGCAACTATCTAAGATTATTCTAGCACAATTTGGGAGCAATTGCCAGATTCTCAATACGGATACAGGCATTTAGAGATAAGCCTGGTATGTCATCCTGAGCGCAGCGAAGGATCTCAGTCATTGGGCAGCAGATGCTTTCCCTTCGCTTCGCTCAGGGCTTCGGCTCACTCGCTCAGCATGACGGCTCAGGATATTGCTCACAGGGCAAATCTTATCTCCAAATACCTCTACAACTCATGTACCTCACTGCTGCTGCGTGGGCATTTCCGGGTATGAAATGATTGGCTGATCGTATTCAGGCTGTCCCTGCGATGGGGATTCCGGGCTTGCTTCTTCTGCTTGCTTGGTTTGCATACCCGGCTTCTGCTCGCGATAGCCCCCGGCATAATCATTGTACGTTCCGGCAGGCGGTGTGTACACAGGTGTGCCTGGCTGCTGCGGTGGAACGTAGAGTGGAGGCACTGGCTGGCTGTTGCGTGTGAAAGACTGGGAATAGGAGCGCAGCGCCTCGATGGGGTTGCGCTGTTGGCACATCAGAAAGAAATAGATGAGTGCGCCGACGATTTGCGTGAAGAAAATGAAAATAAACCAGCACACTTTGCTGCCAGCGCGCATCTTCTTATTAAGGGCGCAATCAACAAGCATCCATAACCAGAACACGGCTGTGAGGGCGGTAAATACATTAAAGCCCCCAAAGGGTATTCCCACGAATACAGATCCTATCACCGGCATGGCTGCTTGCTCCTTCGTTCTATCTTCCTATCTTCACTGCTCTCTATAGATGAACGTAATACATTTTGTTTTCTCAAATAGACAATAGCAGATATATGAGAAACAGTCAAAGCCTTACAAGGTGTCAGCGAACGGCAAGGAGCACGCAGTTGTCCAGATATTGCCAGATCACACCTACCTCGCGAAAACCGGCATTATGCAGCGCGGCTTCGTGTAATTCGAGTAGTGGCTCTTGCTGATCATAAGTTCTCCAGGCGAAGCGTCGTTCACGCTCTGCAAAAAGTTCCTGCATACCCGGCTCTTGTGCTAAAGCATCCCACCAGGCTCTCCAATTCTCGGCCTGTTCACTGGCGGCCACCTCCTTTGCCTTGCGCTCCTGGATCACGTCCACTACTTTCTTGAATGTTTGCACCTGCGATCTGAATGAGAAATGATCCCCATTAAGGAACACACCACCAGGACGGATCAGTTCAGCGAGCTGCTCATAGAGAGCGACAAGTGTTGCTGGAGGCAGCCAATGAAGAGCTGTGGTACTTAACACCGCGTCTACTCGTTCTTCTCCAAGATGGTCTCGCCAATGAGGATTCCGTAAATCAGCTTCTACCCAGCGGAGGCGTCCTTGCATATCATCGAGGGCGCCTTGCCCAAGTGCCAGCAGAACGGGATCAAGATCGACAGCTATACAGCGAGCATAAGGGAAACGTGTCAGGAGGCGCTGGCTGAGCGAGCCGGGGCCGCTCGCCAGATCCACTGCGACAAAGGTCTCCGCTAGCAAAGCTTCTAGCACATCCAGCATAAGTGCAAAGCGCTGCTCGCGCTCAGGAAGATAAACGCGCTGCTGTCTATCCCAACGTTCCAACCAGTTAGACCAGTTCACTGAAGAGGGCAGAGAACTCATATGTATCCTTTCTTTTCTCACAGACTACCACAAAAAGTTCAATGAACCTGCAGCAGTGCCTCAATATCAGCGATAGCCTGAGCATTGTTCTGAAAGAGGATAGCATGAATGCCCAGCTCGCGAGCAGCCGCGACCGATCTCACGTGATCGTCGAGGAAGATCACCTCTGCTGGCTGCACGCCAAGGCGCTCACAGGTCAGTTCAAAAATGCGCCTCTCAGGCTTGGCAATTCCCTCCTCATGAGAGTAAATGATCAGGTCGGTCATCTCGTCAAAATGGTAGCGCTCCTGCTCTCTCCTGCGGGCACCCACAAAGCTGTTGCTGAGAAGCGCAGTTTTATAGCGCGGGCGCAAGCTGCTGAAATAGCTCGCCAGCTCAACGTTGAGTTCACCCAGATACTCTTCCCAGAGGTCAGACATCAATGCATCTACTTGCGCCTGATCCATTCCCATGATCTTGCCTATGCCCTTTTCCACCTCCTCTTCCGAAATGTTACCGGAGCTGCCATCTCTCCACACGTCCATAAGCCGTCCATCCAACTCCCCTGGTTTCAGATGGAGATTTGCCTCCCACTTTTCAACCCATCCGGTATCAGGCGTGATTTCTAGCACTCCACCAATATCAAAAACAACCACTCGTATAGCCATACATCATATTCCTTATTTTTTTATCTTCATCATTACATCTCCTACGCATACCTTTCTGCCAGGCGCGCGACGAGACTACGTTCTTCAGGGCCAAACCAGGGTGGATCACCAGCAGCGGCGTTTTCAGCCATGCGCCGGGTGTTTGATGTGGCCGGGATCGCCACATGGCAGCGAGGATCACTGAGAATCCATTTGAGCAGAGCCTGACCCCATGTTGTCACGCCGAACGGTTTCAGGGGAGCCAGCTCATCTTGAGAAGGGATACGGCGCATGAGCGCGCCTTCTGCAAAGGGACGCATCACGACAACTCCCAGATTGAGATCGGCGGCAAGAGGGAGAATATCGCGTTCAACCTCGCGCTGGATAGGATTATACGGTATCTGGATGGCCGTAATGCGCCGCGTCTGCATCACATGGCGCAATTCGCCAAAGGCCGAACTGCTATAATGCGTCGCCCCTATAGCCCGCACCTTTCCAGCCTCGCGCAAATGCTCAAGCATGGCAAGATGCTCAAGCCAGTTAAGAAGGTTATGGATTTGATAGAGGTCGACATAGCCGCCGAAAAACTGGAGGGCACGCTTTACCTGGGCCCGCCCTTCACTTCTTGTCGGCGCCCACACCTTCGTAGCGACCAGCGCCATCTTGCGTCTCCCTCGCAGGGCTTCTCCCAGTACGTGCTCGGCTTCTCCATACATTGGAGAGGAGTCGAAAAAGTTCGCACCCGCTTTTAATGCCGTATCCACAACAGCGCGGGCATTTTTGCGCGCAGGCTCACCGCTCACATCGAAGGTTCGCCAGGTGCCCATCCCGACTGCCGGCACCTGCAAACCGGTTCGACCAAGCTCTCGATGTTCCATATGTCTCTCTTTGAAATAGATTAGGACTATCCTGGCATCCACAGGATGCTATTTACATTTTACACCATGAAAACCTGGATTCCTGGCATCCTCAAAGCGGTATAGAATCCTGACCTTACCATAAATCCCCCTCACGCCACTCTGCGGTAATTGCTGCGGAAACATCGAGAGATGGCGTTTTCGCAGAGCGAAGGATAAACTGAAGTGGCATAGCTTCTCCCTACATACTACTAGCTCTTTCACAAAAAGGATACCATCCAGACTTGGCTCTCCTCAAGCCCTCGCCAGAAAGCTCACCCTCGATCCTACCTTTTGCTCTCTTCATGCTCACAACCACAAACCCTATCTCTCCATGCGCAGCCGTATATGGTAGTGAGGCCCCTTGTGGGCCTCATGATCTGGTCCCCATGACTTCACCCCTTGCTTGCTTTTAATTTTTATGGTATACTGAACATGGAAAACACCGTTCGCTTGCTACTGATCGTCCTGTAGCCACGCTTCGTAGTCCGTCCCTGTACCTCAGTCCCTTGACCCCTGTTCACACTTATTCTCACAACAGAAAGGTTTCCCCTCATGTCCCAATCCACCCTGTCCTCCCTTGAACACTCCCTCGACCAGCCGCTCTCCGCCTACTCCCTTACAGATGTGCAGGCCCGCCCCCTCCAGTGGCTCTGGCCAGACCGCATCCCCCTGGCTCACCTGACCGTCCTCTATGGCCCCTCCGGCTCTGGCCTCTCCCTGCTCTCCCTGCACCTGGCCGCCCTCGTCACTTCCGGTCACCCCTGGCCCGATGGCTCCCCCTGCTCCCAGGGCCATGTCGTCCTCGTCGCTCCCGCCGACTCGCCTGCCCACACTATCAAACCGCGCTTCGATGCCGCCGGTGGCGATGCCTCCCGCGTCAGCCTGCTCAATGCCGTCCCCGTCTCGACCCCTTCGGTTTCCACGCACGCCAGCGTTGGCTCCTCGGAAGCTACTGAGCCGCTCACCGCCCTCAGTTGTCGCCCCTTCTCCCTGGCCAGCGACCTGCCCTTGCTCGAATCGGTCATCCGCCGCTCCCACGCCCACCTCGTCATCCTCGATACCCCCGAACTGGCTCGCGAAGCCCTCTTTCGTCGCCTCCTGCCTCAGCTCACCCTGCTCGCTCAAGAGACCAACTGCGCCATCGTCCTCATCCGTCCTCTCACCCGCTCCCTGCCTAAAACCCTGGACCCGGCTCGCCTGCAGCATCTGCCTGGCCTGCCTTCGGTGCATAGCGCGCTCTTGCTCGCCCCAGACCCTGAAGCTGATCCCGCGGACGACTCCCTGCGCTTGCTCGTGACCCCCAAGCACAGCCTGGCTGCCTCATCGCCTGCCACCCTCCCCTTCACCATTGGCAC
>CADDZH010000042.1 GCA_902812455.1 Chloroflexota bacterium | reverse complement strand
CTCCAATAGCGTGAGCATAATGATGACGAGTTCAGCCAGCACGAAAGCGAGCCATACTCCTCGCGCCACGTGCAGCCAGAATCCCTCTAGCTGCACGTTCGCCCGTCGTGACTGGCTCTTTCCTGTGGGAACAACCTCTTGTCGCTCTTGGGTCATGCCATTCCCCGGATACATACGCTTGCTCCTGTTTTGGGCAGATTATTTCATTGAAAACATGCTACTGTTCAATTTTCGCCAGGCAAGCTGTCACTAGCTCCGGTTACGACCGCTACCCTCTTTTTCTGTGCCCTGCGCTCAGAAAGCAGGACAAAACCAAATCCAGAAAAACTGAGCCAGAAAAGCCACTCGCCAGGATCGGCGATAAAAGGAGCAATCGTAGCAAGATTGTTGGGCAGGAAATTGCCAATGCCGGCAATGATATAGCCAACAAAGATGCTCCAGCCAAGCCAGGCAGGAAAACCGTGCGCCCGGATTGTCGTAATGCCAAACATGAGTGCACCAACTAACGTCAGTGGTCCAATAACGAGCAGGAAGTCGGGAAGCCTAAATCCGGGTATGAAGCTAGCGATAGCACCCCGAACGGGGAAGATGAATATATCGAGCCAGATGATCACCAGCCCTACCAGACCTACCCATCCAATCTGTTTCGCCTGCCGCGCATAGAGAGCAGGGATACCCAGGATCAAAGGGACTCCACCCAGAGTGAGGATCAGGGTCGCCATGGTCGGAGAAGTGTGCAGATGGAAGACCGTCAAGGCCATGAATAGCCCCCCAACGAGGAGGAGCCAGCCGCTCAAACGCAAAAGAAGTGGTCGCATACCTTTGCTCCTTTCGATGTAAAAAGACTGCGAGGGATTGCACCCTCGTTCTCACCGCTATTGAGCATACCCACCCAGGCGTCCCGGAGTGAAGTGACTGGTGTCCCGTTATCACATCCCGTTTTAAGCAGGACATTTATCTTGATACACTCTTGCGCCACTTCAATCCCTGCACTATAATGAGCAGGTACTTAGACTATTAGGTTTCACGGCTGATACATATCTATGCGAAATGAACTACTGAGCTGGTTTGCGCGAGAGGGGCTGCTGCTGCACGATGTTGTCACAGCGGCGGATGATCCCGAACACGACGAGATCAAAGTAGCGGTAAAGGCGCCCATCATTGCTTTGAGCCGCGCGCATGACGACTTTCGTGAGTGCCCTGACCCGGTACTCTTTGGCTACCCTGAGTCGAGCCTGGAGTTGATGACCCTGGAAGACTTCCACCAGTTTGTCTACCAGTGGTTTGAGCGAGCGGTCGAAGCCGGTATGGGACGCTGCTTCGTCTGCAACAAAGTGCTGGACATGGGCAGCGAAAGGCCCTGGGATGCCGTCTTTGTCACGGCAGACATGTACTGCTGGCTGCTCGTGCATTTCGATTGCAAACGCTACCTCAGCCGGGACCTCAAAGGGCGTCACCCTTTTGAAGTCACAACGCGACCACCGGAATTTTTTGACCTGCGCCTGGGATAAAAGAAGATGGATAAAAATCAAATTGCTGGCATGCTGGAAGATATTGCCGCGCTGCTGGCCTTGAAAGAGGGCAGCAATCAATTTGAGGTGCGCGCGTATGAAAATGCTGCTCGCGCCGTGAGCGGGCTTGACGAGGACATCGAGCAGCTTACCCTCGCGGGTAAGCTCAAAGGCGTGCCAGGTCTGGGACAGACAATCATCAAACGCATCGAAGAGGCGGTTAATACCGGGCATATTGCCTTCCTTGACGAGTTGCGGGCAAATACGCCGGCGATCAAGCTCGAAATGCTGCGCATTCCAGGCGTAGGCCCCAAGAAAATCAACGCCATCTACGACCAGTTGCACATTAACAGCATTGCCGAGCTGGAACAGGCCGCCCGCGAAGGGAAGATAGCGCGCATACCAGGTTTTGGCAAAAAGACTGAGGAGAATATCCTGCAGGGCATTGCCTTTCTCACCCAGCACGCCGAACGCTACCTGTACCCGGTAGTAGAGGCGGAGGCCGAGCGCATCCGCAAGGCCCTGGCCCCATTGCCGGAGATCGTGCGCCTGCAGGTAGCCGGGAGCCTGCGCCGCCGCCGCGAAACGGTCAAGGATATCGACATGGTGGCGAGCGTTGCCGATGATGCAGGCGACAATATCCGGCGCAAGATCATGGATTTCTTCACAAGCCAGCCATCGGTGCAGGCAATCACCGGCAAAGGTGAAACGAAATCGAGCGTGATCCTGGGCGATGGCATCGCTATGGATTTGCGCGTCGTCAAGGATAGCCAGTTTCCCTATACTCTCCATCACTTTACAGGCTCCAGAGACCACAACATCGCCTTACGGCGCCGCGCCCTGGGCATGGGCATGACCATTAATGAGTATGGTCTCTTCAAGGAGAAAGCATCGGGGCTGGAACTTGTGCCGTGCAAGGATGAGGCCGATTTCTACGCCGCGCTGGGCATGGACTACATCGAGCCGGAACTGCGCGAGGATATGGGCGAGATCGAAGCCGCCATCGAGCATAGATTGCCCGTGCTGGTGCAGGAGAGCGACTTGCGCGGCGTCCTGCACGTCCATTCTACATGGAGCGATGGGCAGCAAACCATTCGCGAGATGGCCGAGGGCTGCATCGCTCGTGGCCTTACATACCTGGGCATCACCGATCATAGCAAAGGCGCTGCCTATGCCGGGGGGCTGACCGCAGATGACCTGGGCCGGCAGCATGCAGAAATCGATCGCCTGAACAAAGAATTCGCCGGGCGCCTGCGTATCCTCAAAGGAACGGAATGTGATATCCTAAAGGATGGAACGCTCGACTACCCAGATGATGTGCTGGCAACGTTGGATTTTGTGGTGGCTTCCATCCATAGCAACTTCAACCTGTCGCCCGAAGAGCAGACGAAGCGCATGATACGCGCTATCAGCAATCCATACGTCAATATTATCGGGCACCCAACGGGGCGCATCCTGCTTGAGCGGGCCGGATACACACTGGATATGGAGGCGGTCATCGATGCTGCTGCCGAGCAGGGGGTATGCATCGAAATCAACGCGAATCCTGCGCGCCTGGATATGGATTGGCGATTGGTGAAGCGCGCACGTGATAAAGGTATGAAGATACCTGTTAATCCCGATGCTCACAATCTTGCCGGATTAGACGATATGCGCTATGGTATAGGCGTTGCACGCAAAGGCTGGTTGAGTGCCAATGACGTGCTGAACACCATGAAAACAGAAACGCTGTTGACTTTCTTTAAGAAACAGAGAACAAAAAGGGGAATACAGTAATGGCAGAACAGATAGAGCTAGAGGTTAGTCCTCGCCAGGTTATGGGAAAAGCCACCAAACGCCTGCGCAAGGCGGGCATTATTCCCGCAAATATCTATGGGCACAAGCAGGCCCCGCAGGCAGTGCAACTTGAGGCGCTTGCCTTCGAGCGCTTGCGAAGGTCGCATGGAACAAGAAATATCATCACCCTGCGGCTGCCTGGTCGCGCACGCGCACAAACAGCGCTGATTCGTCGCGTGCAGCGTGACCCGATCACCGGAGCTGTGCTCCACATCGACTTTTTCCGCGTCAGCCTGCGCGAGCGCATTCATGTGAAGGTGCCGCTGCGCTTCGTAGGAGAATCGCCTGGCGTGAAAAACGAAGGCGGGGTACTCATCCACCCGCTGGATACGCTAGAAATCGCATGTGCGGCTTCGGATATTCCTGATTATCTCGAGGTGGATATCTCCTCGCTGGCCGAGATCGATGACGCCCTGCACGCTAGAGATATCAAGTTGCCCGCAAACGTCACACTGCTCACCGATCCAGATGAAACTGTGGCCAAGGTCACCGTCACCCGCGCCGAGATAGCTGAGGAAGCTGAAGAAGCCGCCGGGGAAGCGGAGGCTGCTGCACCTGCGGCAGAGGCTGCCGGTCAGCCTGCTGAGGCTGGCGGTGGACAATAACTGGTTGCATCGTTATGCGCATCATGATCGTCACTGATCAATACCCCCCGCTGGTCGGTGGAGTTCCAACGGTCACACAAGAGCTGGCCTACGATTTCGCCGATCGCGGGCACCAGGTATGGGTTGTCGCGCCCAGTTACAACTCGCGAGATATGCGCCATCTCGAGCACAACGTGCGCGTCTATCGCTTCTCGTCGTTCGAGTGGCCTACTTACGAGGGGCTGCGCATTCCCTTTTTGCCATTTATGCCCGTGCGCAACCTCTTGAAAAGGAGCGATCCGCATATCATTCACATTCACTCGCCTGTTGTGCTGGGCAATATTGCCCAGATCCTGGCCGGTGGTCTGCACAAACCCGTCATTGCTACCAATCACTACCTGCCTATTAACATAAGCCGCCTGCTCACCAACGATCCGGTCTTCAGCAAACCTTTCAGCAGCATTACGTATTCTTACCTGGTCAGTTTTTACAATCGCTGCGAATATGTAACGGCGCCTACCGCTACGGCCCTCAATCTCCTCTATGAACACGGCTTGCGCGCTCCTGCCAGCGTGATCTCTAACGGCATCGATCTCAAGAAATTTTCACCAGGAGAGCGCAACGAGGAGATCCTTCAGAAATACAATCTCCCGCTGGATCGCCCGATTATCTTGCACGTGAATCGTCTGAACTACGAGAAGCGTGTCGATGTCGTGATCGATGCTGCTGCAAAAATGACCAGCAAGGCGCACGTTGCCATTGCCAGCACAGGCCCGGCTGAGGCAGACCTGCGGGCGCAAGTCGAACGGCTCAACGTTGGGGATCGCGTCTCCTTCCTGGGCTTTGTGCGCGATGCGGACCTGCTGGAGCTGCGACGCTCATCCGATCTGTTCGTTATCGCCTCCCAGGCAGAATTGCAGAGCCTCGCCACCATGGAAGCCATGGCCTGCGGCCTGCCCGTTATCGCTGCCAGGGCCTATGCCCTGCCGGAGCTTGTCCATCATGGCGTAAATGGCTACCTCTTCGAGCCTGGAAATAGCGATGAGCTTGCCAGTTGCATCGATACGCTTGTGGGAGAGCCGGTGCTGCGCAAGCAGATGGGGAAGCAGAGCCTGGAGATTATCGCCAAACATGACCGTCTTAAGGTTCTGGATCAGTGGGAAGCGCTCTATCGTCGCCTCTCTCTTGAGTTCATCGAGGCCAAAGAGCGTAAATTACGGATGCGCATGCAGCGCAAGCGGCCCAGCTATGCTCCTGCTCAACCTGCTAAAGTCAGGCGCTTGCGCATACTGCACACAGGAGAGCTAACGCTCGATTCAGAAGTGAGCGAAGAGCGCTAAGCCGGGCTGGCGGTTCACTCAGCTAGCCGCCCCAACGCCGGTGAAATAGGCGAGCAAGCCAGCGTTCAATATCCCAACGAATTTGAATGCTGTGATAGCGGAGCCAGGCCATACAAAGCGCCCACCAGGACGCTTGCTGCACAGGGGGTTGCTTATACCCGTAGCGTTCATCAACCTGTACAGGCCTGAACGCAAAGAGCCGGGGGAACTTCATGGTAGGTTTCTCGCCCATGTAACACTCTACTCCTCTGTTACATGCTGGTACATCATATCCAATGATACATCTATCGCCTTGATCCTAAGTATAGTAAATCTGCAAGCTTTTGTCCAGAAAGTTTGCTTTGGTGATTACCCTATCTTTCATAGGCAAGGAAATGAAGGTAGGGGCGATGGCAAGCATCGCCCTAGTTCGCTGCAACGGATTCTAGGGCGGGGGCAAGCCCTGCCCCTACCCTCATATTCGACGAGCCCTCCACGGGTGATCACCAGGGCTTGCTTTAGCAGAGTATCAAAGGTATAATAAATGAAGCAATGAGCTGATGAACAATGGGAGACCACCTTGAGCAATTCACATACAACGGGTCCTAACAACGACTGGTCATCGAACAGCGGCTCCTTTGCCAATCGCCGCGATGTCCGGGCCAACAACCCTACCGGTGCGCTGCCGGTAATCAGTGGCACAGGCGGGCGAAGTTACTCCGGCTCGTTCGACTTTGATGCGATGATCGCATCCCTGAAGGAGCTTTTCGAACACGATCGCCAGGTCGCCAGCCAGCCCGATGCGACCCGCTGTGGCATCTGCTACCTGCATTTTCAGGTGAATGAATTGCGCTATCGCGATGAGGGATTTTATATATGTCCATCGTGCGAGCGCGCGCTCGGCAAGCAATCGCTGCCAATGTTAAGAAAGCAGCAGGTGATCCAATCCTGACACCGGCGGGGCACCCTGGCCCTGCCTGTTATTCCAGCACTGCTGCCTCTTCCAGTTCTTCCTCCTCGCTCTCAGGCACTTCACGCAAATCTTCAGGCCGATCCAGGCGATCCAGGAAGAGGATACCATCCAGGTGATCGATTTCATGCTGGAGAATGCGGGCAAACCAGCCCTCGGCCTTCACCTTGATGGCTTTGCCTCGCACATCCTGCCCTTTCACCACGACCTTTTCTGCGCGCCGGATGTTATCCCCGACATAGCCAGGAATGCTCAGGCAGCCCTCTGTTCCCAGCACCTCGCCCTCGGCTTTGACGATCTCTGGATTGACCATGGCAACTTTGTGGTCTTCATATTCGGCCACAAAGATGCGGATAGACCGCCCAATCTGGGGCGCAGCCAGCCCTACACCACGGGCTGCGTGCATGGTCTCAAACATATCCTCTGCTAGCTTCTGCAGGGATGGATCGAAACGATGAATCTTCTTTGCTTTCTGGCGCAAGATGGGATTCTCTGCCGTAATAATTTTGTGAATTGCCATTGCCTTAACTGTCCTCAATCCTCTATTTACACACACTTACCTTGAGGTATAATCACCTATATCCTATCATATCGAACGGGAACATGCCAGAGATTTTCGAGAGGGTTGCAGCGTATATCGAGCGGTACCAGCTCCTCCCGGCTAGCGGCGAAATCATCGTAGCCGTCTCGGGTGGGGCCGATTCGTTATGCCTGCTGCATCTCTTACACCGCCTCTGTGGGCCTGGCCCCGGCAAACTCTATTCCGGTGTGCGTTTGCACGTGGCCCACCTGAACCACAAATTGCGAGGCGAGACCGGCTCGCGCGATGCTGCCTATGTTGCTCAGCTCGCCACCGATTGGGGATTACCCGTTACTCTCGGTGAGATCGATGTTCCTATGCTGGCGAGCCAGGAGCGGAGGTCGCTAGAAGATGCCGCGCGAACAGCCCGCTATCGCTTCCTGCGTGAAGTCGCTCAGGGGCAACTCATCGCCGTTGCTCACCAGTCCGATGACCAGGTTGAGACATTGCTGCTTCACTTGCTGCGCGGCGAAGGCCTCTACGGTATGGCCGGCATGCTGCCACGCCAGCAGGATATTATTCGTCCCTTGCTGGAAGTGAGCCATGCCGAGACTGTGGCTTATTGCCAGCAGCACCATCTCGTCCCGCTAGAAGATGCCAGCAACATCGACCCGCGCTTCCTGCGCAACCGCATCCGCCATGAATTGCTGCCCTTGCTGGAGTCAATGAACCCAGGTATACGCGCCACTCTGCTGCGGAATGCCGAAGTTATACGCACTGATATCACCTGGATAGATGCCCGGGTTGATAGCTGCTGGCCTGCCGTCGTCATTGCTGAAAGCCCTGAGTGCATCACATTAAGCATCGATGAGTTGAATAAGCTCCCCCTCGCGTTGCAGCGGCACCTCTTGCACCGCGTCGCTGCGCGCCTGTGTGAAGGGCAGCCGCCGCTGGAGCTGCGCCACTATCTCCTGATCGAGCAACTCGTGCAGCGCCCGCCTGGTCGCGAGGAGCAGGAGCTTGATCTCCCTGCACACTTGCGTGTGAGGCGCAATTTGAATGTCCTGGTAGTCGAACGTCTTTTACAGAAAGAGCCTTTGCCCATCTTTTCTGCATGGGATACGGAGATTCTCCTGCCTGTTCCAGGAGAGGCCGAGGTGACAGGCACTCCCTGGCTCGCATCGGCAGAGTTTGTCACAGGCGAGATCGCCGGGCAGGCCAGGCAGGCGCTGGAGCATGGTGACTGGACGACCGTGTGGCGATTGCTGCCGGCGACTCGTCATACTGTGTATATTGATGGTGATAGTATAGGTTCTTACTTGCGAGTACGCACAAGGCGTTCCGGTGACCGCATACAACCACTGGGCATGGTAGGTGAGAAAAAAGTGCAGGATGTGCTGGTAGACAAGCATATTCCTCGTGCCGAGCGTCCCTACATCCCGCTTTTTTTCTCCGGCTCACGCTGCATCTGGCTAGCCGGCGTTTGTATCGACGAGCGAGTGAAGCTCACGGGCAAAACACAAAAGATTATCCGCTTATCTATTCAACACATCATTTAACACGAGGTGGACATGCACGAAGACATTCTTGAGATTTTGGTAACCGAGGAACAGATCTGCGCCAAAGTAGCCGAGCTGGGCAAGCAGATCACGCATGATTACCAGGGTAAGAATTTGCTGCTGTTGGGAACACTGAAGGGGGCGGTTCCATTTATTGCCGATCTATCACGCCAGATCAAGCTGCCGCTTGAGATCGACTACATGGCAATTTCCAGCTATGGCAACAGCACCCGGTCGAGCGGCGTGGTGCGCATCCTCAAGGATTTAGAGGGTCCCATCGATCAAAAACACGTGCTGATCGTGGAAGATATCGTTGATAGCGGCCTCACACTGCACTACCAGATGGAAGTGCTGCGGCAACGCAAACCTTTGAGCCTTCGCGTCTGTGCCTTGCTCGATAAGGGGCGCGAGCGGATCAAAGTTGTCAAGCTGGATTACGTGGGTTTCCAGATTCCTGATCGCTTCGTGGTTGGCTATGGTCTGGACTACGCGCAGCGCTATCGCAACCTGCCCTACGTGGGTATCCTGAAGCCATCTGTGTATGCAGAGGAGGCAGAAAGGCCAGAGGCCATACACGAGAGCCCTTTAGAAAGCCACCACCCTATCACCTCAGATCGGCCAGGTGAAATGTAATGGCCTCCCGTATGGGGTTTACAAGGTAGGTTGTTCCGTGAACCCGCCTCTTAAGCGGATCGTCGCCTGTAGGGACAAGGGGTGCAGGCGCGGATGGGAAGGGGCCTTGTGCTTGTCCCCGTGCCTCCTCGCTCTTCGCTCCCCTCCAACTAACCTACCCCTGTAAACCCTTGTAGGGGCCAGATAAATTTCTCACTGCCTTCTCTCCTATGCTACAATGACGGCATAGTTATGCAGCGACAAAATGCATTGCAACGCATAGGAGATAGACATAAATGGTATCGGTTGGTATCATCGGCAGCGGCGCCTGGGGCACTACCCTTGCCCTGCTGCTGGCAAAGAAAGGTATTGTCACGACGCTCTGGGAACACCGGCCAGAGCGCGCTATAGAGATGCAGCAGGTGCGTGAAAACACTGTTTTCCTCCCCGGATTTCGCTTCCCTGATGCCTTGTGTGTGACTGCTCACATAGAAGAAGCCATCCTTGACAAAGAGATGCTCCTGCTCGTCACGCCATCTCAACGCATGCGCGAAAATGCTCGCTTAGTCGCCCCCTACCTAGATAACAAGACACTGCTCGTTAGCGCCAGCAAGGGCATTGAAATTGACACTCTCATGCGCATGACCGAAGTGATTACCCAGGAACTTCCCCAGGCCAACGGTCGTATTGCTGCGCTCAGCGGGCCGAATATTGCTCGCGAAATAGCGGAGGGGAAACCGACTGCGGCTGTGGTGGCATCCGAGACGGCGGCGGTGGCCGTGCAGGCCCGTACCATCCTTACGACCCGCTACTTTCGTGTTTATACCGCCAGCGATGTCGTAGGGGTCGAGCTGGGCGGTGCGCTCAAAAATATCATCGCCATTGGAGCCGGCTTCAACGATGGCATGGGCTATGGTGATAACGCGAAAGCTGCCTTTATCACCAGGGGTATCGCCGAGATCGTGCGCCTGGGCCTGGCGGCAGGAGCCAATCCCATGACCTTCACCGGCCTTGCAGGTATTGGCGACCTCATCGTCACCTGCGCCAGCCCTTTGAGCCGCAACCAGCAGCTTGGGCGGCGCCTGGCCTCGGGCGAGAAACTCGAAGATATCGTGGCCTCAACCCACAGCGTCGCTGAAGGCATCTCCACAACAAAAGCGGCGCTGCAACTGGCCGAGCGCTATAGTGTAGAGATGCCGATCACGGAAGAACTGAGCCGGGTCCTCTTTGAAGGCCTCGATCCCAGGCGCGTGCTGCAAGAGCTCATGATGCGCGATCCCAAAGATGAGATGGAGGGACTTGCATAGCCATGCCATATCTTTCTCTCAAAGAAGCTGCCGAAGAGATTCACTCCGGACTCATCACCCCTACCGAGCTGGTAGACGAGACGCTGGAACGCATCGATCAGCTCGACGGCGAAATCAAAGCCTTTGTGACGGTAATGCGTGAGCAGGCTGTCAAAGACGCGGAGCAGGCCGAACGGGAGCTACGCACCGGGCTTTATCGCAGCCAGTTGCATGGCATTCCCATCGGGATTAAAGACATCATCGCCGTCAAAGATGTGCCCATGACAGCAGGCTCCAAAGTGCTGGCAGATTATATCGCGCCGGAAGATGCGGCTGTCGTCGAGCAGTTGAGGAAAGCTGGAGCCATCATCATCGGAAAGACGAACACACACGAATTTGCTTATGGCACCTTCACGCCCCCAACACGCAATCCCTGGGATCGCACGCGCATCCCTGGTGGCTCCAGTGGTGGTTCGGCAGCAGCCGTCGCAGCCGGGATGTGCCTGGGTGCGATTGGTAGCGATACGGGCGGCTCTATACGCATTCCGGCTGCCTGCTGCGGCGTCACCGGCCTCAAGCCAACCTATGGGCGCGTCAGTACTTACGGCGTCATCCCGCTTAGCTGGTCGCTCGATCACGTGGGGCCGCTTGCCCATAGCGCGGAAGACTGCGCTATCCTCTTCGATGCCATAGCCTCCTACGATCCGCGTGACCCTCATAGTGTTTCTGGCCCTCCCAGCCGCTCCTCTGTCATGCTTATCGGTGGAGCAGAGGGACGCAGCCCGCTCTCATTGCAGGGACTTAAGATCGGCCTGCCGCAGGACTCTTTTCTTGGCCCTCTCGATCCACAAGTGCGCCAGGCCTGGCAGGCTGCTATGCTGGTGTTACAGGAAGAAGGTGTAGAGGTAATAGATGTCGAGTTGCCTCGCCCATCGTTAGAGTTGTATCGCACCATCCAGCAGCCCGAAGCCACGCTTGCCCATATGCAGAAAGGCTGGTTCCCCGGAAGGATCGATGCCTATACAGAAATAACTCGCCAACACCTCCTGCAAGGGCAGACTATTCCAGCCGTGGATTACCTGCAAGCGCAGCAGGAACGGCGCATCTTCACGAGCGTGCTGCGCGCCGTCTTACAGCGCGTCGATACCCTGGCCCTCCCAACCATTCCGCTGCCCGCCATTCCCATTGCAGAGATCGACCAGGATATCACCATCGATGGCACTCCTGTCACACTGCTGGATCTGACCATGCCCTTTAACCTGGCCGGGCTGCCCGCTGTCTCGTTCCCTTGCGGCTTCACAGCAAACAACCTGCCCATTGGCTTGCAGGTGGTAGGCAAGCCCTTCGAGGAAGCGACGGTCTTGCGCATCGCTCATGCCTACCAGCAACTGACCGACTGGCACCGGCGCGAACCGGTGTAGCGGGAAAATTCATAATTGATGGTGGGTGATCGGCGGGGCGCGATACATCGGGCCCCTACGGTCGTGCCGGTGTTTGTGTGGCGTGATTCCAGGCGCTGGTTTGCCAGTCGTCCACTTCCTGCTCCTCTGGAAACCAGCCGGGAAGAGGCATCTGAAGCCGCCTGGCCAGAGACATGACATACGGCTCGTATTTTTGCCGCAGCGCCGCAAGTCGTTCCTCTGCTGTCTCCTCGTCGTGCAGGAAGATGCCCGCTGAGGCCAGCGCCTCCTTCAGCCGTCCAAAGTCAGATGGTGGCAAGCGGCTTAGCTGCGTGTTAAACGGCTCCGCGAAGACCTGAGCCAGGTCAACTGCCGCATGGTTGGCCATGGCGAAGGTGAACCACGCCGATTGCTGTGGCACATCATCGATGCCGACGATCAGCAGCGCGCAGGTATCGAGAATAGCGGTGAGTGCTGCTAACCAGGACTGGCGATCATGCTGGGAACGATAGTACGCCAGCACAGGGTACGAAAGATGGCTCTCAAGCAGTTCAGCCGCCCAGTTTTCCCACGTGTGCAGGTGCTCGACAAGCTCACTCATTACCTGGCCCTGCCGGTGTCTGCGCAGCAATTCTACAGCATTTGGCGGCGAGCCAGCATGGGCATCGAGCATAGAGATGCCTACCTCGCGCCTTGAAAAAGACTGGTAGAGGACGGGGAGATAGCCGATCATGAGCGCCAGAAAAGCAAAGCCCATACCTGACTCTATGACTGTCACAACTCTTGCCGGCACGGTACGCGGCGTTACATCGCCCAACCCTAGCGTGAAGAATGTGGTTCCGCTCATGTAAAGATCGGTGCCGAAATCCGGCACCCTTTCCGGTGCGGCCAGCGCCGAGCCAAATGCCAACTGAACCAGCCCGAAGCCGAGGATGAGTCCTATTGCCCATAACCCCAGCAGCACAATCAGCGAGAGCGGGCCATAGAAGCTGAGGAAATACTCCCTGCGATCATTCGATTCTATTTTCCGCGCGATCGCTCCCCATGCCCTCCAGCTAAAAACATAATACATGCGAGCCAACCTGAACTTCCGCGAGACGCGGCGCGGCAGGACAACCGTTTCGAAGGCGTCCTGCAGAGTAATCCAGATGATCAAAAAACCAATAATGCCTGCAACTATCCTCATGCTTGCTTTCCTTTATCTGTATTATGATTTTTAACGACCAAAATCGGTAATACAAGATGAAGCCAAACGGGCGACCATAAAGGCCCACCACTCCGCTCCACATCCGCCCTCGCCCCTACTATACCACGATCCATCTCCCACTCGGGATGGTTTTGGGGAAAAGATCTAAATCGTTCTGGCTTGCACAACCCCTCGATGTCCACTACAATGGGAACATAAGGGATAACAAAAAGTGCTATCGAAGATATTTCTTATGGATATATCCAGAGAAAAGAGGAGACCTGAGCAAACATGTCGCGCATTCCGCAGGTTGAGGGCTTCCAGCTTCCATTTCAGGCCAGTTCTACCATGTCCACCCTGTTTCGCGTGATGGCCCAGCGACCTGAACTGGCGCAGCAGAGTATGCAACTGCTGGAAACGGCCATGCGCGCTGGCACAGTTGAGCAGGCATTGAAAGAGTTGCTTGCCATACGCGTCTCCCAGGTCAATCACTGTCATTACTGAATGGCGGCTCATACTGCCTTGGCAAGGCAGTTGGGCGTGAGCGAGGCATTACTGGATGCCCTCTACCACATTGATGAGCATCGCCATCTTTTCACGCAGCGCGAACTGGTTGCGCTGCGCTTCGCCGAAATTATGACAACCGATGCGCGAGAGGTGGACGAGCAGTTGTGGGATGAGCTACAGGCGCACTTTGATGACGGCGAGATTATTGAACTTGCCACGGTCATAGGCCTGTTCAATTTCTTTAACCGCTTTGCAGATGCGCTCCAGATCCTTCCACCAACAGAGAAGCCGGAAATTCAGGGATAAAGTCTATGCCAACCAGCGAGGAGAAGTTCAAAGCATTACTCGAAGATTTACATCAACTGGCGGTCTACCTGCATGAGCGCGGGGAAAGGTCGCTCAAGCTATCCAGGCAATTCGAGGAACACGCTAAGCAAGATGCATCCAACAGGGAGTTTGACCTGCGGCAGGCAACCATGCTCGATTACCAGCACCATATCTGGCACGAAATAGCCAACATGGTGGAGAAGCTGATCAAACAGCACGAAAAATAGGAGCGCAATGCATTGCGCCCCTATGAATGTTTCCGATCAAACGAGGCCATGAGGAACTGGACGTCGCCTGTAGGGACCAGGCTACCTTGCAGGGCGACTGAGTCACCCTCTCCGGGGGAGAGGTAATAGCAGAACACGAGACGCGCCAGCGTCGTTGTCGCCCTGCATAGCAAACCTGTGGAGACGAGGATGGGAGGCCTTGTGCTTGTCCCCGTGCCCTCGCGCTCCCCCTCCACCACCCCTCAACACCATTACCGGTTTTGGTCGTTCAGGCAAGGTTCAAATGAATGTGGCAATTCCTGACTCACCAGAACAGTCCGGCCATGTCATGCTGAGCGAGTGAGCCGCAGCCCTGAACGAAGTGAAGGGGAAACATCCGCTGCCGATCAACAGAGATCCTTCGCGGAGTTTACCCTGAGCGAAGCGAATGGGCTCAGGATAACAATCGATGCGTGCTTACAGGTTGCCGCTCTTGGCCTGGCTATAGCGCTGCGAAAGCTCGTCCTTCGTCCGCGTGTAGACCTCGCGCCCTTGAGCCAGTGCATCGGTAGCCCGCGCGCGAAGCTCATCACCCAGGCTGCTGGCCCGCGCAAGCAGATCACCGGTAAAACTGCCGGAGCGCTCGCGGAGCACCACACCCTGCTCGCCAAGCTGCGCCCGCGTCGCCTCACCGGATTGAGGCGCAAGAAGCAGCCCGACAGCTACACCCAGAGCAAATCCCGCCAGTAGACCCCAGAGAAACTTCATCATTTGACTCCTCCTTTTCTGGCTAAAAAAGCCGT
The DNA here is from genome assembly GCA_902812455.1 of Chloroflexota bacterium. The sequence continues at coordinate 26,975 of CADDZH010000042.1, read as the reverse complement.
ATATTGTGTTTTGATTCGTGAGTAACGTGAGTAAATAGCCATGAACATGATGAAAATGACCGGAACACCTTCCGGCCAGCAAACCCGATTATGAACCTTCATAAAATCATGCCGGGATACCTGTAGGGGCCGATGTATCGTGCCCACCGCCGATTGATCGGCCCATATGCAACCCACAATAACCCCAATGAATTTATTAAAGCCCATAATCGAGGTATGATCAAGAGACAGGCTCATTCAGCACTTGCTGCACCAGGGATAGCAGATCCTCTAACTCAAACGGTTTTTGGACAACATAGACACCCTGGTAGTATTTCGGATTGTTTGTGATCAGCCTGTGTACTTCTTCGGCTTCAAGCACCGCCGCAGTATAGACAATCACAGGAATATCGGCCGTCACGTGATCGTCCTTCAACTGCTTCAAAATATCCTGTCCCGAAACCTCTCCCAACTTCAGATCAAGGATCAGCAGATCTGGCAACTGGCTTTTGACATGCGCAAAAGCATCTCTACCGTCCTGTAAAATAGAGACCTGATATTGCTCGTCTTCCAGAACTCTTCGCATCAAATGAAGCAGTTCGTTCCTGTCATCAACAACGAGAATTCGCTTTGTCACGTATCCTCAGCGCAGCATCCCCTATCACACCAGGCCAGGCCTGTTCTTTAGGAATAGCGCTGCCTCCTGTCATTGGTATTCAACGTCTACAGTATATCATGCTTTGGAGGAAAGCGGAAGTAGAACGGAAAGAAGACCCACTTGCACCGTTGACACAAGAAGGAGAGTGAGTTACAATCAGCTAGGAAGCCGACCTCGTAGCTCAGTGGTAGAGCAGACGCCTTTTAAGCGCCTGGCCGCGGGTTCGAGTCCCGCCGAGGTCATATTTCATATACCTCATACCCCGCTTCTACAAGACGCTTAGCAACTGCCATATGTGTTATCAGCCCTTTTTGATGCGTGGTTCTGTCTCCCCACGCCATAGTATCCTCCTCCTGGCAATTGCCTCTTTTGCATATAAAATGATGCGCGGGTGCTCTGCCATTGTAGCACACTTGTCAACGACCCGGATGCTTCATAGAAACCCCCTCCCTTGTGCCTCCTTGAAAAATACGATATGCTACCACTAGAGGTATACATTCTTATGGTTATCAAAGCGCGTGTGAAACGCAACACCTACTTTGACTCGATCACGCTCATGAAGATCGCGCAGTTCCTCACAAGCCTGGATGGTGTCGAAGATGCCGCCGCGATCATGGCAACGGAACCCAACCTGGAATTGCTCGCCGGGGCCGGGCTGACCCCATTAGAAGAAAAGGCTGGCCCGGCGGATGTGCTACTGGTAGTTCGTGCCATTGATGATCAACACGCCGAATCTGCGCTGCAGGCCGCTGAAGAGCAATTATCGCAACGCTCAACCGGCATTGCCTCCGGTGAAACAGGCACGGAAGCACAGCGGCAACCTCGCTCGATAGAACAGGCGGTGCGCCTGCACCCGGATGCTCGCCTGGCCCTTATTTCTGTCCCCGGCCCCTATGCTGCGCTTGAGGCCAATCGCGCTTTGCGAGCCGGGCTGCACGTCTTCCTCTTCAGCGACAATGTGCCTCTTGAGGACGAAATCGCCCTCAAACAACTTGCGCAGGAACGGGATCTGCTTCTCATGGGACCGGACTGTGGCACCGCCATGCTGAACGGTTTTGGCCTCGGCTTTGTCAATGTGGTTCCGCGCGGGCCAATCGGGATCGTGGGAGCATCCGGCACAGGCATCCAGCAAGTCATGTCGCTGGTCGCCCAGCAGGGATATGGCGTCTCCCAAATTATCGGTTGTGGCGGGCGCGATCTTTCAGAGGCAGTAGGCGCGATCACGACGCTCCAGGGAATACGGCTCTTGCAGGATGATGAGCAGACAGAAGTAATCATCCTGATCTCCAAGCCTCCTGCGCCCACCGTAGCCAGGCGCGTGCTGGATACAGCAACCAGCGGCACAAAGCCGGTCGTGGTCATATTTGTGGGAGCAGACCATGACGCCCTGCAAAACCAGTACGGCGACCGTGCCATCATTGCCCGCACGCTAACTGAAGCAGCGCAGCAGGCTGTACATGCCTGTCATGGTACCTGGCAGCCCCTACCCTCATGGCACAGATCGTCTTCCTGGCCCCCACAAGGGAGGCCACTACATGCCTCTTCAGCAAACGATTCAGGAAATGAAGACCTCCGCTATCTCTCTGGACTCTTTTCGGGCGGCACGCTATGTGACGAGGCAATGCATATCTGGGCAGAGCATCTTGGGCCTGTCTACTCAAATATTCCCCTCAAGCCTGAATGGCGGCTGGCCGAAGGGCAACAGGTACAGGGGCATCGCGCCATTGACTTTGGAGCAGATGAATATACGCGCGGGCGCCCCCATCCGATGATCGATCCAACCTTGCGCCTGAAACGCTTGCAAGAGGATGCCTGCAATCCTCAGGTAGGGATTATCTTTCTCGATATCGTGCTCGGCTACTGCTCGCATCCCGATCCGGCCTCCGTTTATGCGCCCGCTATTCTCGCGGCCCGCGAACAGGCTACCCAGCAGGGAAGGGCATTGACCTGTATCATCTCGCTATGCGGCACCGAAGGCGACCCGCAGCGGCTCTCCATACAGGCAACCAGATTGCAGGAAGCAGGAGCCGGAGTATTTACAAGCAATGCTGAGGCTGCTATGCACTGCGTTGAAATCTTATCATAAAGGAAAGAGCTTCATGCCCAATCCATTCAACATCTCCATGCCTGCAGTCAACGTGGGAGCCGACCTCTTTGCTGATGCGCTCGAAGCCCAGGGCGCAACCGTCACTCGCGTGGCATGGCGACCACCTGCTGGCGACCAGCACGCGCTCATGAAGCTACTGGCAGACCCGGCAATCGATGAGGCCAACCAGCGTGCGGTCGAGCGGATGCTAGCAGCGCAGCCGGTCATTGTGGATGTGAAACCGGCGCACGAGGTCATCCCGGCCTTGCGCGAACGCAAGTTGCTCCACGCTGGCCCTCCTATTACCTGGGAACGCATGTGCGGCCCAATGCGCGGCGCGGTGATTGGCGCCTGCCTGTATGAAGGATGGGCAAAAGACGAAGAGGAGGCTACTGGCCTGGCAGCATCGGGAGCTATCGACTTCGAGCCATGCCATCACTACAACGCTGTAGGCCCAATGGCAGGCATCACTTCGCCATCCATGCCCGTTTTCGTCGTGGAAGACAAGACACACGGGAATCGCACGTTTTCAACCATGAACGAAGGGCTGGGGAAGGTGTTGCGTTATGGCGCTTATGTGCCCGAAGTGCTGGAGCGGCTGCGCTGGATACAGGACGTGCTGGGGCCTGCGCTGGGACGGGCAGTGAAGCAGCTCGGCGGCATCGATGTGCGGTCTACAATAGCGCAGGCGCTGCAGATGGGCGACGAATGCCACAACCGTAACAAGGCCGCAACATCGCTCTTCATTCGCCAGGTCGCGCCTGCCTTGATCGAAACGAGCAATTCGAGCGCGGAGACGGCTGAGGTGCTGCGTTTCATAGCCGGAAACGATCACTTCCACCTCAATCCTTCCATGGCCGCCGCTAAAGCCATGGCCCTGGCAGGAGCGCACATACCACGCAGCAGCGTGGTGGTGACAATGGCCCGTAACGGCGTAGATTTTGGCATTCGCGTCAGTGGCCTGGGTGATCGCTGGTTCGTTGGCCCCGCGCAACATGTACAGGGATTGTACTTTACCGGCTACGGCCCAGAAGATGCCAACACCGACATCGGTGATAGCGCCATTACGGAAACGTGCGGCCTTGGAGCCTTCTCCATGGCGGGAGCGCCGGCCATTGTGCAGTTTATTGGCGGCGCACCCGCCGATGCCCTGCGCTACACGCGCGAAATGTACGAGATTACGGTGACGAGCAACCCATTGTTTGGCCTGCCGCCGCTCAACTTCCAGGGAACGCCTACCGGCATCGATATTCGCCAGGTGTGCCGCCTGAACATGCCGCCGGTGATCAACACAGGCATTGCCCACCGCCTGCCCGGCATCGGACAGGTCGGCGCGGGCGTTGTCTACCCGCCAATGGAATGCTTCGAGGAGGCGCTAAAAGCTCTTGCGGAGTAAGAACTCTTAAGTCGTCAACCCTCAATTGATTGGTAACATGTAGTGACCTCCCTTGTGGAGGTCAGGCCTGTACCCTTCATTTTCACGAGCATCATGGAGTGACCTCCCTTGTGGAGGGTCAGGTCGCTAGATCGATGCTCTCTCTTCTTTCTCTGTCCCCAATCTTGCCAGGCCCTCGGCAATGGCACTTGCAACGCCGGTTTCCGCCGTCTCGCGCGCAACGCGCAGGGCATTCTTGATCGCCTTCGCGTTGGAGCGTCCATGAGCGATAATGGCCGAGCCATTCACGCCCAGCAGCGGCAAGCCCCCATATTCCGCATAGTCCAGGCGCCTGCCCATCTTTCGCAAATCCGAGCGCAGCACAGCCGCAGCAAGCTTATTGGGCAGTGATCTTGTCATCTCGGCGCGGATCATACCCAGCAGGGTTTCGGATAATCCCTCGCTCAGCTTGAGCACCACATTGCCCACGAAGCCATCGCAGACCACCACATCAACCGTTCCGGCGAAGATGTCTCGGCCCTCGACATTGCCAATAAAATTCAGGCCCAGAGTTGCCGCGTTGGCTTTCAGCAACTGGTATGCCTCCTGCACCTGTTGATTGCCCTTGCCTTCCTCTTCGCCGTTGGAGAGCAGGCCAACACGCGGCGATTGCAAGCGCATAATGCGCTCCATATAGATAGAGCCCATCAAAGCGAACTGCTGTAAATACTCCGGCTTGCAATCGGTATTGGCCCCTACATCGATGACCAGGCATACGCCATCTTTTGTTGGAAAAATGCATCCCAGCGCGGCCCGGTCAACACCTTTCAGGCGCTTGAGGGTAACCAGGGAGGCAGCAGCCATCATCGCCCCGCTATTGCCGGCCGAGACCGCTCCAAGCGCCTGGCCATCCTTCACTAACTGGAGAGCGCGTACCATCGACGTGTTGGGATTGCGCACGGCTCTCGCGGGGTTGTGCTCGTCCATCGGAATGACATCATCTGCATGCACAATGGGCAGATCAAGGCCTCGCGTATCATGTTTGGCAAGTTCCGCGCGAATAACATCCTCGCGCCCTACCAGGTAAACACCGAAGCCATACTCACGCGCCGCTTGCACGGCACCCAGCACAGTTTCACCTGGCGCGTGGTCTCCACCCATAGCATCCAGGGCAACACGGATATGTGCCTCTGCGCTCATGATGCTCGTTCCTCTGGCTCGCCGATCGTTTGCTTGACCAGCTCTACAAGCTTATCCAGATCAAAGGGTTTGTACACAATATGAACAACGCCAGCCTCGCGAAATTCTCGCTCCTCTTTTTCAGCTCCCAGAAAGGCCGTAACGACGATCACCGGAATCTGGTGATCAACCCCCATCGCCATCAGCTTGAGTTCATCACGCCCATCCAGGTAGGGCATCATCAAGTCCAGCAGGACGAGATCCGGCTGGTGCTCGCGCACCGCGTCATAGAAACGCAGGCTCTGTGTCGTCATATATGTTTCATAACCCTCATCTGCCAGCGCCTCTGTCAGAAGATCGGCAATATTTGGGTCGTCATCCATAATGAGAATCTTTTTGGCCATGATCAAACTCTCCCCTCATCGCAAGCAAAAAATGGGGCATGCTGCGCCTGTCTCTCTCCCTTTAGCTGGCAAGCGATGCCCTCGCCCTCTCTATTCTTGCATACCTGTATTATAGCACTATCATATCAGAACAATCATATACCCGCGAGCAGTGCCATCTCAAGTTTGCAGGCAGAGTGCTTGCGGGTATATGAAAGCAGAATTATGGTTGGCATGCTTTCCCTCAAGAGGTAGCATGCCTGATCAGGTGCTGGACGTCAACTAACCGGTAACCTCGGCGATGATCTCCTCGTCGCTCACATCCTTGCGAATGGTCGTCTGCCCAATTACGAAGAGTACCACCCCGACCAGCAACGACAGTATCGCGATACCCCCAATCCAGAGCACCCAGACATTGTAAGCGATCAATGTCGTCCAGGGGCCTGTAAAGGTGACGTAGACCCCCACCGCACTGGCAATCAAGCCTAAGGCCGAACACAGATAAAACACCCACACCGGCGCCAGTTGCACCCGCCGGAAACTCTCTCGATACTTCGAGCGAATAATAATCACATCCACGAAGAGCATTACCATCGAGACACACCAGATAACGGTGACCGCCGCCTGCAAAATGTCGTAGATGACGGTGGAGATACCTGATGGTCCCAGGCTCGTACTGACTGTGTACGGCACGATAATAAAGGCAATGATCGTAAAGAGTATCGAGATCAGGCTCTGCACTAACACGGCAACCCAGGGCACCTTATTGGCATTGACTTTACTCATCACCGTCGGCATCCGACGGTCGAGGCCTGAAACAAAGAGCAGGCGCCCGAAGGAATAGTTGTAGACGGCCGTGTTGAAAATGAAGAACCCGATGAAGATGAGGTTGACGATAACTCCTAAGACCGGTCCGGCTACGCCGAAGCCATTGGTGACCGCTGCTGCAATAGCTGCCGGGCTACCTTGCTGGGAGGCTGGAACGGCCATCATCACCCCAAAGGTACCTATCACATAGGCCACCATCACCACAATCGAGCCCCACAGCAGGTAGCGGGTAATAGCCCGCGTATTCTGGATCTCCACGCCCATGTTGAGCGGCACCTCAATGCCCAGCAGGGCCAGGATAATCAGGCCATAGAACGTCCAGTTGCTGCTATTCAAGCCCCACTGGCCCGTCCTGAAGGAAAGGTCGGTATTCGCATGGTGCCCGGTAACCAGCCAGAGCACGCCAGAGAGACCCACCAGCAGGATAGCGCTGCCATAGGCGATAAAAATAATGTTCACCAGATTCTGCGTGACCCGGAAGCGCAAGACCGAGAGCGCAAAGGAGAAGGCAATGACCAGGATGATGACCAGACCCTGCTGCCAGGCTGGCACCAGCCAGTTCGCATTGAGCAACTGGATAAAGGAGACGACCGCATCACCGGTCGCAATCATGACCAGTACGCCGGGCCACCAGGCGCAGAAGCCGGCAAAGAAGCCCATGAAGGCCCCGAAGGCTTTGTTGGTCCAGACATAAATCGACCCCTCTCCTGGAAACATCAGGCCGAGTTGTCCAGTGACAATGGCCCCAGGGATAAGGAAGGTGACGAACCCCAGCGCCCAATAAATATATGCCGCTGCATGAGCGCCTGTTGCCACTGCCGAGTTGGTCATGAAAAGGACGATGGCTACGAAAATGGCTACCATATCGAACGAGTTCAGAACCCTGGGCAGAATACCTCCCGCGATACGCTCTGAACGGAGGACACTGCCGCTACCACTTTCAGCAGTTGTTGCCATAAGCTTTCTCACCTCCAGATATTCTTATTTCTTAATGCTTAGGCGTCTTCGTGGAACTAGGAGTTCGCGATGAAGTTGGGGTAGGAGTTTCCTCCTGGTTCAGTTTAGCCTGCTCCTGCTGGATCTTTCGCTGGAGCGCCCGCAGGTAGGACTGCGCTCCATCCAGGTCGGCATCGGTAATCGACTGGAGCTGGGTTGGCAGTTCATTGACGCGCTGCGTCCAGGTCTGGAGCACTGTCTGGAGCGCGGCCAGCGTATCGTTATCCTGGCCAATCTTGATCAGCCACCCTCGTGCCGTGATAAGGGCACGGAGCGCTAAATTGAGAAAATCCCCGGTGATAGTCGCGGCAAGGGTAACGATAGGAGACACAAAGGCATCATAAGCCTCGCGTGTCAGCTTCGCGGAAAAAATGGCGGTTTGCAGCGAGATCCCTTCCAGGTCATTGAGTGCGGTAATAAATTCCTTGCGTACTGCTTCTTCCCCTTTAGCCAGCCCCTGGTTGTATGCATCTTGCAGTTCCTTCTCAATGTTCGTCCCCACATTGTTCAGAGCCTGGGGTATTCTGGGAGCTAATTCGTATGCTGCCACGCCGCCAGCGGCAAGAGCGCCAAGTCCCAGGCCCCACAGCAGCTTCCTGCGTGTTATCCTGCGCTTTCTGGCCTTGCGCCTGGCTGAAGGGCGAACACGCTCTTCCTCGTACTCATCCTCCTCATATTGATCTTCGTCATATTCTGGGTATGCCGGCTCGATAGGCCGCCTTGAAGCCTGCCGGTATTCTGGCAGTCTCCGCCGGGAGGGCGCAAGAAGAGGCGGCGGTTCAGCATAGCCCTCTCGCGGGTCAACGGGATCCTCGTACCCGATATCGGGGTCTACAAAATCAAGCTCTTGCCACTGGTCGTCTTCCTCAAGCTCAGTCTCGGCTAGCCCCCTCGCATCAGGTTCATAGGGATGGTTAGAATAGGAAATATCTTCGCGTGGCCTCTCCAGATCTCGCGTGCGCCGGCGATTTCTATATGCCTGGCTCTCATCGCGCCCCTCATACTCCTCATCCATGCCCTGGTCGTCTCCGATCACTGCCTGTCTATGCGCCCTCACAAATGGGGGCCCCATATCATCTGACCTCGGCGTACCGTCCTCGAACTCTATAGAGGAAATATCTATATCGCTCTCATCCACAGGAAGCGTACCGGATTTAGATTTACTGGCAAGAATGCTCTGGCGAAGTAATTGCCGTGTTCTCCGCAGGTCTGGCCGTTGCGCGAGATGCGAGCCAGTTCGGGTTGTCGAGGTTGAGGCATCTCCACGACCGCCGTTCTGCCGCAGCGGATCGTAATCATAGCCATACTGGCGCCCCGGACTCCTCCGGTACGTTCTCTGTTCCAAACGCTCCTTCATATCAGCAATCGCCCCCTTTGTAGTCCTATCCGGCCTGATAAAATAAATACCTGAGCACTAACGCGCCTTTTGTACTCATTGTACCCTATTTCTCATCCGCACGTCTACTACGAACGGATGTTCTACAATAATAGCACAGGCCGTCTCCTAAAGCAATATCCAGAATGCCTTCCCTATGTTATAATATCCCCAAATTTGTTGTCTATGGGACTGTCAACCAATTGACCACTGAGATGTAGTAGCCTTGGGTTCATATTCCGCTCAGGAACGACGCTGGCGCGTCTAGTGTTCTGCGAACACTCACCTGAGCGGCAAGGTAGCCTTGTGGGGGCCAGGTCCTCGCCCATCACATAACCGTTGCCAGCCCGCCAACAGGATAGGAGAGAGGAAAAAAGAGAGCATGGCTGATAATGCTGATAATAAGGAGCAGATGCCTATTGTAGCCTGTGTTACTGTGGGTATGTTTCAAGAGAACTGTTATCTCTATGCCTGTCCTCAGACGCGCGAAGCAGTGATCATCGATCCGGGTGATGAGGCAGAGCGCATACTGAACAGTATCCAGGAATTACAGTTGGTTCCTAGATACATTCTTAACACGCATGGACACCTCGATCATATCGGAGCAATCGATGCAGTAAGTGCTGTTTACTCGGTGCCCCTGGCGATTCATCCAGCCGATGTTCATATGTACACCAATGAGCAATCGGCCCGGATGCTTGGCCGCTCATCGCCACTCGTCAAGAGAAGACCTGATATCCTGCTCAAAGAGGGAGATCGCTTTACCTTTGGTACTCTTACACTCGAAGTAATACACACTCCCGGCCATACTCCCGGCAGCGTGTGCTTCGTCAGCCGTCCCCATTGTGTATTCAGCGGCGATACGCTCTTCTACCGGGGGATCGGGCGGACGGACCTCGCAGGAGGAAGCTACGAGCAGATCATCACCTCTATTCGCGAGAAGTTGTACGCGCTCGACGATGACCTGGTTGTCTTCCCTGGGCACGGCTCGCCCACCACTATCTTAGAGGAAAAGCATGAAAATCCTTTTGTCACTTTAGCAGAGGAGTAATCTATCGTGTCAACTATATGCGTGATTGGTACAGGGTATGTTGGACTGGTGACAGGTACCTGTTTCGCTGACATGGGCAACCAGGTCACCTGCGTTGATATCGTCGCGGAGAAAATCGAACGTCTCAAGCAAGGCATTCTGCCGATCTATGAACCTGGACTGCAAGAGATGGTGGAGCGCAACTTCCACGCCGGGCGGCTGCACTTCACGACCAGTTATAGCGAAGGCCTGGATGGCGCCGAATTTATTTTTATCGCTGTGAACACACCTACCGGCACAAGCCAGGGTGGCGCGGATATGCGCTATGTTGAGAGCGCGGCGCGTGGCATTGCCGAAGAGCTTGACCACTATGCCATCATCATCAACAAGAGCACAGTTCCCGTTGGCAGCGGTGATGTGGTTACCCGCATCATTCGCAACAACCTCGCGCGGCCCAATGTGTCTTTCAGCGTCGTCTCCAACCCCGAATTCCTGCGCGAGGGTGCGGCAGTACAGGACTTCATGAATCCTGATCGCATCGTGCTTGGTTCATCCGATCCAGATGCCGCGCGTAAAGTTGCCACGCTCTACCTGCCCCTGCGCGCCCCCTTCGTAATCACTGACATCTACACTGCCGAGATGATCAAGTATGCTTCCAACGCCTTCCTGGCAACCAAAATCTCATTTATCAATGAGATCGCGCAGATTTGCGAGCGCCTGGGGGCCGATGTGAAAGAGGTAGCTGCCGGCATGGGCTTCGATAAGCGCATCGGGCGAGCCTTCCTGGACGCCGGGCTGGGCTATGGCGGGAGCTGCTTCGAGGCCGGCGAAACGGTTTTTACACTCAACAGCCCCAATGTAGCGGTGGAGCGCCTGGATACCATATTCGCCAAAGGCGGCACGCCATTCGTGGGAGAAGTAGTGGAGCTTGTGCAGCCCCCAGAGCAGCGTGTGCTCGCCTTCGATCTCGAAGCCGGCCAGCCTGTCCTTGCAGATGTGAAAGCTATCACCCGCCGTCCATACAAAGGCAAGATGGTCACGATCAACACCAGCATGGGACGCTCGCTGCGCGTTACTGCCGACCACCCTGTTATTCTGTACAAGAACGAGCAGTTTAGCATATGGCCGGCTGCGGCCATTGTGCCGGGCGATCGGTTGATGGCCCTGTGCGATTTGCCCGCCGTTGAACAGGCAACCAGCCTCAATTTGATCGACCTGCTCCGGGATACTGAGCTTGAGGCTGATGTTTATGTCCAGCCCATCGATAACACATTCAGCGAGCAGTACGAGCGATTTGCCGCTGCGATCCCGCCGGATATGCTCAAGTACCCCAACGAGATCAAGCGGCATAACCGCATGTCGCTGCACCTGTTCCGCTATCTCAGTGAGTCAAATGCAATTAACGTTCCCGCAGAGAGGCTCCGGCTCTACACAGCGAAAGGCGCGGCAACAATGATCAATGCCGTGATTCCGGTCGATGCGGATTTGCTCCGGCTTTGCGGCTATTATCTCGCCGAAGGCTATCTTGCTCAGGATACGGGGCGCACTGGAGCAGTACGGGAGCGAATAGGTTTCTGCTTCCATGAGCAAGAGGCAGAATATATCGCGGATGTGCAGCGCATTCTGCGCCGCTGGGGCCTCAAATTCATCGAGCGGCGCTCCACCAATGCTTTGACAACGATAGTCTCCTCGCGCATCTTCTCCTGGCTGCTCCGCGATGTCCTGCGCCGCGGCACTCGCTCGGAAGACAAGGCCCTGCCTCGCCTGGTATTCAATGTACCGGCTGAGTTACGCCTGGAGCTCATCCGAGGGGCTTTTAGCGGCGATGGCGCGGTCACAACGGTGCAAGAAGGCCAGAATTTGATGTTGGAATATGCCACCGTCAGCAAAGCGCTGGCGGATGGTATGGCGCTGCTGCTACAAACGATAGGCATTATTCCATCCATCCACACGCGCCGCATGAACAAATCGAAACAGGATGCCTATATTCTGAGAGTAAGTGGCTACCAGCAGGTAGCCGCGCTCAAAGATGCCTTTGGCAACAAGCGCCGGGAACAAATCGAGGCCATACTGGCTGGCTATCAACGTCATATCCAGCCGCATGGTTACGAGCGGCACGGCTCTTTTGCCACGCTTGTCGTGCGCGAGGTCGAGCATGAAGATGTCGAAACGACCGTCTATAGCATGGAGACGACTACGGGAACGCTGATCGCGTCGTCCGGGCTGATCAGTCATAACTGCTTTCCGAAAGACGTGCGCGCCCTGGCCCATATGGCCGACGAGGCCGGGCTGCACCCGCAACTGCTGCACGCAGTGATGGAGATCAACCATGACCAGCGCCGCCTGGTCGTAACCAAGCTCACTTCTATCCTTGGATCGCTGCGCGGCTGCACCATCGGTATTCTTGGCCTGGCCTTCAAACCGAATACCGATGATATGCGCGAGGCGGCGTCAATCGACATCATTCGCTGGATAACCAATCAGGGCGCTACGGTGCGTGTCTACGATCCGGTCGCTATGAAAGCCGCCGAAGAAGCCTTTAAGCGAGAAAATATCCGCCTCGATGCAGTAATCTTCTGTGAAAATGCCTACGAGGTAGCCGAAGGTGCCGATGCCCTCGTCATTGTCACAGAATGGAACGAGTTCAAATCGCTTAATATGCTGCGAGTGCGCAGCGCTATGCGTCGCCCCGTGCTGATCGATGGCCGCAACATCTATGAATCATCTGAGATGAACCAGCTCGGCTTTATCTATCGAGGTATGGGCCGGGGCACAGGGCCTGCGCCCACCGTCCTGCCATCTGGGGACAGCACAACGCTGCCACATGTAGAGCAGCCAGAACTGGAAGCGCCCAAGAGATAAGGGGATTCATGGAAGACGATCTGCCATTGCTGTTCACGCCCCTCGTGCGCAAACCGGGCGAAGCTATTCCCGACTGGCTATTTGGGCCTACAGGAATAGCCGGCTTGCCCGCGCCTCTGCATTCCCCAAACGGCGTCAACATCGCTGTAGGCATCGATATCATTGAGGTGGGCCGCGTGCAAAGGGCCTTCGAGCGGCATGGCGATCGCTTCCTGCAGCGCGTGTTCACCGAGCGGGAGTTACAGCAGTGCCGGGGAAAGGCAACGCGCTGGGCCGGTCGCTTTGCCGCCAAGGAGGCGATCAGCAAGGCGCTGGGCACCGGCCTGCACGGCGTCTCGTGGCGCGAGATGGAGATCGTGCAGTTGCGCAGCGGTCGCCCCACAGTGCGGCTACACGGCAAAGCGAAACAGCGTGCCGAATTGCTCGGCCTGAGCGCCTTCGATGTAAGCATCGCCGACCTGGCCGAGTTCTCCATCGCCGTCGCCGTCGCCGTGCAGGCGAATATTGGCAAAGCACTATAAGGAGTAAGCCTCAATGATGGTCCGCTCCGGTGCCCCAGAACCAGAATATCCCACTACCCACAGCTTATTGGAATGCGGTATCCATACCACCCCGGTCAGATAGGTATTCGTTGTTTGGGCAGGGCTTGGGCTTGAAATAAAGTTCCATTGTGTGCCGTTCCAGTGCTCGATGAGTGGCTGCCCTTTCTGGGGATAAATGCCAGGGGAAGCGCCCACGGCCCAGATATCATTTGTCGAGATAACCGTTATCCCGGAAAGGAAGTTTTTATTGGTAGCAGGATTGCCATTTGTGGCAATATTCCACCGGCTGCCATCCCAGTGCTCAATCAGTGTCTCTTCCTGAGCGCTGCTATCTCCTACAGCCCATACATCGTTGGGTGAGGCAACTGCCACAGCAGCAAGGGTACTATAGTCTGCGCCCGCTCCCGGTGCAATGCTCCACTGCTTGCCATTCCAGTGCTCGATGAGTGGCTGCTTCCCAACGCCGAAGGCGTATCCCACCGCCCAGACATCGTGAGCCGAGGCGGCTGCTACTCCAGAGAGCACATTCCTCATCGACCCGGTATTCGGAGTTCTGGCTATACTCCACCGTTTGCCGTTCCAGTGCAGGGCTAGCGTCTGGCCGATCGTGGGGACATCGCGGCTGAAAGGGCTATCGGCAGAGGTTCCTACGGCCCAGATATCATCTGCTGAGACGGCGGCTATGCCAGAAAGGACATTCACTGCTGATCCTGGGTTCGGACTGGGAACCATGCTCCAATGAGAGCCGTCCCAGTGCTCAATAAATGTGCGAGTTCCGGTAAAGATATTGCCGGGGCTATCTGCCGTGTTCGAGAAGTACCCCACGGCCCAGATATCGCTGGCTGAGAGAGCTGCCACGGCGGTCAGCACATTGCTGGCGGAGCCAGGATTCGGGCCAGGCACGACGCTCCACTGTGTGCCGTTCCAGTGCTCAATTAAGGCCTGCTCTCTACTCCCGTCATTTGAGAACGTTCCCATAGTCCAGATATTGTCTGCCGAAACAGCAGCCACCGCGTTCAGGCCATTCAGCACTGAGCCAGGATTCGGGCTGGAGAAGACTGTCCAGCCGTTGTTCGCCGGTAAGTTAGGTTTTGGTGGCCCGCCGAAACAGGCAGCGCAGAGGAGCAGGAAACCGCCCAGCAGAACGCTGGTGACAAGGGCGGCGACCAGTCGTTGCGCAGGCTGCTGCGGTAAAATGGGTGTTGAGATCAGCTTGGACACGTGCCCGCCTGCCTTCCTACTATGCAGTGTATCTGGTAATTGTACGCTAAGAGAATGCCTGAGCATCACAACAATGATGGCCGCTGCCCTCGAGTGACAAGCTGCTATTAGCACGTGCCTATCGGCCAATAGCGCTGTGCCGCAAGCACAGCCATAGAGCTATGCCATCCTCTAACCCATGCTCACAGGTGATTCTGCCCGGCAATCTCCTGCGCGATCTGCTGTTCATAGGCCGTTGCTCGTGGTAAGTCAGGCCAGTTCGTGTGCGCCGCCCCATTCACGGCTGTCAGCACTCCAAATCGATACAACAGACGTGCTCTGGAAAGGGACGCAACAGGTGTGTAGTTGTTTAAACTAGCCCCAAAAGTCAAGACAGTTTTGGAGCCACCATATGGTGATTAACAACATGCTCTATATGAATATGAGGGCTTATCCGCGCCATTGCTGATCTAGCTCAGCCCAGAGATGTTGAAGATGCGTCGCTTCTGCCTCGTCTGGTAGATATCCGCCGTAGCGTGTCGCTACATAGGCTTCGGTAATGGCCGTAAGTTGTGGTTCAACCATGGGTACCTGTTGTTGCAGGCGCTCCTCGAACTCAAAAGGCGTCTCATTTTGCAGGCGCGCATAGCCCCGCCTTGCTGCCTTCTTGAGCAAAGCGCGGTAAATGACGCGAATGTCCCGCACAGTTAGCCCGGCCAGCACTTTCTCCATACTGCTTAACCTATGGCTCTGCTTGTCCCTGGCTCTGCTCTTCAGGCGAGCAAAGAAGCCTGCCACTAGTGTCCAGCAGTATGCTTTGAGCCAGTTCCAGAAAAGTGCCCATGACCATATACTTTCACGCTGCTCTTCAGGATGGGGGATTCTGTGCTTGAGCCGGCGCCATAGCATGAATATGCATAGAACGACTATTGCCGCTAGAAGCAAGATGGGCACAATGAACTTGAGAGCCGCAAGGATGGTCAGCAGCACACCCGATGGAGTGAACGTGGCATGAGGCTGAAGAGACTGGATCGGATGAGGGTGATAATTGCCGTTGCCGCCTGTGTCATACCGTTCGGTCTTTATTGCTCCCGCCGAGCGAAAATGGAGGATATCGAACAGCCAGAAAATAGGAGATAAGACAAACACGATCGCCGATGCCAGAGCATGTGTTGTCCAGGCGTACCCGGCTCCGGCTGCTTGCTGTAGCCCTGCAAGAAATGCCGGGCTAATGGTACCAGCAGCGATGAGGGCAATAGCAAGGAACATGATGCTCAGCGCAACGACTAACTGGACAACTCTGCGCTCCGGTGATAGTGCACTGGTATCCAGCCCGGTGACATGACTGCGCCGGATAGACACGATGTTGGTCAGCGCCTGGGCCACCAACGAGAGGCACAAGAACAACCAGGTGAGAAAGAATAGCAGGAGCTGATTAGCAGGTGCTATAGCTTTACCTGAATGCGTTCCAATGATCTCGGCACAGATGGCGATGAGAATGACTCCGAAGCCGAAACGCAAGACCTTAAAGGCATTGGCAGGATCAATCTCGCGGTCGGCAGAGCGCATACCGCGCCAGCAAAGGAGCATGGCCAGCAGGAGAACGGCGATGACATGAACAACATCCTGGTGGAGCAGCCAGGAGATGGCAAGCGCCAGCAGGCCAGCCAGCAGAATGAGAAAAACTATACCTTGTGTGAAGCCGGTTGGAGAAGCCTTTGAAGATGTCAATCTGAGGCCATGTTGCTGCCACAGGCGAGCAAACCAGCAGGTGAGAGTGGTAAGGACGAAAGTTGCCCACAGCGGGAGAAAGGGGGTATTCGATCCCAGCAAGTGGATGCTGGCGAGGCCGATGAGTAGTATATCGACCCAGCAGGCCTCCATTGCAGCAAAAAGGTAGGGAAGCAGGCGCTCACTCCAATTGCGTCTTTCAGGTGCTGTTGGTTTCTGCTGTTTACCAGGTTCTAGCTGATCTAAAAGCTCATTGTTCATTTATCGCATTGTTATCCCGGTAGTTTTCTAGTCGGATACCTGCTAGTATATGCTCGTTTCCTTGTCTCTCATCGTTTCTACTAAAGAGTATAGCATCTATCGTACTTGCTACCCAATGACCAAACAACGTTTAAATTTATTTGTTTGAAGGTAGATGATCAAGCTCTGGCGCAACACTTTGGACAAGATGCAGCGCCTGTTGCAAGAGACTGTGCGGCGTGTTCTCCATCAGGTAGGCCAGCGCGCCATGAAGACGTGCAAACACGAACATCTGCATCGTTGGCTGCGCAACTCAATCTGATATCCACTCATAAGTCCGAGAGGTGACTCCAATAGCTCATTGGCAAGAACTTAACTGAGAGAGCCGGAAGCGCTTCTCGTCCCACTCCAATTGCATGAGAAACGAGTTATGAGTGGATTTCAGACTCAACCACTTGACAGCGCCTGCAAGTTGACCTATGATCAAGGTGTTACCTCATCCTCACTGGTTGTCCATGCGGATGAGGCGGCTAGACGATCGTGGTGCATGTTGAACATCTCCCTGCGGCATGTGCAAGACAAGGAGCGCGAGCCATGTCTGGCAGTGTCTCTCCTGATGATGCAGCGGCCGGCAATGACCTGTGCCTGTTCCTGCTCGGCGGCTTTCACGCCGAGGCGGGCGGTCATCCTGTCCCTGACCAGCGCTGGCAGCGACCGCGCGCCAGAGCGCTGGTCAAGCTCCTGGCCACCGTGCCGGGCCATCGTCTCCATCGTGAGCAGATCCTCGAGACGCTCTGGCCCCATCTCACTCCCGAGGCGGCCCTCGTCTCCTTCCGGCGCGCGCTGTCCCTGGCGCGGCATGCCCTGGAACCCGCCCTCGCCGCGCGAGGGGCCTCCTCCTTTCTCCGGCTCAGCGGTGAGGTCCTGGCGCTGGGGGCCACGGTGTGGATCGATGCCGATCACTTTGAGGCGCTGGCCCAGGCGGCGCTCCAGGGCAGCGCTGGCCGCATGCCCGCGCAAGCCAGGGCCGACTACGAAGCCGCACTCGCCGCCTATAGCGGTGAACTGCTGCCCGAGGACCGCTACGCCGACTGGACCACCGCTCGTCGTGAGGCCCTGGCCGCGTGTCACCGCCAGCTGCTGCTGGGACTGGCCAGTCTGCTGGAGCATGAGCGTGCGTATGCGGCGGCCGCTGAGCGCTTGCAGCAGGTGCTGCAGCAGGACCCGACCCAGGAAGACGTCCACCGCCGCTTGATGCGGCTCTACGCGCTGGCCGGTTCCCGGCAGCAGGCGCTGCGCCAGTACCAGCGCTGCGGCCAGCTTCTGCGCGCAGAAGCTGGCCGCGAGCCGGAGCCGGCGACTCAGCGCCTCTACCAGGAGATCCTGGCTGATCGACTCCTGCCGGCTGCTCCTGCGTCCTCCCCGGTTCCGCCGGTAGGGAAACTGCCAACTCGCGAGCCCCCGGCGCTGCCGGCCGTGTTGCAACAGGCCCCCGCGACGCCGTTTGTGGGGCGCGAGCGCCTGCTCGAGCTGCTGCTGGCCGAGGCGGCACGCTCCTGGGGATGGTCCCAGCCGGCGCCGGCTGGACGTGAGCCTCTACCTGCTCCTGCGCAGCCGCCCGCCGCGAGCCGCATCGTGCTGGTGAGCGGGGAGGCCGGGGTGGGCAAAAGCCGCTTGTGCGCCGAGGTGGCGCACCGGGTGCAGCGGCAGGGGGTGCTGGTCCTGTGGGGGGCCAGTTATGAGCAGGAGGGACGGCTGCCCTACGGGCCGTTCATAGAGGCGTTTGCCGACTCTCTCGCCTCCTGTTCGCGTGCCGAGCAGCAGCGGCTCCTGCGTGCGTATCCCGAGCTGGGACCGCTCCTCTCCCGTGGCCTCGCCGGGCCTACGCACGCGGGCTTTCCCCTTCCCAACGCCCCCGCTCTGGAGAGCGCGCAGAGTCCCGAGAGTGCGCGCGCGCGCCTCTTCGCGGCCATCGTCGGCCTGCTCAGCGAGCTTGCCACCGCGCAGCCGCTGCTGCTCGTGCTGGATGATCTGCATGCCGCCGACGCCACCAGCCTCGAGGTGCTGCATCACCTCGTGCGCCTGCTGGCCGCCCAGCGCGGGCCCGCTCGTCCAGGCCCCCCACGACTGCACCTCGTGGGGACCTACCGCGAGGAGGACGTGGAGCGCGGCAGCGTCTTCCAGCGCCTGCTGGCCAGTCTTGACTACGAGCGCCTGTGCCGGCATGTGGAACTCCTGCGCCTGGCACGTCCCGACTGCGACCGGCTGGTGCAGGCGGCGCTGCCTGGCGCCCCTATCGAACCGGCGCTCTTGGAGCGGATTTACACGCAGTCGCTCGGCAACCCCCTCTTCGCGCTGCAACTGCTGCATGACCTGCAGGAGCGTCAGGCCCTGATGCAGGTGAAAGGCCGCTGGCTGGCCCCCACGGCCAGGACGGTCGCCGTGCCACAGGAGGTACAGCGCCTGGTGACGGTGCGCGTCGACCGGCTGGGCGCCGCGGTGCGCCAGCTATTGGACCTGGCCGCTGTCGCGGGCATGGAATGGTCGTTTGCCCTGCTGCGCCAGGCAGCCAGGCTGGCGTTTCACCCGCCCCCAGGTGAGGCGGCGCTGGTGGAGGCGCTGGAGCGGGCGCTGGAGGCGCGGGTGGTGGAAGAGCGAGCGGATGGCTATGCCTTCCGCCACCCCCTGTTGCGTGCGGCCCTGTATGAGGGGATATCCCACGAGCGGCGCAGGTGGCTGCATGCCGCGCTGGCGCAGGCCCTGCGCGAACAAGCATCGGAGGAGGTCGAGGCGCTGGCTTTCCATTATCAGCAGGCGCAGCAGGAGGAGCAGGCGCGGGTGTACCTGGAGCGGGCGGGCGACCTGGCGCGTGCCCTGTATGCCAATGAAGTGGCCGAGAGCCACTACCGGGACCTGCTGGCACAGCTGGAGCGGCTTGGGGATGCCCAGGCGGCCGCGCGGGTGCGCGAGAAGCTGGCGAGTGTGCTGCTCACGCTCGGGCGCTTCGACGAGGCGCTCTCGGCCCTGGAGGCGGCGCGCGAAACGTACCAGCAAGCCGGGGAGCTGGAGCAGGTGGGGCGGCTCACTGTCCAGATCGGCAGCACCCACCGGGCCAGGGGGACGGTGCAGCAGGGCGTGGCCTGCATCCAGGCCGTGCTGACCTCGTACGAGCCGCGCCTCTCCGTACGCACGAGAGCGGCTTTGTCCCTGGCGCAGGCCACCCTCCTGTTCGCCGGTGGCCGTTATCGGCAGATGCTGGCCGCGGCAGACCAGGCCATCGCCGCACTCCACGAGGCGGAGGCGGAGACCTTTCCAGAGGCGGCCCAGATGCGTGCTGCCGGTGAAGTGGCGCGCGCCAACGCGCTGTTGCATCTCGAAGAGTGGCCAGCGGCCCGCGCGGTGGTAGCGCGGGCGCTGCCGGTGGTGCAGGCCGCCGGCAACCTCAACAGCCTGCGCGTGGGCGAGTTGGTGCTCGCCTTCGGACACCTCTTCGGTGGGGAGCTGCGCCAGAGCCGGGCGCAGTTGGAGCGCACGCTCCAACTGGTGGAGCGCATGGGCGACCTGACCTGGATCGCCTTCGTCAAGGCGTGCCTGGGCTATGCCGACTTCATCGCCGGTGAGTGGGAGCAGGCGCGCGGCTGGCTGGAGCAGGCCGTCGGCACGGGCCACGCCGTTGGCGCCTCCTGGCATACCGCCTACCCCCCCCTCTATCTGGGCTGGCTGCTCTTTGCTGAGGGAAAGTGGGAAGAGGCCGAGCCCTACCTCGAGGAAGCGCGTGCTCTGGCCAGCCGCAGCCAGAACCTCGAGCTGCTGCCGCTCGCCCAGGGCGTGCTGGCGGAGCGCGAGCTGCTGGAGGGGCGCGTGGAGGCGGCGCGGGCGCGGCTTGCGCCATTGGTGTGCGAGGAGGGCCTGAGTATCACCCTCATGCTGCCCCAACTCGCCTGGGCCTTGCTGGAGGCAGGCGAGACCGCCCAGGCGAACGAGCTGGTGGAGCAGGCCATCGGACGGGCCAGCAGGCAAGGCTACCGGCTCCCACTGGTTGAGGCGCGGCGGGTGCAGGCCCTGCTGCTGGGCCGGCAGGCGCGCGGGCCAGAGGCGCTGGCCGCCGCCCAGGAGGCGGGAGACCTCGCGCGGGCCATCCCGTATCCCTATGGTGAGGCCCGCGCGCTCGCCACGCGAGGAGGACTGGCGGCTCATCTGGGCCAGCCAGAGACCGCCCGGCGCTCGTGGGAGGAGGCGCTGGCCATCTTCCAGCACCTGGGAGCAGCCAGGGATGCCGAGCGGGCGGCCCAGGCCCTCAGCGCGCTGGCCCATCGTTCCTGATCGGGCGTCGTCCACGGTCATGTGTGGATGCAGGGCCGTACTCCTGCCTTGCTCTGCGCGTCAAACCCCTCCTTTCCTGCTTATCCCATTTCCGTTGATCAGAATCACAGTCCTGGTCACAGTTTGGTTATACGTTGGTCACAGTTTGGTCACACCTCCCGGTTATACTCTTTAGTGACAGGAGCGATGTATCAGCGTACGGTGCCAGGCCTGGACGAGCCGAGCCGGTTGTGTGCGCGCTTGCCTCTCTTTGCCCGGAGCGTCAGACTACACCACACACGAGCGAGCGAGGAGGAGAGCTATGCGCGAAGAGGTCGGCCGTGACCGGGACCCGGCGGGTAATCTCATCCCAGATGCCATTCTGGACGGGGGAGACGAACGCTGGGACGTGTTGAGCCGTGCCATCAGCCGGCGGCTGGCCGCCTTGCAAGCCGGGCAGGTGCTGGAGATCGTCACCGGCGATGCGGGCAGCGCCGACCAGATCCTGGCCTGGTGTGCCACGGCCGGCGTGGCTGAGGTGCTGCAGGCACAAGAGGACCAGCGTGGCAGGCACGTCTGGCTCAGGAAGCGCTAGGCTGGAGGCCAGGGAGGGGCAGCGGCACGAGAAAGGAGAGCAGAGGCCTGGGAGAAGCCCCCAGGCTGGTTCTGGAATAAGTGGAAAGCAGGCTGCCAGGGCTTGAGCCTCACCAGCGGTTCCGCCTATTTTGTTGTGGTTTCTTATCTCGGCAAGGAGAAAGATGTATGCAGAAAGTTCCTATCATTCCCTTTGGTTCTCGTCTTTTCTCTCGTTCCTGGCACAGGCACATGCGGCAGTTACCTGTCCTGCTGAGTGTGGTCCTCGCGCTGCTCCTCGTACTGAGCGCCTGTGGCGGCACAACTGGTCCCACGACCCCTACAGCAGGCACCTGTAACAAGAGTTCAGGCTTCACGCTGGCCTCAGAGGTCAGCTATGGGGCTGAGGCTGCCGCCGCCTTTCAGCGCCAGACCGGTATTGCCGTGCAGGTCCTCCCGTTCGCGGATCACTACGATGCCGTCAATACAGGGGTCTATGATGCGATCTGGTCCGATGCGGAAATTGGCACACCACCGGTTCATCCCAAGCCTCAGGAACAACAGGCTTACCGGTTACTCAGTTGGGACTCGTCGGCATTGAGTAGCTACACCGTGCTTGGCATGCGCTTTGTCCCAGCCGATCATGCCTACTATCCGACTGGACTGAGCGCTGCCGCTGCCATTGTCTACAATCGCAACCATCTGCCTGCCGCCGGGTTACCCACTACCTGGACCGACCTGGAGAAGCCCGCCTACAAGAATCGGGTGGCCGAAACCTCCATCTTCTGGTCCAATGTCACCTACGAAGAGGAGACGGGCATCTCACAACTGCTGGGTGGAGAAGCCCAGGGCAATCAGTTCCTGCTGAACCTGAAGAACAATGGGGCCGTCTTTCCGGCAACCGACCAGCAGACGCTCCAGCTGGTGGAAAGCGGGGCACGCGATGTGGGGATTGTGGGGGATGCTTCCTACTATCTCGCTAAGCACCAGGGCCAGACACTGGGCATCATTTATCCTGCCAGCGGGGTGATTGGCTTGACGACCGACCTGGGCATCCTGGCCAGGAGTCCCCATCAGGCCTGCGCCGAGCAGTTTGTGAATTGGGTGCTTTCCCCCGCTGGCCAGACGGTGCTCATCCATCATGATCCCAATGATGCCGCGACCTACTTCATCCCGCTCATCCGGGGGATCACTCCTGTCGTGAGCCGGCAGAGCGCTGGTATCACTTTTGTCCCCTATCATGTGCAGAAGTGGATCCCGCTGGCGCTCTCAGACCGCCTGTGGGTCAATAGCCATGTGCAATCAGCCCATTCGGCAGTGAGTCCATTGCTGCCAGGGGGTGATGGCAGCAGTTGCAACGATAACTGCTCGCTCTGCGACGCACACAGTTGTGACCCGTAGGGGGAGGAGAGAGCAGGCGCGCATGAATAGAGCGGAGGTGCTACTGCTCAGTTCGCCGCTCGGTTTGCTGCATCGGCAGATGGTGGCGCCGGGACTGGGTACATTGCAGCTGGCGTGCTGGCGGTTAGATCCCTGCGCCTCCTGCGGAGGTGCTGAGAGCTTCTCGATCACGGGCCCCAAAAGTACTGGGAGCGCGTTTACGTTTATGAGCGAGTATTGAAAGGAGGAGCAGAACATGCTACACCTACCAAACAAGCCAGGCGTCGTCCTTGAGCCGATCTGGATTCCCCAGAACCGAGGGGCCGATGTCCATGCCAGTTACCACGGCGTCTCCTTTGTGAACCGGACGACGGGGTGGGCCGTCGGGGGCGGTGGCATCATCGTGGCCACCACTGACGGCCAGACCTGGACCATCCAGCAATCGGCCGGACCGATTGGCTCCCTGATAGACGTGTCCTTCGTCAATGGAAGCACCGGCTGGGCCGTCGGGGCCTGTGGCCTCATCCTGGTCACCACCGATGGCGGGGCCACCTGGCACCAGCAGAACGTGACGGACCCCCTCATGCACGATGACCTGTGGGGCGTCTCCTTCGTGAATGCAAGTATCGGCTGGGCCGTGGGTCAGCATACCGTTCTCGCGACCACCGACGGCGGAGCGACCTGGACGCACCAGGTGGATCTCGAGCATCTGGGGCCCTTGCCACCTGACCCCTTATTCAGTCTACATGACGTCTTTTTCGTCAACGGACAGCTTGGCTGGGCTGTGGGCGATGAAGGCGTGATTGTCTATACGAGCGATGGGGGCCAGAGCTGGGTGCGCCAGGATTCCCACGTCAGCCTGCAGGACTTCTTCAACCTGTTTGGCGTCTTCTTTGTCAATGGCAGTACCGGCTGGGCTGTAGGTGGGGGTGGCACACTTGAGCACCCGATCGGCAAGATCTTGCACACGACAGACGGGGGCCAGACGTGGACATTTCAGAATCCACCCCCCGGCGTTCCGACGCTCCTGGCCGTCTGCTTCGCGAACAGCGCCGTCGGCTGGGCAGTGGGTGACGGTGACACGATCCTGTTCACCAGCAACGGTGGGACCACCTGGCACGCCGAACCCATCTCCTCCCCCGTTCCCGGCAACCACATCTATGACGTGTCATGCGATGGCTGGGCGGCGGGCTATGGGGGCACCATCCTGCAACGGGGCTACCGGGAGGTGCCCGAGGTGTAGAGCCAGGATGGGAGGCAGATCACCGGCGAGCTGTTGCTCTCGCCTGTGGTCGGGCCCGCGTTAGAGGTATTGGCGACGCAGCCTGGCTGCCCAACGAAGTCGCTGCATACCTCTTGCACGTGGCCGCCTCTCCAGCGACGGGAGCGCTAGCGATATCTGAAACCTGCAAGCAGATGTCTTCGGACCTCCCTGGCGCAGAACCTGGATCTTGTGAAACCATTGTCACGCTAACCAAGAACGTCTTGACAGAAGGAGTATAGCTATGCAGCGTCCCACAACACTTGAGATTGCTGGCATCGAGTTAACACAGGCCGTTCAGTACTTTGATCTGAACGGTCAGGGAACCGGAACTGGTCCGAACAATAGCATCCCCCTGGTTGCCAGGAAGGACTTGTTTCTGCGTGTCTACCCCAACCTTATTGCCCCACCGGAAGGGATTCTCGTCGAGACCCAAGTCAGCGGAAGCCTCGAGTATGCGCATGTCACGGGAAGTGGCAACGTCGCTTTCCCCACTTTGTCCCCTCTCAATGGCCCGATTCTTGCCAGGCCCTCTGCCGAGATTCAGCGCGGCCAGAGCAACGATACCCTCAACTTCCAGGTCCCAGCTGCTCATTGCACCGCTGAGATAACGTTCAGGGTGACGTTGACGGTCTCCGGTCACGTCGTCCGGCGGCTCACCTCTGACGTGCAGTTCAAAGATGTCCCGCCTGTGCGTGTCCGCGGCTTCGGAATCCACTACACTGGCTCTGGTCTAGACATCCCGCCACCATCCCAGCAGGACCTGGCCCACGTGCTGGCGATCGTCGCTCGCGCTTACCCTACGAGTGGCTTTACGGTAGTCTCCTTTCAGGTAATGGACTATAGTGGTGACCTGACGACTCTGCAGGGGTGGCGCTCGCTCTTGTTTGCGCTTCAAAACATGCGTACACAGGCCAATACCACTGATCTCTACCTGGCACTGCTTCCCGTAGGTACTCCTGAGGGCATTTCGAATACCGGGTCAGTTCTGGGTCTGGGCGGTGCGGGCGCAGCTATCGGCTATAATCTCAGCGACGCCCATATTCTGGCCCAAGAGATTGCTCACTCCTTTCTCCGGGAGCATGCCCCAGGCTGCGGCGCTCCGCAGCCCATCGATTCCAGCTTTCCTCAATACGGTCAGTATCCTCAAGGCAGCATCGGCGAATTCGGCTTTGGGTATCCTGTTTCTGGCGGTCTCGTCCCGTAGTGCTTGATCCTACCACGATTACTGATTTCATGAGCTATTGTCCCACCCCTTGGGGCGTCTCGCCCTACACCTATGTAGGCCTCATGAATGAAATTGTGGCGGGTGGGGGAACGCCACCCTAATTGTACGCAAGCAAGAAAGAAACGAGGAGTGATGATCGTATTGGCTCACGTTTGGCCGTCGTTTCTCATGAAAGAAAGGAGAAAAGTCTATGCAAGAATTTCTCATCGCTTCCCTTGTGTCTCGCGCCCCTCTCGGTTCCCGGCGCTGGCTTAAGCAGCCCTGGCCCATCCTCCTGGGAGTGCTGTTCGCGCTGCTCCTCATACTGAGCGCCTGTGGGGGCGCAGCCAGTCCGACGGGCACCACTCCCGGCGCAGGGGCCTGTGGCTCCGGATTGACCCTGGTCTCCGAGGTCGGCTTTGGCGCCGATGCGGCGACCGCTTTCCAGCACCAGACGGGCATTCCGATGCACGTGGCGCAGTACTATGACCTGAAGAACAGGTATCCCGATCAGCCCTCCAAATGGGTGCCCTCTTCCTGGGACGTGGCCTGGTTCGATGGACAAATTGAGGCCCAGGAACTCGACGCCAAAGGTCAGTTACTGGCATGGGACTCTCCTTCGCTCAAGAACTATACCGCTCTGGGAGCCAGCCTGGTGCCGACGGATCATACCTCTTATCCGACCGGGCTCACGGCAGCCGCCGTGATCGTCTACAATCTGACCCATGTGCCAGCCGCCGGACTGCCCCAAGACTGGAGTGATCTGCTCAAGCCTGCCTATAAGAATCTCGTGGCGCAGACATCTCCCTTTGCCACCACTGCCGCCTATACGGCAGTGACCGGTATTGCGCAAGTGCTGGGGGGCGAGCGCCAGGGCAAACAGTACGAGCTGGCCTTGAAGGCCAATGGGGCGCAGTTTTTCGAGACCGACACACAGACGCTCACCAGTGTCGAAACTGGGGCACGCGCGCTGGGCATTGTGCAGGACGCCTCCTACTATCTCGCCCGGCAGCAGGGGCAGCCGCTGGGCATCATTTACCCGGCCTCCGGTGTGATTGCACTCACCTCCAGCCTGGGGATTGCTGACTATAGTGCGCATCCCAGCTGCGCCGAGCAGTTCGTGAATTGGGTCCTCTCTCGTGCCGGGCAGACGGTGCTCACCCATCATACGGCCACCGACGCGGCGACCTACTTTATCCCGCTCATGCAAGGAGTCTCCCCGGTGGTGAATCGCCAGATCAACGGCATCCGGTTCGTTCCCTACCACGTGGTGAAGTGGACACCACTGGCCTTAGAATTTCGCATGTTCTTCGACAGGAATATTGCCAGTATCGGCGGCGGTTGCTCTTGCAACGAGTGCTGCATACTCTGGAAATGATCGTTGGCTCTACAACAAAGGCGTCGGTCAAGTTTCATCAGCGAGGAGGCATGGGCATGATAATTGTACTTGCCTCGACAACGCCCATCTCTTGTCTGTACAATAGGTGATGAAGTGCCGCACACAACGCTCGCGTGGCCTATCCCCCGAGGGACAGGCCACGCTACCAAACAAAGGAAGATCCCACCGATGGAGGTGACCGATGCGTACACACACGACTAACCCAGCTATTACACCCGTGCTGCGCCTGGCGACGCTGATCGAGGCGCTGGTACTGGCCGGAGCGGGCGGCCTGCTGTTCTTCTGGCCGGCCCTGGCTCGCACGCTGTGGCCCTGGCCGCTCGCGCCGTTCAACACGGCCTTCCTGGGGGCGGTCTACCTGGCCTCCTTTGCCACGGTCGGCATGCTGC
>CADDZH010000041.1 GCA_902812455.1 Chloroflexota bacterium | reverse complement strand
GGGCGAAGGCAGCCCGTTCGAGATTGAGTATGACCGGCGCTACTACGTGACCGGCGATACCCGCACCGGGCGTGATGCCGCTAACAATCCCCGCTATTATCCCATGCCCGATCATGGCATCTTTGTTGCCGGCATCATTCGCGACCTTGCCCCACGTGCCAGCATTCGCCTGATCCGTATCCTCAATGACTTCGGCGGCGGCGACCTCTACAATCTCTTTGCCGCTTTGACCGATCTGGAGCAAGAACTGGTTTCCGGTAGCATTCGCCACCTCGTCATCAATCTCAGCCTGACGATCATGCCTGAGATCCGCCGGTTACCCTATGTCTGGCTCGACGAGAACAAATGGCCCACCAGGCAACTGCCGGGTCTGATGCGTGTGCTAAACCATATTGAAGAAGGCCTACGCCTGCTCTTTGAGTGCCTATACGCTGAAGGGGTACTCGTCGTGGCTGCCGCCGGAAACGATTCCTTCTCCGCCGCTCAAAAAGGAAAACCACGTCATCCCCCCAGAGCTCCCGCTCGTTACGAAACCACCCTGGGTGTCACCGCTATCAATAGCCACCTTGGGCCATCCCTCTTTGCCAATGCCGCAAGCATGCCGCCTTTCAACACAGGCGTTGCCACTTTCGGCGGCGATCACGCAGGCTTACAGGGCATCGATGGCTTGCCAGATGCTGTACGCGGCATCTACATTTCACCAACCTTCCCGGGAGGCGAGCAAAATATATCCGGCTGGGCCGACTGGTCCGGCACTTCATTTGCAGCCCCTGTCATAAGCGCGCTGGGCGCTCATTTGCTTGCCCAGGGCCTGCGAGTCCCCGATATTATGGCTCGCATCACGGCAGGCCACAGGCACGGGAGTGAAAAGCTCTTCGGCGACATCCCCGATGTGCCCCCGCTCCTTGCCAATATCATCCGCGTGCGGCAAGCGTTCGGATAATGTATCATCCACTCCGGTAGGCCTTTTGGGTGATTTTTCCATGTCTCTTTTGGCAATGCTGCTGTATCTGGATGAGTGGCTGGTATAATCATTGCCAGAAGCAAGCTATCAAATATCGTTCATAAGGCATCGTTTGTCATGCTGAGCGCATGAGCCAAAGCAATGTCATCCTGAGCGAAGCGAAGGACCTAACGCAGTGAAGGGGAAGGGGAATGGGCTCAGCATGACATGCCTGAGCCTTGCCTTAAAAGGAGAAAACCACTATTTCGCACGAATCAGAACTCGCGCCGGATCAATCAACAATAGTTGCTACTCCTGCTCGACCAGAACCGGCAAAACCAACTCTTCCACGTACCAGGTTGTCGTCTAAGAAGTTAGGACGCTGGTTTAGCGGGGTCTTTCGTTTTCGACTAAAACAATTCCTTCCTGGCAGTGGTGATCCATCGCTGCGCCGCTTCACCATAACCGAAGCTGCTTTCCTGCTCATCATGGCCTATTGCGCTTCGCGTGGACTGGGGGTGATACGGCAAACCCTCTTCAATGCGCTCTTCGGCGCTGGCCCCGAAGCCAATGCCTATTACGCCGCTGCGCGCTTGCCCGACACGATCTTCGAGTTGATTGCCGGTGGTGCGCTCACTCATGCCTTTATCCCTGTATTTCTCTCCCACGAGAAAGAGCAGGGCCAGAGAGAAGCATGGCGCCTTGCCAGTCTCGTCTTCAACGTGCTGCTCGTGGCACTGACAGCCGCCGTCCTCCTCGCTGAGTTGATCGCTCCTGTGTTTGTTTCACGCCTGCTGGTTCCAGGATATTCTCCCTCAGAGCAAGCTTTGACGACGACCCTGACACGTATCTTGCTGCTCCAGCCCTTGATTCTTGGCCTTGGTACCGTTGCCACCTCCATTCTCAACAGTAAGCGCCGGTTCTTGTTGCCTGCCATCTCACTCGGCCTTTACGATACCGGTATCATTGCAGGCCTGATCTGCTCGTTTGCGATTCCAGGCCTCGGTATCTATGGGCCAACCTGCGGCATTGTTGCTTCGGCAGTGATCCAGGTGCTGGTCATGGTTCCTGGCCTGGTCAAACAGAAGATCCACTACAGCTTCTTCTGGGATATCAGATACCCTGGCCTGCGCCAGGTGATCCGCCTGCTTATACCCAATGTGCTTGCCATCACGGCTGCCTCGATTGCTCCTATTATCGACACCGCCTACATTTCCTATATGCCAGATCATGCAAGCCTGTCTGCCATTCGCAATGCCCAGTTGCTTTTTAACTTTCCCTACGCGCTCATCGCCCAGGCCATAGGACAGGCTGCCCTTCCAGTCATGGCTGCGTTCGTAGCGGTTGCCCGCTACGAACGCCTGCGCCGTATCCTCGTAAAGCTACTCAGCAGCGCCTTCTTCCTCAGCATAGGAGCTGCCCTTTTTCTCTACCTTTTTGGCCGCCCGCTCATCCATCTCCTCTTCCAGCATGGCGCATTTGGCAGGCATGCCTCTGCTATCACCAGCACAGCTTTACTGGGGTATGCTCTTGCTCTCCCTTGCGTGATCATTGCTACCCTCCTTACCCTGTCCTTCTACGCCCTCAAAGATGCCCGGCCTCCGCTTATCAGCAGCATCCTCTCGCTCGCAACTCGCTGGCTCCTGATTGTCCTCTTGCTCAGGTTGCTTACAGGTTCGCACACTATCCTGGCCATTCCCCTGGCTACAGGAGGAGGCGGCCTTGTCGAAACGCTCTTCCTCGGCTCGCTCTTGATCATGCAAATGCGATCGAGGATAAAATTGGATAGAGGCATGCAGCGCCTGGCACAATGGCGAAGGCATATGGCCGGCATTGAGGTGTTGTAGAGCTTGCTAAAGGCTGTACAATGAGCATATGCTGTTAAATTGCGAAACATGTCGGGCGAAGCAAGAGAAGCAGGAGAAGCAATGCGCTGGCTGGCGATATTGAGAGTGTTAAAAGTGCGAGCGTTCTTGTGGCAACACGAGACCCTGGCCGCACTCATCTCGCTGCAGGTGCTTCAGAACCTGCTGCACGTCCTGGGCTACCCGGCAGTCACCCTCTTCGTCATGCTTGAGAGCACCGGCATTCCTCTTCCTGGAGAAACGATGCTGTTGCTGGCATCATTCTATGCCGCCATCGATCACCAGATGCAGCTCTGGCTTATTATCGTTTGCGCCGCTGCCGGTGCCATTATGGGAGATAACCTTGGCTACCTGGTAGGACGTACAGGCGGCAGAGCATTTGTCCTGCGCTTTGGCCGCTATCTGTTCTTAAAGCCACAATATCTTGATAGAGCAGAAAAATTCTTCGCAAAGCATGGGGACAAAACGGTTTTCTTCGGGCGCTTCATTGCCGTGCTGCGGGCATGGGCAGCATTTCTGGCCGGCGTGAATCACATGCGCTGGCGCACCTTCGTGGTCTACAACGCGGCTGGAGGTATTCTGTGGGCGACTATCTATGGGATACTGGGCTACGTGGCAGGTCGTCTTTTCCATGACAACTTCAACGAGGTTGAGCACCTGGCAAGAATTATCGGCTGGACAGGTGCAGGCATCATTATAGCAGTCGTCCTGGCAATCATCATTGTTTTCCGCATACGCCGCGCCCGCCGTAGCCGTTCCACCTCAACGTCCGAAAAACCTGAAAAACTTGACAAGTCTGACAAGGCTGAGGGGTCTGCCACGCCTGAAACAAGCCAACCTTCGGAACGTACCGCCGCTACAAGCGCAGAGAAAGAGACCGCCACTGGAGCCTCACAACAACTGGATGCTCAGGGCCACGACGATCCCCCTTCACAAGACTTTGCTAGTAAATGATACAATAATCTGTGAGACCCAACAGTACCATTTACCCACCTCTTCGGTTGCCCGTATGTTACAATAACGAGCGAAATGGAACAGTTTCTTCTGTAGATAAAGCGGGGGGTGTGTATGCCGGCGCTGGAAGAAGGGCAACGATTCGAACGCTATCGCATCAACCGGTGGGTAGGAAACGGCGTATCGGGCGAGAGCTATGAAGCCGAAGATACTATCCTTTTGCGCAAGGTCACGTTGAAGCTTATTCATCCCTGGGCAGCACTTCACGATCCTGGGCGACGCCAATTTTTTCGTGAGATGCAGGGCATTAGCAGGCTTCATCACCCTTATCTCGCCAGTATACTCGATTACGGCGAATTTGAGGGGAAACTGTATGTTGTGCGGCGATACGTTACGAATGGTTCCCTACTCAGCCCTGAAGGGAGATTCTGGTACAGGCTGCCATTGCCTGTCGCGGATGCCATCCACTATGGACACCAGTTAGCGCAGGCTCTCGACTATATTCATGGCGAGGGATACCTGCATGGCTCGCTCACGCTCTCGAATATCCTGGTGCTGCGCGGTTCCAACCCTGAGCGCGAGCCAGATTTTGCTCCCTTCCTTTTATGCGACACCGGGCTAGCGAATTTTGTGCGCCGCTTTGGTCAAGCGCATGTGAGCCTTCTCCCCATTACTGCCGCTCCTGAACAATTGGGAAAACGAGTTACTCCTGCCAGCGATCAATTTGCCCTGGCAGTAATTCTTTACCTCTGGCTTACCGGCTGCCCGCCCTATACTGGCTCGCCGGAAGAAATCGAGCAGCAGAAACTGTCTGAGACGATCACGCTGCCTTCTGCCCTCAATCCCGAAGTCACTCCTGAACAAGAAGCAGTGCTACGTAAAGCGCTGGCTGTCTATCCAGAAGAGCGCTATCCCTCCATCCTCGCCTTTGCTGATGCGCTTAAGGCTACACTATCAACGCCAGCATCCTCAATTAGTACAATTGTGCTACCGGATACTCCACTACCTGAAGCTCACCCTGTGTTTGAAGCTCTTCCCCAGACAAACTATACCCTCTCTCAACCGGCTCCCGAGCCGTTGCCACAACCAGCTCCCGCACCTTTACCACAGCCTGCTCCTGAACCTCCACCGGAGCCTGCTCCTGAAAAACTGCCAGAGCCAGCCCCTGAACCCTTACCACAGCCTGAGCCTGATGTGTATCAGCCCTTGCCTTCGCCCGAACCCGAAGTAGCTCCTGCCCCTGAAACACCAGAGCCAGAAACACCAGATGAAGCAGGCTCATCAGAGGAAGTGATAGAATCAACGGGAACCGCTCCAGCGCGTGGTGCAGCACGTCTTTTGATCACTGCTCCCGGGTCGGAAGCACCATATACATTCCTGCTGGAGCAGGAGGAAATGATGCTTGGGCGGGCTGGCTCAGATAACCTGTTTCTCGATCACGACCCATCGATTTCACGGCATCACGCGCTGCTGAGGCTGGAAGACGGCCGCTACCTTCTCTATGACCAGCGCAGCGCCAGCGGCGTCTATGTGAATGGTCAAAAGCTGGCCGGTGGCCAGGGGCACGCGCTTGCAGATGGCGATCGTATTACTATAGGAAAGTACGAACTGGTTTTTCGTGAACATTTGTAACAGATAAATGGACAAAAGCTCATGAATTGCCGGGATTCTGGAGAGCGCGAGCGAGGGCCTGAGCGAATGCTTCGCTTTCTATTGTCCAATCGGTGATGGGAACATAGACGTGCCGCTTCCATTGATAGGGGAGATCGACGATCAGGCCGGGGCGAGGCGCATCGCGGGCCATTGAGAACATATCGTGAAGGATAGTGCGCTGCTGCTCCCGGTTATGAGGCTCGCCCAGGGCATGCCCAAAGGGCCAGTGCAGGTAGAGCATACGGGGAGCCTTGACCAGAACGGCCAGCTCTCGCACCAGTGCCAGCGCGACCGTTGTTACACCAAAGCCCTCAATTTCACGAGCAAGCAGCCCCACGGACCGCGTGCAGCCTGGTCAGGCAGGCACCAGGAGCACGAGATCGACACCAGCTTGAGCCAGCAAGGAACCAACCTTTTGCCCTACCCTCGGGAGATCTCGCAGATCATCGATAAAGCCAAATCCATAGTGGATACTAGCGACCCGGCCTATTACGCCTTCCGCTTCCAATTCCAGCAAGCGCTCTAATGGAAAGACCAGGTTCAGGTCCTGAGCGGCATCGCGCCGGTCGTAGCGCTTATGCGAGATACACAGGTCTGCACTGGTAGCAGTACGAGGGATGGCACGAAACGAGGCATCTGATTCCATATCGAACGGTTTATCAGAACAGAGATGCACGCCGCCCGTTGCCACGATGGCAACTGTTGCCTGGGCAAGTGGTCGTTTTAGCGGCGTCCAGGGAATCTGGTCAGAAGGATGCACTTTCAGCAGTTGAAACTGCAAGCCACCGGCTACTTTGCCTACCCAGTAGGCAAAGCGTCGCCCTGACTCTGCATCGTTCGTCCATCGAAGCATGCGCTCGCGAAAGCGATTTGTCGGAGTTAAACGAGTATTTTCTTGCATGTGTATCGACCTTATGTTCCTGGCCCCCACAAGGGAGGCCACTACATGCCACCGTTTTATCCAGTCCTGGCCCCCACAAGGGAGGCCATTACATGTTTGGCCATCAGTGCAACTCTAACCTGTATATTGCTGACTGGCGACTAATCGTAAATCCTACACTTTGATAAAGAGCGAGCGTTTGCTCGTCATCACCCCATGATTCAAGTTCAACAGCGGCAGGCTCTTTTGACCGTAGCCATTGGAGCGCAGCTAGCAAAAGGGGGAGATGTAGTCTGTGAGCGCGGTAAGCTGGCGCTATGCCAGGTGCATCAACATAGCCCATGCGCTTCCCATATCGTTCGCTCAGCCACTCAGTCATCTCTGCACGGCAGATACCTACCACATCCTCGTTGGGAGCATAGAGCAGAAATGTGCCGTCAAGATCAATGGAAGGAAGCCAGTCTCTGAGTTCTTGTTCTGAAAGGTGATGGTGTCCCCAAAGCCCTTCAAAACAGTGATTGAATGCACGGAGTAGTGCTGGGAAGTCTTGTACATCGCTGTACCTGCGCACCTGGTAGCCAGCGGGCCACGTGGGAACCTCTACCGGAACCTCTATGCTGAGATACATAGCAGTATTCAAGGCTACTGGAACAAACCTACTCTCGCGTAAAAAGGTATTGGCAGCCTCATGCTTAACGTCTGCATAGGCAAGCACTTCACTTGCTCCCAATTCATTCGCTCGTTTGAGAGTATAGTACAGCAATTCGCTACCGATACCACGTTGGCGCCAGGCAGGATGAACTGCAGCAGTGATATCCGCATGACGATTTGTGGGCGTCTTCCAGAGAACACAGAACGCAATCACTTTGTCCGGCTCCCCTGTTGACTCAACAACCCAGCGATCCTGTACTGGATCATGTCCCGGCCATTCTAGTTGAGCCTTTAACGCCTCCTCGCTGATATCTTCACCTGAGTGATCGACAGCTTCGACTTCAGCAAGCAAATTTGCCAAACGAGAGATATCCGAAGTCAGATCAAAATGACGGAAGCGCAATTGTGTACCGGCAGAATTGGTAGACATACAATTCTCCTTAGGCAAGGCTCAAATGAACGTGATAGTTCTTCATCATACGAAAGGTCCGACATGTCATGCTGAGCGAAGCGAAGCATCTCTGGCCTCCTTGCATCAGACCCTTCGCTTCGCTCAGGGTGACATGCTCTGACTGTTCAAACTGCCCATGCCTCTTCTTCACCATTGAATCTTGTCTTAAAATGAAATAAGCTTTTTACAGAATTAGCGATCAACGAGCGCTCGTGTCAACGATACTACCGTAACAAACATGCGGTAGAGATCGAGCAGGTTCTCACCCACCAGCTTTACGGTGCGCGAGTTGACGCGCTCGACGCCGCGTATCCATTGAGCCATGTCTGCCATATCGGCGACAAGGAATGTGACTTCTAGCGAGACGGGCAGCTTGAACTCAGGCGAGTGCATTGTTCCGATGTTCTGAACGGCACGAAAAGCTCCCGCACGCAAGAGCTCGCAGGCAACGGTAGGATGGATATGAGAGGCAGCAAAACGCCCTATTGACTGCTTCACAACCACCTTTTCAGCGTCAGGTGCGACGAGTCTGGCTTCACGCAGGGTGGTTTCATCGCCGCTGACAAAAATAATGGGCACGCCATAATGGGCTGCTACCAGCGCATTGATACCGGATTCGCCAACCACCTCGCCATTGATGCGCACCTCCCAGATAGCGCCTGGATTGTAGGTGTGAGAGAGAACGGCGTGCTCCGAGCCAATCGAGCCATGATAGCTGACGAAGCAAACGCCATCGAAGCTGCCATCCAGCCCTTGCATCATGTACAATGGCTTGTGCTTGCCAGTAATCAAGGTAGCCTGTCCGGCAAGGTCTTGCGGGTGCAGGTTGCGCATAAAGCTGTGCGAATCGTTGACCACGAATTCGCTTGCGCCTGCTTCTAGCGCGCCGGTGATCACAGCATTGACTTCGTTGGTGAGCAGCCTGCGCCCCTGCTCGTACTCAATCTGCCCTTCGATGATCTGCTCCCAGGCGACGATGCCGCTTGTGCCTTCAAAATCGGTAGAAAGGAAGAGCTTCATAAAAGAAATACTCCTGATAGCTATATGGGCATAATTTCTTGTAAAGCTAGCCTCATTGTACCACCAGGGGATGGCCATAGCGAACGTGATCTGCTAAAATGCGATTCCAATAAGGGAGACCTGAACAGTAAGTTGCGTTTTTTGCCAATATGGATTATAGTAGGGGCAGGCGCAATGAATAGAAGGGCTAAATGGAGCTAGAATGAGAAAGAACCTGCATTTATGAGTGAAACAGAGCACGATAATCAAGATAAGCAATCATCAGCAATCATAAACATTCCTATTGAGTGGCCTATCCCTGACAGTTTGCAGAGCCAGTACGCCTCAGCCGTATTTGTACAAGCTGGGCCGTATGAGATCGCTATTTCGTTCTTTGAAGTGCGGTCTCCAATTCTTACTGGCACACCTGAAGAGAATAAAACTAAGTTAGAGCAAGTAGGGCCTATCAAAGCTAAATGCGTAGGAAGAATTATCGTAGATCCTGATTTGGTCCCAAAATTCATCGAAGCTCTACAATCCGGTTTAGAAGGATATCGCGCTTACAAAATAAGTGAGGAAAGAGAGGGTTAGTAGATGCCTCCTTACGTTGCTCCTCCAAGAGCAGGAAATACGGAAGGTATGATTGCCTTAGAAGCCACCCCTTCTGCGATCCCATTAAGCAAGTCACCTTCAGGAACATGGCCTGTAGTACGCCCGTTTCGCGGACGTACTCTCATGGAGCAGCTTTATTATGAAGGAAAACTCTTGAATCTCCCTAAACCGCACCCTTTGTCGCCAGAAGAGCGAGCAGAACGTGAACGACTTGCAAAGTTATTCGCTGGTGGCAAATCTATGTCTGAAATTATCAACGAGGGCCGAGGCCCCTATTGATGGGAACTTACTACCTTGATTCTTCAGCTATTGTCAAGCGCTATGTTGCCGAGATAGGGAGTGCTTGGATAATAGCTCTCTGCGATCCAGTACATGGTCATGAACTCTATATCTCCCAAATTGCACTGGTGGAAGTTGTGAGAGCCATTAGCATAAAAGCCCACGATAGGCTCATCACTTCTGCTGATCGTGATAGACTCGTTGCTATGTTCAGGCGAGATAGCCAGAGGGCATACGCTGTTTTACCTCTCACGGATTCTGTATGCACCTATGCAGGTGATTTGTGTAGCTCATACCGGCTGCGTTCCTATGATGCTGTACAACTAGCTTCTGTGCTCATTTTACGTAAAGAGACCTTAGTAAAGCGAATGGCATCTCCTATCTTTGTTACTGCTGATCTTGGCCTCATACCAATTGCTACTCTTGAAGGATTAAAGATAGAAAACCCTGAAAACCATCCCTGAGAACAATTGCCAGGAGATCGTAAGTATGCCACAGTTTCATCATCGCAAATTGCCCGATTACTCCACATTGTTGTCAGGGAAGGCACCGCGTGACGAGATAGGCTTTCAATCTGAGAAGTTGCAGATCTGGTACAACAACACGACAAAAGGCTGGGCTGACCCTATGCCTCATATGCACCGGGAAAGCGATGAGATATTCATAGTCTTGCAGGGCAGTATCGTTGTCGAGGTGGAAGGCGAACGTTTTACAATTGGCCCGCGTGAGTTCTGCTGTTTCCCGCAAGGGGTATATCACAGCGTAGTCGAAGTACACCCACCCGTTGAGAGTTTGATGATCCGGGTACCCTCGATAAATGACAAGGTATATCTCTAACGTTCTATCACCAATCAGGGGTTGTTCCATTCTTGAGGGTAGGGGCTATGCTGGCCATGCGCCCTCGCCTCTAGCCCCCGCTTTGTGGTGGAAGCTAAAGCGGAAGGCCCTCAGGGGCGAAGCTGGCGGTGCGTAACACCCGTTCAATCTGTTCGCGTTCAACTATGTGCACACGCTGCGGGCGAGGCCTGCTATGCTCGCATTCGCTGATGAAGCTGGCCAGGTCAGCGACCCGGCTGGCATAGCCCCACTCATTGTCATACCAGCTCACGATATGAATCATGCATTCTTCAGCAAGAACAGAAGTCATCAAACCATCAACAATGCTGGAGCGACTATCACCCCGGAAGTCACTCGAAACTAACGGCAGGTCGGTGTAACCAAGCACCCCCGCTAATGGGCCATTGGCGGCCATAGCGAAGGCCCCGTTGATCTCTGCTGCTGGCGCCGCCTGTTCCAGTTCGGCAACCAGGTCAAGGACCGAGACAGTGAGGGTAGGCACGCGGAAGGAGACGCCGTGAAACTTCCCCGCCAGGGCCGGTATGACTTCACCCAGAGATCTGGTGGCTCCGGTCGTCGTCGGAATGATGTTTTCGGCGCCAGCCCGAGCACGTCGAGGGTCCTTGTGACTGCGGTCAAGGATACGCTGGTCGTTGGTATAGGCATGGATGGTATTCATCATACCACAGCGTAGTCCAAAGTGCTCTTGTAGCACGGCAGCTATGGGAGCCAGAGCATTCGTGGTGCAGGAAGCGGCGGAAATGATCTGATGTTCGGCCGGGTCGTAGTCATGTTCATTTACGCCAGCCACCAGGGTTACATCGGCACCCTTGCTGGGCGCGGTCACCAGGACACGCTCTGCTCCGGCCTGCAAGTGTGCAACCGCCTGGTCAGCGGTGGTAAAGACGCCAGTAGCCTCGATTACCAGTTCAACTCCGAGTTCGAGCCAGGGGATATCGAGCGGGTTGAGATGGGAAACAATGCGGATAGGCCGCTCGTCAATGATAATTTGGCTATCGGTTGCCTCCACCCGGCCACGGAAGGGGCCATAGGTGGAATCGAACTGGAAGAGATGAGCGTTGATCTGCGCATCGCCCCTATCGTTGATAGCGACTATGTCCAGGTCAACGCCACGGGCCAGCGCGGAGCGAAGGACTAAGCGGCCAATACGCCCAAATCCATTGATGCCAATCTTCATACGTAATTGCTCCTCCCGCTTACATACTGCTCTCATATCAAACCCGTTTAGAAAGTGATTCTTTGGGTCCACTCCGCACAGTCTCCCAGACTGCATCCCCTATTACCTGTCATTACCCCTCCGCCGGAGGGGGTGCAGACAGGGTGCCCGGCAAAGGACTTCGTCCTCTGTACTCCTGGATCCAGATCGATCATACTTCGACTTCTTCGCGATGCCTTGCCCGCAGCAGGTGATAGGCCAGGAGCAACTGGGTGAGCGCAAGCGGATGGCTATGCCGGACGCGGGGATCGTAATAGAGACCAAAGTCTGCCGGTGAGGTGGCGCCGCACTGATCCAGGTGATCGAGAATGCCACGCTCTAGCGCTGCGGCTTGCTCATCCGGGATAGAGCCATCGATCTCCAGATACTCAACAGCCCGGCCATCTTCGCGCCCCAGCGTCGAACGCATACAGCCAGATCGGTCTCCTTCAATGATCTCGCTCAGGTCGGGATGAGATAATGTTCCCCGCAGAGTCAGGCGCACATTCAGATGAGCATCGTCCTTCGGAGAGCGGGGCGACGAGTCAGGAAAGAAGGAAACAACGATATCGGCATATTGAACCTGCGGCCGGATGTACGCCTCTGAATCTGGCTCGCGGATTTCCAGGTCTCGCAGCACCTCTTGTTCAGTATAACCACGCTCAGTCGAATCACGACGAACCTTCCAGCGCCGCCTCAGCTCCTCGGGTGGGCTGAGAAAGACACGAACGCTATAGGCATTACGCATCTCCTGCCAGTAGAAACCAAGCAAGCCCTCGACAATGAGGAAAGGGCGCGAAACGAGATACTGCGGTGGCCCAAAGTCGCCCCGGTGGTGCTCATAATGCGGTTTGAGAATAGGTTCTCCAGCCCGCAGCAGGCGTAAATGCTGTGCCATAATATCAAGATAGTTGCACTGCGGGTTCAAAGGGGTGATGCTCAACTCCCTGCGCTGTTGCCGATTATAGCGATGATAGTCGTCAGTGCAAAGTATCGACACACAATCACGGCCTAAAATCTGGGCGATGCCCCGGCTCAATGTGGTCTTCCCGGCAGCGCTATCTCCCACGATCCCCAGAATAATTGGGCGCGGGATTGTTCCAACTGCTAAAGCCATGTTGTTCTCCAAACTCCTTGCGTTATGTGTCCCTGGTTGGATAGCAGGCACAGAAAACACTGGTGCTGATAGAAATGTCCTGGCACTTGCGTGCTGTTACTGCCTACGTGATATCAAACGTGAACGTATTGCATCTCATCATAACCCTGGTGCCAACCCTCCACCACTTCTGGCGAAAGAGAGCGCTCGTGCCAGGGCCGTGCACGGTAGTTCGCAATTGCATTGAGAATTTCGAGCCGGCTAAGGGCAGTGCTACGCAGAGCCTGCTCGCGTTCCCCGGCGCTCGAGAGGTCCATTGCCTCCTGCCAGATAGCTCGCCCAACCATAAAACCACTTGCACCCTCCTCGCAAGCGATCTCGACCAGCCGCTGGAACACTGCGAAGCGCTCAGCGGCTGAGAGGATCACCCATGGCACCGGTGAGATAGAGGTCAATTGCCGGCAGTGCTCACGCATGCGGACCTCATCGCGCTCGTAATGTGGATCATCGGGAAACTCACTCTTGAGGAGATCGATCCCAAGCCCACTCAAACGCCGTGCCGACTCCAGGACGATGTCCGGCTTCTGCCGTGCGAACTCAGCCGACTCCTTTTTTTGACCAGCCTGAATGGGGTAGGACATCGGCTCGAGCAGAAAGGCGATATCGTACCGGCGACACTCCTCCGCGATGCGCACGACCAGCTCCTCTTGTTGAGCAGCTACAACTCCCTGCGGGTGGTAGTACAACAGCAGCTTGACCGCCGCCGCCCCCATGCGCTTGATCTTGCCGACACTCCAGCCGTCGGTAATGGGCGTGATGCGCGCCTCATTGCCCCCTTCGTACCCCGACTCTTCTAAAGCAACAATCAAACCAACGCTGCCAGGAATGACATGAGCGGCCAGCGCTTGCGCCGCCCCAAAGACAGGATCGAGCAAAATCGCACTGGAGTATGGAGCAAAGATGCGTGCCATGCGCAGCTTCTCCGCTACGACCTCAGCGTACCCGATCGCCTGGTCGGGCATAGCTCGCTGCAGACTCTGCTTAAGCGAGCCACGATGGTCCAACGCTGTCACGGTAATGACACCCTGCGCGTTCGCTAGTTGTTGAATACCACGTAGTTTACCTATAGAAAGCGTATCTCTTGTCATATGTTGACCGACTTTTGACCGGGATGCCCTCATGGTCTCCATCGTTGGCCTCCTCTGAATATAGGTAGCAGGCAACCGATATGGTTGGCTCCCTAAAAACCCGAGCTACTTTTATGGGCCTGTGGCCATGATATAATGATATCTGGTATAATACATAAGAACAATCTTCAATTGCCTATACTTAGTATAGACTGGACTTTATAAATGAGCTGGTCACGCCTTGATAGCCTGACGATACGACAACTGCGGGTGTTCTGCACGGTCTCACGGCTCCTGAGCTATACGCGGGCTGCACAGGAACTCGGTTGCCAGCAACCGACGGTATCGGCGCTCGTAGCGGAACTGGAGCGGGCGACACAGTTGACCTTGCTGGAGCAGTGGGGCAAGCGCCTCATCCTGACAGACGAAGGACGGGAGCTGTATGCCCATGCGCAGCAAGTTGTCGCGGCGGCGGACGAAGTATGGCAGGTGATGGCAGAGCTACGAGACGCCACAATGGCAGA
Source organism: Chloroflexota bacterium (assembly GCA_902812455.1). The sequence continues at coordinate 27,978 of CADDZH010000041.1, read as the reverse complement.
GCATATACCGGTACGCATCGCGGCGGATACCACAGTGGGAACCTACGTTCTGCCCCACATCCTGGGGGCCTTTCACCAGCAGCGGCCCACCATTGCCCTCAACCTGCGCGTGGCCAATCGTGCTGAGGTTCGCGCCTGCTTGCTGGCAGGGGAAGCCGATCTTATCATCGCCGGTCGCCCGCCGGCGGTTGAAGGCCTGGTAGCTGAGCCATTTCTAGCTAACCCATTAGTGGCAGTTGCGGCTCCGGAGCACCCGCTGGTTGGACAGGCCGAGGTGCCACTTGCTCGTCTTGCCGGTGAAGTCTTCCTGCTCCGCGAGGTCGGTTCAGGAACGCGGGCTGCGGTAGAGGAATTATTAGAGGTAAACGGTATAGCGCTCAAGACCGAGATGGTGCTTGGGCATATAGAGGCGATCAAGCAGGCGGTGGCAGCGGGCTTGGGAGTAAGTGTGCTCTCGGAGGTAGCTGTGAAGCGCGAAGTTCGTTATGGGATACTGGCTATCCTGGATGTGGAATATTTCCCGATCCAGCGCCGCTGGTATATAGCGCGCCTGGTTAAACAGCCTTTGCACGCCAACGCTGCCGAGTTCCTCGAGTTCTTGCGTGCATATCAGCTCAGGAGCGAATGACACCATGAATGGAATGCCCTTGCAGGAGGAACTGCTGGAGCGCGCTTGCCGCTCGTGAGAGCCTTCTCCCTTTCAGGTTGACAACGCTCCACTGGCGTTTCAGCGGAAATCCCTGCACTTCCAGTATGGCCAGGTCTCCGCTCGCAACTTCGAGGGCCACCGACTCGCGAGAGAGCACAGCAATGCCCAGCCCTGCGGCAACTCCCTCCTTGATGGCTTCGATGCTACCCAGTTCCAGGGTAGCATGGAAAGATATACCTGTTTGCGCAAAGTGCTGCTCAACACCCAGCCGCGTGCCGGAGCCCTGCTCACGCAACAGGAATGTCTCTTGTTGTAGATCGTGCAAGGTCAACGAAGTGTGCCCGGCAAGCCTGTGAGACGCTGAGGCTACCACCACCAGTTCATAGGGCCTCAAAAACTCCACGGCAAAACGATCTTGCTGCTCAATGAGGCTTATCACTGCCAGATCCAGCTCGCGAGCGAGGAGGCGCTCTTCAATGGAGCGACGATTAGCAACCATGAGCGTGACACGGATGCCTGGGTAGAGCGTGTGGAAGGCACCGAGCAATGGCGGTACCACATAGGTGCCGGCGCTGGTGCTTGCGCCTATCAAAACACTGCCCCGTTCAAGCGCGCGAATCTCATTTACTACAGGAGCAGTCTCAGCAAGCAGCGCGAGAAGCCGCTCAGCATGGCGGAGCAGTTCCTGGCCTGCAGGAGTCAGCACAATGCCTCTGCCGCTGCGAGCAAAGAGCTGGAGACCCAATACCTGCTCGAGTGTCCTGACCTGCTGTGTGACAGCGGGCTGCGAGAGGTAGAGAGCTTCGGCGGCTTTGGTATAACTGAGGTGACGTGCGACAGTGCAAAATACGGTAAGCTGGTGCACCGTGAAGTCTGTTTGATTACTCTGTAGTGAACTCATAGCTACACAACCCGCTCGAACTCCCCACGCCCAATGCATCCAGGAGCGTTATTAGCGTTATCTGCTCTATGTATCATCCATCCTACACCTCATCATCTCATCCGTCCACTCAATGATTGTGCATTCTGGGCACTGCGCCTCGATGAACACCAGCCACTCTCTGATGTCCTGCATAGCCGGTAGCCGGTGATCTACACCACCAACCCAGGCCGCCCAGATTTCACCCCAGCGATCAGCAATGACAAGCGCGGGAGTATTGAGTCCCTGTTGAGCACTGATCCGCCCCGCCGGATCGCTTAAAAAGGGAAAGGGATGGCCGAGCTGAGCCGCAAGTTGCTGGTTCTCAGCAGGCTGATCCGGGCCGATCACCAACACTACTGCTTCCTCCTGTTCGCAGGCGTTCCGGTGTGCCGCTAATTCCCGGAGCAGCCCCCTACATGCGGGGCAGCCGATCCCATGATGGAAAAAGAGTACCACATTGCTGCGCTGAAGGTATTGCCGGAGCTGTACCGGCTGCCCGGCAGAATCAGGCAGAATGAAGGATCGCAAAAACTGTCCTGTGGCAGGCCCACTGATAGCCGGTTGAGCAGCTTCCCCTGGCGATGACGTGCCTTCCATACGCTGATTCCGTCCTGGTGCTTTGCTGCCCGCAGCGGTCACGCGCCTGTCCTCAGCCTGCTGTACTTTCTCTTTATCTCTCACATACATCTCCTTATTCATTCTAAATAAGGCGGCCTGCTTAGGATTATCAAACAACTCTATGTAGCATACGTCTATATTTTTTCGCCTGTCAAGCAGAGGCTTTTTACGGTTCCACCACCTCTTGGGTGCTGGAATCAGGGCGACCGCAAGTCCTAGCCAGGGCAACCGCAAGGGTTGCCCCTACCCTCGACGCCTCAGCCTGCGCAGTAGGGACAGGGCTTGCCCCTATCCTGGCCTGCTGGCGAATATATAAAGTCTATTCTATGGATTTGATAGCAAACTGCTACTACAACTAATGAATTTGCCATGCTATACTTCCCCAATGAAGGACAAAATCTGCATTTACCTGAGGAGGTAACATTATGATAACAGAGATTCCCTCTGAGCGGAGGAATCGCTGGGCATCAGGAGTCATTCCTTATGCCGAGATGGGCTACTGGAAGCCCGACTATGAACCGAAAGAGACAGATATTCTATGTGCGTTCCGCATCGTCCCTCAAGAGGGAGTGGAACCCATTGAAGCTGCGGCAGCGGTCGCCGGTGAATCGTCTACGGCCACCTGGACGGTCGTATGGACAGATCGTTTGACGGCATACGAGAACTATCAGGCCAAAGCGTATCGAGTCGTACCGGTCCCTGGTACGGATCAGTACATGGCATACATTGCCTACGACATAGATCTGTTCGAAGAGGGGTCAATAGCCAATATGACTTCCAGCATCATTGGCAATGTCTTTGGCTTTAAGGCGCTTAAGAGCTTACGCCTGGAAGATATCCGCATCCCGCCACACTATGTGAAGACCTTTCAAGGGCCGCCTCATGGCATAGTGATGGAGCGTGAGTACCTGGACAAGTATGGTCGCCCACTGCTTGGTGCTACAACCAAGCCGAAACTTGGTCTTTCTGCTCGCAACTATGGCCGTGTTGTCTACGAGGCGCTGCGGGGAGGTCTGGACTTTGTGAAGGATGATGAAAATATCAACTCGCAGCCCTTTATGCGCTGGCGCGACCGCTTCCTCTATTGTATAGAGGCAGTCAACAAAGCCAGCGCCGAGACCGGTGAGGTCAAGGGACATTACATGAACGTCACGGCTGCCACAATGGAAGACATGTACGAGCGCGCCGAGTTTGCCAAGGAGCTGGGGAGTGTCATCATCATGATCGATCTGACCATTGGCTACACGGCCATCCAGTCCATGGCCAGATGGGCACGCAAGAACGGCCTGATCCTGCACCTGCACCGTGCCGGTCATGCTACCTTCACCAGACAAAAGACGCACGGCGTTTCCTTCCGTGTACTTGCCAAGTGGATGCGCCTGGCCGGGGTCGATCACCTGCATGCCGGTACCGTAGTTGGCAAGCTAGAGGGCGATCCCATGGCCGTGAGAGGCTACTATAAGACGCTGCGGGAGTCAAAGTATGAGGCTGACCCCACCCTAGGTCTGCTCTTTGAGCAGGACTGGTTGTCAACGCCGGCAGTTATGCCCGTCGCTTCGGGTGGGATTCATGCCGGGCAAATGCACCAGTTGCTGCACTACCTGGGTGAAGATGTGGTGCTCCAGTTCGGTGGCGGCACCATTGGTCACCCAATGGGCATTTCCGCCGGGGCAACGGCCAACCGCGTGGCTGTGGAAGCTATGATTCAAGCACGCAACGAGGGGCGCGACTACTTCAATGAAGGACCGGAGATCCTGGAGAGGGCCGCGAGGTGGTGTGAACCGCTGCGAATGGCGCTCGAGGTCTGGAAGGATGTGAGCTTTGATTTTACGCCAACCGACACACCCGATGCTATTCCCACCCCAAGTTACTAGTAGGGGCGCAATTATGATTTTTAACGACCAGGATCGGTAATCCATGTCATGCTGAGCGCAGCGAAGGATCTCAGTCGATCGGCATCAGATGCTTCGCTGCGCTCAGCATGACATGCCACAGACTGGTCTTGCCGATCTTGATTGTCAAATTTCATCATTGCGCCCACTGCCGGTTGACCGGCTTTTGACAAAGGAGGGTTTAATTAGAATGACATTTCATCTGACTCAAGGAACATTTTCCTTTCTGCCGCCATTGACTGATGAGGAGATTACTAAGCAGATACAATATTGCCTGGATAACGACTGGGCGATCAACGTGGAATTTACCGATGATCCCCACCCACGCAACACGTACTGGGAGATGTGGGGACTGCCGATGTTTGACCTGAAGGACCCGGCGGCAATACTGTACGAGATCAACCAGTGCCGCAAAGCTTACCCGAACCACTATATCCGGGTAGGGGCCTATGACCGCAGAAAGGGGCGTCAAACGCTCGCCCTCTCGTTCATCGTGAACCGGCCGCCGCACGATCCTGGCTTCAGCCTGTTTCGCCAGGAGGCACATGACCGTGTTATCCGCTATACAGTGCATAGCTATGCAACGGACAAGCCCAAGGGAGAGCGCTTCTCATGATCCCACCTACTCAGACTGAGGAATCTGGCGCTGTCGCCAATCCTGCGCTTGAGATCGCCGATGACGCCAGTGTTTTAGATATGGCCAGCCTGCTCCAGGAATCGCAGGTCATGGAAGTCCTGCAAAAGCTTGACCAGGAACTTGTGGGACTCAAGCCGGTCAAGACGCGCATTCGCGAAATCGCTGCCTTGCTCCTGGTTGATCGAATGCGCCAGAGTCTCGGGCTTACGGCGCGACCGCCATCTCTGCATATGTCTTTTACCGGCCCGCCAGGCACCGGCAAGACGACCGTCGCCATGCGCATGGCCACCATCTTGCACCGGCTCGGCTATGTGCGCAAAGGGCACCTGGTAGCAGTGACACGTGACGACCTGGTTGGCCAGTACATCGGCCATACGGCTCCTAAAACCAAAGAGGTTCTCAAAAGGGCCATGGGCGGCGTACTTTTCATTGACGAAGCCTACTATCTTTATCGCCAGGAAAATGAACGGGACTACGGGCAGGAGGCCATTGAAATCCTGCTGCAGGTGATGGAGAACCAGCGCGAAGACCTTGTAGTCATTCTCGCAGGCTATAAGGATCGCATGGAGAACTTCTTCCAGTCCAATCCAGGTTTCAGTTCGCGCATTGCTCACCACCTGGATTTCCCTGATTATACACTCGATGAGTTGCTTGCCATTGCCCAGCTTATGCTTGCGGAGTATATGTACCGTTTCAGCCCAGAGGCACAAAAGGCGTTTGAAGCCTATCTCGAGAGGCGAATGCAAATGCCCCGCTTTGCTAATGCGCGCAGCGTGCGCAATGCGCTAGACCGGGCGCGTTTGCGCCAGGCTAATCGCCTCTTTGCCAAAGGGGGAAAAGTCTCTAAGATAGACCTGATGACCATTGAGGCTGAGGATATACTGGCCAGCCGTGTATTCACTGAGGGGGCGCCAGACGAAGCTTCGGAAACGTTCATCAAGTGATGATCCAGCTACAAATATGTATACCCTGGGCCACCGGCGGCACGGCAAAGATCGGTGCTGGGCTGGCGCCCTGTACGGGCTGGATATGCGCGTTCAACGGCCTGGCGCAATGAATCGACAGCTTCATTACGCACAAGGTTAATGGTAGGGCCGCCGAAGCCACCGCCTAGCATGCGCGCGCCAAGCACGCCCGGCACCTGCCTGGCAATTGCAACAAGGGTATCCAGTTCAAAACAGCTCACTTCATATTCATTGCGCAATCCGGCATGAGAGATCCAGAGTAATTTGCCCATCTCTTCAAAAGCGTTTCTTTCTAACAGCCTGACTGCCTCTAGTACGCGGGCATTCTCGGAGATTACGTATCCCGCGCGTTTGCGCAAGACTTCGGGGAGTTCTGACTTGTAGCGCTCAAACTGTTCCGGGGTGATGTCGCGCAGGGCACGAATATCGTGTGCGGCCCGGTTACCAGGTTCGTGTAGCAAGATAATTTCGCGCAGCAACCGCGTGGCCTCCTCGCACTGCCTGCGGCGCTCATTGTAGCCAGAAGACGCCAGTTCGCGGCGCACGCCTGTATCAATCACCATGAGAGATATATCAGGCGCATCAAACGGCAGGTAGCGATAGTCGAGCGAGCGGCAGTCAAGCAAAATGGCCTTCCCAGGGCGTCCCAGGCAGGATGCCGCCTGGTCGAGGATGCCACTGCGCACGCCCGATGCGATATGCTCAGCACGCTGGCAGATGGTCGCTACCTGCATTGGCTTCAATGTCGCGTTTTTTTCGCCAATGGCAAACTTCCCTTGAGAGAGCAGGGCGCAGGCATAGGCAGTCGCTACCTCCAGGGAGGCCGACGAACTCATACCACCGCCCAGCGGCACATCTCCGCTTACAACAGCATCAAACCCGCTTAACGTTACTCCTGCCCTGGCTAATTCGCTCATCACCCCGAGGATGTAGCGCGCCCAGAATGGCAGCCTTTCACGCTGCTCTTCAAATGTAAAGGGCAGGCCAGCGAGCGAAAACTCCGCATATTCCTGGAAATGCTCTGACCAGAGGCGGACTACATTATCAGGGCGCGCCCGGCCAGCAAAGGCGGCAACCCGGTCTACGGCAATAGGCAGCACAAAACCATCGTTGTAATCTGTGTGCTCGCCGATGAGATTGACCCGCCCAGGCGCCCAGGCTGCCCCCAATGGACTCGCATACTCGCTACCATCCTGGAAGACTATAGGAAATCGTTCCAACGCTTCTCGTGCTGGCGTAGGGAGCTTTGATCGATCGCTGTTCATGACTCCGCCTTTGCTATCGCCTCGCACAACTCCTGCGCTTTCTGCACTGGTGAGGAATCGTTTGTCCACAAGCCCCAGATAGACTCAGAAGAGGCAGCATACTTCAATTTGCCAGGAGCGCGGCCTATGGGAAGAATCTCTACATGCAGGTGAAATCGTTCATCCGCAAGCTGGTGAATGCCAAGAAGATAGGGCATGGGCGCCATCGCTCCATCATAGAGGGCATTGTAGCCGCGCACGACACGCAACAACAGCTCGGCCAGGTCGCGCAGTTCCTGGTTCTCTGTCATAGCCAGGTTCGCCTGGTGGCGGTGAGGATAGAGATGCGTTTCGTAGGGATAGCGCGCGTAGGGTGGCAAGAAGGCCTGCCAGGTCGCGTTGGCAGCAACTTCATATATTCCACCTTCAAGCTCGGCGCGCACCCGGCAAAAAGGGCAACCACGACCCGCAGCCTCATCTTGCACAACCGTCTCCAGCTCGCGCTCCAGTATTGGAGGGATAACCGAGACGCCATAGGCCTGGCCATGCGGGTGATATTGCGTTTGCCCAATGGCCTCACCGCTGTTCTCGAAGATCATAACTGTGGGATAGCGCGAAGCCAGATCGCGGTAAAGCTCTCGCCAGAGATGAGCGACAGCCGTTACTTCGTCAACTGTAAGCTGGGTGAAGGCACGGTTATGGTCCCGGCTGTAAATAACGACATAGGCTTCGCCAACAGGCGGCTGGAATGGTGGGAAATCGTTCGGGTGCAGCCACACCTGCGTATCAGCGTTTACCCTACCCTCTGTCATATCCGCGCAAAATGGACAGGTCGTCGTGCCCTCGCGCCGGTTCATGCGATGCGGCGCATTGACCAGGTACTGGCGCAAGATAGGATTCCAGACTAAAGTACTTTCATTTTGCATAGGTTTCTAACGGCAATGTTGGTGGGCGGCCTGGGTGCCCAGGAGGACGCAGCGGCCCTGCCTGGCAAACGCCGCCAGCATTGCTCCTTTGTTGATACTTCCACTACCAGCAGGGACATCGAATATCCATTCATTCCAGGTTGCTCTGTCCGTGAAGAGCGCCCAGGCAACAGGCGCTATACTGTCCCCAGCAGCGCGCATAATCTCCAGGGCGTCATCCAACCCTGGTTCGAGCTCACGGGCAGGTTTGAGGCCAGCTTCAGAGAGGGCTTCAAACGTGCGCACCGAACGAATCTCACCCTCAACTACCTCGCACACAACTCCCAGAACCAGCTTCTCATCTCCCACTATGTTGCTTTCCTCAGGCGATGCGGTTTCCCATACCCCTGCGATCAGGCTACAAGTTGAAGGCAGGCGTTTGAGGAAGGCGTCAACCTGCTGTTTATTCCATCCATGCCAGGAATAGTCTGGCCCGTTCTGTTCGAGTCGTAGCGCGGCATCCAGCAGCGGTCGCACTGTATCCCACAACGCCGAATCGGCGTCAATAACCACTAATTCTTCAGCTAACATACGAAACTCCATTTGATTTGTCATTCTGAGCCCATTCGCTTCGCTCAGGGTAAACTCCGCGAAGGATCTCTGTTTAGAGGTATTAGATGCTTCGCTGCGCTCAGCATGACATGGGTTACCGATTTTGGTCGCTACATTTCATGAATCAGCTCTTTCTCAAGTATACAACAATAGAACTGGCACCAGCGTCATGCTATAATAGGCCGTAAGCCCTAAGGTCAGGTAACCAAACTCTGGTTAAATCGGACTTAATGCGTTATAATGAGGGTAACCTCACTACGCTATGAGAATGGAATAGATGAGGAGAGGCCCTTCTAGCGGGCCAATTAATGAAATAAGGAAGGTGTAGAACTGTGCCCTGGTGTAAGTTTTTTCTTCCGAAGATCGCTTCGCCGCGAGCCAGGCCCGATGATCCCGACTTCAATGACTATGTCATGTATGCAAAATGTATTAAGGGACATGTGCTCAAAGATGCTAATGACTGGATTCTTTGCGAGAATCTTCCGGCGCCCGATGCAACATGCTGGCAAGAGGGCGGCGATACGATATTCTCTCTCATGGCCCGTCGTCGTAGTAAGAGCCAGGCAGAAGAAACCAGGCAGCAGGTTGAGACTGAGGCGACATCTCAACGCACCACATCTTAAGCGAAGGTTGCATGAGCAGGCAATCTCCTCTTTTCTCTTTCCGGCCCGCGCCTGAACTCATCGCGCGGGTGCATTCTTCTTTATTGCAATGGTATGCCGCTGAGCAACGCGATTTACCCTGGCGCTCTACAAGCGATCCTTATGCCATCCTTGTTTCGGAGATCATGCTCCAGCAGACCCAGGTTGATCGCGTGATCCCGAAATACCACGAGTTCCTGGCGGCATTCCCAACGTTACAGGCTCTTGCGATGGCATCAACCGCCAAGGTGATTTCGGTATGGGTGCCACTTGGCTACAACAGGAGAGCGGTGAGCCTGCAATCCATTGCGCGGCAGGTGCTTGCCGACTATGGTGGGCGCATACCTGATAGCATCGAGGAGCTGCTGAAGCTCAAGGGCGTTGGTCGTTATACTGCCGCAGCAATCGCTTGCTTTGCCTATCATAAGCAGGTTGCTACCGTTGATACCAATATTCGCCGCGTATTGCATCGTATCTTTTTTGGCCTTGAATACTCTCAGCCCCGGCTCAACGGCACACAGATATTTACGTTCGCGGAACAGGTTCTTCCTGAAGGAGAGGCCTACAACTGGAACCAGGCGCTGATGGATCTGGGCGCTACCATCTGCACAAGCAGTAACCCTCGCTGCGATCAGTGCCCGGTACAAAATGCGTGTTGTGCTTACGCCGAAATGAGCCAGCAGAGCCTGTTTCCATCAGGAGCGGTGGTACGCCAGGCGCGCAAAGTGGCCGAGAAAAAAGCGCTCTATCAATCCCAGCCTTTCACCAGCACGAATCGCTATTTCCGGGGGCGTATTGTTGACCTGTTACGTTCTGTTCCTGGCATAGAGCGCGTATCCCTAACTGTGCTGGGGCCGCAGATTAAGCCTGGATTTTGCGAGGCTGATCTGCCCTGGCTTCGACAGCTCATTGATGGGTTGGCAAAAGATGGCCTGGTGGATTGTTCGGAGGAAGGCGTGCGCCTGCCGTGAGAAGTGCTGGTCGAATCAGTTCCTCTGTGCTACAGTATAGTCAGGTAATTTTGGCCACAGAAGCGCGAGTGTAGCCTTGTGAGAGGGTTTATCGTGTTATACTGTGGCTGATAATTTTGTGAGAAAAAGAGAATCGTTCAATCACATAGTGATAAGATAAAAAGGAGCACGGCGTTGCAAATAGCAAGTCTCAATGACATAACAACGACTTCCCGGCATATTTTTCTTTCGCCGCATTTCGATGATGTTGTCTTCTCCTGTGGAGGCACCCTGGCAGTGCAAGTGAGTAATGGACTTCACCCACTGGTGATTACCGTTTTTGGAGGCGTACCGGCCCAGGACCTGAAGCTTAGCTCCCTGGCTTTCCAGATTCAAAGAGAGATGGGAGCAATGAATCTCGATGCCGCTACATTGATGACCAACCGGCGTCAAGAAGATGCTAACGCGATGGACTTCCTGCACGTGGATTACCTATGGCTCGATTACCTCGATGCTATCTATCGTGGTGAGCCCGCGTATTACACGCAGCGAAGCCAGCTCATAGGAGGCGAAGTACATCCCGCCGATATGTGGATCGACCGGCAACTGGCGCAAGACCTGGTAGCCCTGCAGGAGCGGCTTCCCGATGCCGCCTGGTACGCGCCCCTTGGCATAGGTCGTCACGTGGATCACCAGATCGTTGCTTCCGCTGCCGATCGTCTCATCCAACGGGGAGCGAAGGTCTACTTCTATGAGGACTTCCCCTATGTGCTGCAACAGGGAGCGCTGCAGGCCCGCCTGCAAGAGTTAGGCGGGACATTCGATCCGACATACGTGGAAATGTCGGAGATGCTACCCCTACGCCTGGAGGCAGCAGACTTTTACACCTCCCAGATAGACGCGAATTTTGGCAGCAGGGACAGAATGCACCGGATCATGAGCGACTATACCTATGGCATGCGCTCCACAGAGACAGTGCATCTAGAACGCTTCTGGGTGTTCTGGACACCAGAGAACGCATAACGTAGGGGCCCAATGATGAAGGTGAGCAAATTGATCGGGGTATCTGTAGGGGCCGATTTATCGTGCCCACCGCCGATTCATCGGCCCGTAGGTTCCCGATTTATCGCCCCCTTATTACAAGGTATACGGGTGTATGAGGATAGGAGTGAGGATGAGGATGAGGTTAGATGAAGGGGATTGAAGGGTTTACATTGGGGCGTTACGAGTTGCGCCGGCGTATCGCCCAGGGAGGGATGGCAGAAGTCTACCTGGCATATGATAGGCGCGTGCGACGGCAGGTTGCCATCAAGGTGCTCTATGGGCGGGATGAATCATTTGTCCGGCGCTTTGAGCGCGAAGCCCTGGCAGTGGGGGCGCTCTCTCACGACCATATTTTGCCGCTCTACGACTTTGGCGAGCAGCGTCCCTGGTACTACCTGGTGATGCCGTATGTCGAAGGTGGCACGCTGCGGGACTATTTATTCAAGCGCAAGCAGCTTACCCTCGAAGAAGCTGCCAGTTTCATCGATCAGATCGCTTCGGCGCTCCAGTATGCCCATAACCAGGGCATGGTGCATCGCGATGTCAAACCCTCGAATATTCTCCTGAGGCCGGATGGCTATGCGTATCTTGTAGATTTTGGGCTTGCCAAGGCCATCATGGGCGGCGAGGCGCTGACCACTTCGGGCGCCATGGTCGGCACGCCCGAATACATGGCGCCCGAACAATCCAACGGCGTGAATGACTACCGCAGCGATATTTATTCACTTGGGGTGATCTCCTACCAGATGCTCACCGGGCGAGTGCCATTCATGGCCGAATCGCCGGTGGCCGTCTCTTTGAAACACATCCAGGTGCAGCCAATACCACCCAGCGAACTCAACCCCAGGATACCCCTGAGCATCGAAGAGGTCATTTTGAAAGCGCTGGCCAAAGACCCCAACGAGCGCTTTCAAGAGGCCCAGGCATTCTCTACAGCTTACTGGAAAGCGCTGCAGCGAGAACAGGCAGCCACCCATGCTCGTGCTGGCGAAGCAAACTCGTCAAATACGCCGGCATCTCAAGCGCAGGCGCATGATGAAAGCGCCAGCGACAAACCATCCGAGAAGGGAAGCCCATCATCAGAAGAAGGGAAAAATGTGCAGCAGGCGAAACATATTCGCACTCGCCCCGCAGGCACGCCTTTACTTTTCTCTTTAATAGGAAGGTCAAAACCGTCATCACCCTCGCCGGCAACTGGTTCTGATCCCGCATACCAGGACAACGAGCACAAGAAACATCGCCGCCTGCGCCCGGTGCTCATAGCGTTGATCTGCCTGCTCCTGCTGGCTTTAATTCCGCCGGTTGGTTTAGCGCTGCAAGCGCATCAACCCTTTAGCAGCAGCAAAGCCAGGCAGGGCACGCCGCCCGCATTACTCGCCACAGAGGCACGCGCAGCAACAGACGTGGCAGCAACGGCAAATGCCGAGGCCCAGCTCCAGGCAACGCTGGCCGCGCAATCACGAGCGCAGGCAACAGCAGGCATTACTTCCTCGATAGGCGCGGGTAACGTCCTCTATGCAGATGCTATGACAAGCCCGGGAGGTGGCTGGATCAATGATGGCCGGCAGTGTTTCTTTTCTCCTGAGGGGTATCATGTGCGAACATTTACCGTTCATACAGTTGGATGGTGCTACTCTAACCAGCAGAGCTTTTCCAGTGCGGTCATCACCGTGCAGGCAGCATTGCTCTATGGAGACTTCTATGGACTGGTATTCCGCCTGAATCCTGCAAACGATGAATTTTACGTCTTAGAAATCAATAACCAGGGTGATTACCGCTTCGTGCGCGCGTGGAGCCGCGATCCCTTGAACTGGCTCACCTTGATCGACTGGACACATTCTAACGCCATTTTGAGCGGATATGGCTCTATCAATACGCTGCTGGTGGTAGCCAGCGGCCCAAACTTCCGCTTTTATATCAACAAGCAACTCGTTATCGCCAATTTCTCCGATTCCCTCTACCCAGCCGGTCTGATAGGTCTCCTCGTAGGCGGAGACAGTCCCGGCGGCACACAAGCAGTTTTTAGTAATATATGGGTTTTCCAGCATTGAAAAGAGGCCAATGGGGAATGAAAACGATGCATCTTATGTTTTCGTATTATGGATAGATATAGGATAAGTAGTGAGGTCATTTTTTATGAGCATTGATACAAGCACATCGCCGCTGTTCCCACACAATGGACATAAGACGGTGGCGACGCATACGATTTACGTGGCGCTCGGCTCCAACCTGGGAGACCGGCGTGGTAATCTTGCTGCAGCGTTGCAGCGGCTTCGCGAGATCATGGAGATTTCGGCAGTTTCTTCTATCTATGAGACCGAACCCGCCGGCTACCTGGATCAGCCGCGCTTTCTAAATATGGTCTGTAAAGGCGAAACACACCTCTCAGCGAGAGAATTTTTGAAACGGGCTAAGGCAATCGAAGCGGCACTGGGACGGCAGCCAACCTTTCGCAATGGCCCGCGTGTAATTGACATCGACATCATTTTCTATGATGACGCGCAGATAGCGCAGGATGATCTCATCGTGCCGCATCCACGCATGGCCGAGCGAGCATTTGTGCTCGTGCCACTTGCCGAGATCGCCCCAGATATGGTTGATCCCGCCAGTGGGCGTACTGTAGCAGACCTGCTGAAGTCTGTTTCGCAGGAGGGCGTGAGAAAGCTGGCTCCGAGCCTGGAGATCTCGTTCGAGAGAGATATTCAAAATGGCCGGCCTGCAGTGCATGTTCGACTTGGCAGGGCTGGGGTCGTGGGTATCCGCAAAGGTTTACTGATCGGCGACGAGGAGCACCAGCAATGGTTTGATGCCACATTCGACCTGTATGCAAACCTGGAGCCGACGCAGGCCGGGGTACACATGTCGCGTTTCAGCGATGCGCTGGAAGAGGTCATAGAAGAGTGCGCAACGCAGGTGTGGCCGCAAATTGAGGTGCTCGCGGAACATATGGCGAAGACCGTCGTCGAGAAGCAGAACGTCTCTCGCGCCGAGGTCTACATCCGCACGGCACTACCTTTGCAAAAGTGGACGCCGGTATCGGGGCGCCGCACGCAAGAGGTCTATGGCTTACTGGCCCAGGCGGTCGCCACAAAGGAACAGAGCCGCAGGATGATCGGCGTTGAGGTTGAAGGCATGGTGGCCTGCCCGTGCGCCCAGGATATGGTGCGTTCCTATGCACACACCCGCTTGCAGGAAGAAGGGTTTGCCGAGGAAACCATTGAGAAGGTGCTGGACGTGACGCCGCTGGCCACGCATAACCAGCGCGGGCGAGCCACGTTGATGATCGGTACTGACCAGAGCGTGGAGGCAGGGGAACTGATTGCCCTGGTTGAGAGCGCCATGAGTTCCGAGAACTATGCCCTGCTCAAGCGCCCTGACGAGCTTTACGTTGTGAACAAAGCGCATGCCAACCCGCGCTTTGTGGAGGATGTCGTGCGTGAGATTTTGCGCGCGGTTGTCGAACAATATAGTAGGCTACCTGACGATACGTTCGTGTGGGTACAGCAGCGCAACGAAGAGACCATCCATAAATATGACGTGGAGGCTGAGGGATGGGGCACGCTGGGCGAGCTACGCGCAGAAATCCTGCACAATGCGAGCATTGAACGACATACCACCAGGGATGTATGGTTGGGATTATCCAGAGGCAGCGCAATACATAGCTCAGCCTCTTAACAAACCAGGCTGGCCCGTGATATAATGCGGATAGAGCAGGAGTGCAGAGGACGCAGTCCTTTGCCGGGGTTTGGGGAACGCGGTCTGGGAGACCGTGTGCCGGGGACCCAAAGAATCCACCCCTAAACGGTTTTATAGGTTTATCGGGCAGAGCAGGAGTGCAGAGGACGCAGTCCTTTGCCGGGGTCTGGGGTGTCCCCAGAAATTCCCCTCTCAACGGTTTTATAAGTTTATATAGTCTGAAAGGTATATCATTATAGGAGAGTTTGTGGAAGGAGTTGTATTGGATTCAGCTCAGGTTGCAAGAGCTGCAGTTGATATAGCATCTGATAAAAAGGCTTCGGATGTCGTTTTACTGGATATCCGGGATGTGACGACCATCGGGGACTACTTCGTGATCTGTAGTGGAAGCAACCCGCGCCAGATTCAGGCCATAGCCGATGCTATTGATGAAGAACTAGGAAAACAAGGAGCCAACCTGCTTCATCGAGAGGGTATAGCCGAAACGGGCTGGTTATTGCTGGATTTTGGTGACGTGATCGTCCATATCTTTGGAACCAAAGAACGCGACTACTACCGGCTGGAGCGCCTCTGGAGCGAAGCAAAGACGGTGGTATACCTGCAATGACAGGCGAAGCAGCAGAAAAGGTGACGATGATGACATTTATGCGCAATCGTATGTTTCTCGAAGGGATCGCGCTAGGCGGTATCTGTGGTATTGTAATCGGCTCAATCATTGCCTTTGCCATTGGTGAACATAGCGTAGAAGCCTTACGACGCTTTATCAATGTGCGCATCCTGGGCAGGCGCGGCGTCGAATATAAATACCTGTATTATTAGCTTTAGACCTGGCATGGATTAGACCGGCACATAGACCTGACCCCCACAAGGGGGGTCACTACATTTTGGACACCATGACCTGGTAGAAGGACAGAGGCCCATCAAACAAAACCTGGCACAAATGCAAAACCTTTGCGCTGCATATTAAGGGATTTGCAAATAAACACATAACGAGGTGGCAACGTGCGGTACCGGTACCTGGCGGCTGTATTTGTCCTTGTCTATTTATTTACCCTCAGCATCTGCATGCAAAGTGTCTCCGCTTCGACCGGTCATGGATGCGCTCCGCCTGTCCCGCCGGGAATACCCGGCTCGCCTGCGCCGGCCCCGGCCGCACCAGATGTCGTGGTTATCAACGAAGTGCTGCTCAACCCCCATTCTACATGGAACTGCTCGGAAAGCGGCGTCTATTCCACAATGACCGATACCTGGATCGAGCTTTACAACACCCAGAACCAGCCCTACGACCTCTATACTGCGCACGCCGTGATCGATAGCGGCCCCAACACAAATGCCTACTACTTCCCCTTTGACGCCTCGATCGCGGCGCACGGCTACCTTGTCGTTTTCCCGCGCTTGACCACAAGTTTTCTGTCTACGGAAACTCCGTTGCTGCGCCTGGTTATTCAGGGCGTAGTAATTGACCAGGTTATCGTTCCCACGCTCGGGCCTGATCAATCCTATGCCCGCACGTCCGATGGCGCATCGAGCTGGATAGTAACAAGCGCACCCACCATCGATGCCAGCAATACATCCCTGAGCACCCCTACAACCTCTACCGGCGCAACTGGGCCAGGTACGCTTCCAACAGGTGCGACAGCCCAGGCGATGGTTAGCGGGACACAGCCTATCTGGCAGAAGCTCTCGATGCCCATGGCTACGCCCCAGCCAGCAGGCAATACATCATCAACCAGTACATCATCTCCGGCTCCAACCTCTCCAATTACCCCAACGAATGGTGGGCTTGATACCACTCGCCGCATCATCCTCACGCTGCTTGTTATGGCGCTGGGGGCAACGCTTTTCTGGGGATGGAGAGTGTATAGAAGATGAGAAACTTGCCCTTCACGCTCTTTTGTCATAAGATAAAAGTATGGCAAAACATCATGTACAAGTAGCGTTGAAGCGGGTGTACGATGAGCCAGCGCCTGGGGATGGCAAACGGGTGCTGGTGGATCGCCTCTGGCCGCGAGGTCTTTCAAAAGAGCGCGCCCACGTTGACCTGTGGATGAAGGAGATTGCGCCCAGCGACGAATTGCGCCGCTGGTTCGGGCATGATCCTGCCAAATTTGCCGAGTTTCGCCGCCGCTACGAGGCCGAGCTATCATCAGGCACGGGCCACGAGAAGCTGGCCGAACTGCGCGAAATGGCGAAGCACGAGCCGATTACCCTCGTGTTTGGCGCCCGCGATACCGAACATAACAACGCCGTCGTCCTGCGCGATCTGCTCATGGAAAAATCATAACATCACCTTTGGGTTCTCTCACTACTCAACATGGTATAATACCCCCATACAGAACAAGTCATACACCCATAAGAACACGGAGAAGAGATATGCCAGTGCCATCAACCTTCAAAGCATACGTCGTCAACAAAACTCCAGACTCTTTTACCGCCGGCTTCAAGGAGATCAGCCTCGATGACCTCTCTCAGGGCGAGGTTGTGATCAAAGTGGCCTACACAGGGGTGAATTACAAAGATGGGCTTGCTTCGATCCCCGAAGGGCGAGTTGTGCGCAGCTATCCTCTCGTTCCGGGCATAGACCTGTCGGGAACAGTGGTCGAATCCAGCGATCCACGCTTCAAGCCTGGAGACGAAGTGCTTGCCACCAGCTATGACCTGGGAGTTTCCCATACCGGCGGCTTCAGCGAATATGCCCGCGTGAAGGCGGACTGGATTGTTCCCCTGCCTGAAGGCCTGACCCTTAAAGAGTCGATGGCCCTCGGCACGGCAGGCTATACTGCTGCTCTCGCCATTCATCGCCTGGAACAGATGGGCCTCAAACCACAAAACGGCCCCGTGCTCGTCACAGGTGCGACCGGCGGAGTGGCCAGCATGGGAATCAGCATCCTCAAAAAGCTTGGCTACACCGTTGCCGCCAGCACCGGCAAAGAGTCCGAGCATGACTATCTCAAAGCGCTGGGAGCAGACGAGATCCTGAGCCGGCAGGAAACGTCGGCAGAGAGCAATCGCCAGTTGGAAAAAGAGCGCTGGGCCGGAAGCCTCGACAGCGTGGGCGGCTCTACCATGGCCTATCTCCTGCGCACCACAAAGTATGGCGGCTCCATAGCCTCCTTCGGCAATACCGGCGGGCCACATTTTTGCGCCAGCGTTTCCCCTTTCATCCTTCGTAGCGTCAATGTTTTAGGCATCGAGTCAGCATACACTCCAATGGAGCTGCGCCGCCAGCTCTGGCAGCACCTTGCCACCGATTACAAGCCCCCCCATCTGATGGATATGATCGCGCACGAAGTGCCCCTGGATGAGCTGCCAGAGGCCCTGGCCACCATCCTCAAAGGCGGTGTGAGAGGCCGCATCGTTGTCAAAGTCAGTTGATCCTTTATTTCATGTACCTACGGAGGTTGAGATGCTAGAAAAAGTCTATCGCAGCGAACTGACGCCCGTAAGTTTTCTCCAGCGAAGCGCCTTTGTATTTCCCGACAAGATCGCTATCCTGCATGGCGACCGGCAGTTTACCTATCGTGAGTTCGAGCATCGCGTCAATCGCCTGGCTTCAGCCCTGCGTAATGCCGGCCTGCGCAAGCACGATAGAGTTGCATTCCTGTCTCCCAACGCTCCGGCCCTCCTTGAGGCGCATTTCGGAGTGCCTGCTGCCGGCGGTATCCTGGTCGCTATCAATACCCGCCTCAACTCGCAGGAAATCGACTTCATCCTCATGCACTCTGGCGCGAAATTCCTCTTCGTTGACGCCGAACTCTATCCCCTGATCGAGCCTCTCAACACCGATGCTTACGAAGTCATCCGCATCGATGATAGCTACTCGTCCGAAGACCCCTACGAAATATTCCTTGCCAGCGGCTCGCCCGAACACGTGAAAAGCTGGCTCGTGGACGAGGAGGAAACGATCTCGATCAACTACACTTCGGGCACCACCGGCAACCCGAAAGGCGTCATGTATACCTATCGCGGAGGATATCTCAACGCGCTTGGCGAGGTCATCGAAACAGGCCTGAACAGCAACAGCGTCTACCTGTGGACGCTGCCTATGTTCCACTGTAACGGCTGGTGTTTCCCCTGGGCAGTTACTGCTGTAGGCGCTACCCATGTTTGCCTGCGCAAGCTCGACCCCGCTCGCGTCTGGGAACTTTTAGATACCGCGGGCGTAACTCACTATAACGGCGCTCCGACGGTGAACATCATGCTGGTAAACCATCCAAAGGCTCATCGCCTCGAGCGCCAGGTTACCGTCACAGTCGCTGGCGCGCCTCCTTCTCCCACCCTGCTGGCGCAATTAAAAGCGCTCAATATCCGTCCCATCCACGTCTATGGCCTCACTGAAACCTACGGCCCGCATACTGTGTGCGAGTGGCACGCCGAGTGGGACAATCTGCCCGAGGCAGAGCAGGCCCGCCTGCTTGCCAGGCAGGGGCAGAGTTACGTCATCGCCGACCTCACGCGCGTTGTTGATGCGAACATGAACGACGTTCCGCGCGATGGGCAGACCATGGGCGAGGTGATCATGCGCGGTAATAATGTTGCAAAAGGCTATTATGAAAATTCCGAGGCCACCGCCAAAGCCTTCCAGGGCGGCTGGTTCCATTCCGGCGATATCGCCGTCTGGCATCCCGATGGCTATATCGAGCTGCGCGACCGTGCCAAGGATGTGATCATCTCTGGCGGGGAGAATATCTCCACCATCGAAGTTGAGCAGGCCGTGGTGCAGCATCCCGCTGTGCTGGAATGCGCCGTCATTGCTATTCCCGACGAAGTATGGGGCGAGCGCCCCAAAGCCTTCGTGACCTTGAAACCAGGCCAGGATGCCACCGAGGAGGAAATCATCACATTCTGCCGCGAGCGCCTCGCGCACTTCAAGTGCCCAGCCGCCGTTGAGTTCGGCGATCTTCCCAAAACCTCGACCGGCAAAATACAGAAGTTTGTCTTGCGCGAGAAAGAGTGGGCTGGACGAGAAAAACGCATCAACTAGCGTAATGTCATCCTGAGCGAGTGCAGCCCAGCCCTGAGCGCAGCGAAGGGGAAGGATCTCTCTCGACGGGCAGCGGATGTTTCGCTTCGCTCAACATGACATGTCCGGGCCTTTCTGTTAATAAAGGATTGTCACGTTCATTTGGACCTTGCCTTGGCAATGAATGCCGAGGGGCACAGGGGTACCAGCGCACAGCGCTCACACAGGGGATTGTGAGCGTGGCAAATTGCGCGCCCATGAAAGATCAGCAAATGGGAGAGATCGAGCCAATCCTTGCGTGGCACCTTCTGCATCAACTCCTGCTCGATCTTGACCGGGTCCTCGCTCGTCGTCCAACCAAAGCGACGGGCGAGGCGCGCAACATGCGTATCGACCACGATCCCCTCTACAATGCCAAACGCATTGCCCTGCACCACGTTGGCCGTCTTCCTGGCAACTCCCGGTAGGGTCAGTAATTCCTTCATCGTGCGCGGCACCTCGCCACCATAATCCGTAATGAGGCGCTGGGCCATGGCACGAAGATTCTTTGCCTTATTGTGATAAAACCCGGTCGATTTGATATCCTGCTCCAACTCTTCCTGGCTTACCGTCGCGTAGTCCTCCACCGTGCGGTACTTCTGAAACAATTGCTTTGTAACGATATTTACACGCTCATCGGTACATTGCGCCGAGAGCTGTGTCGCAACCAGCAATTCGAGCGGATTGGAAAAATTGAGCGAGCATTTGGCATCCGGGTAGAGCCGGCGCAGTTCTTTAAGAATGGCCTCGATCTGCTCCGGCGAGCCTGGCTCCGGCCCCGTATATGTCGGTGATACAGCTTCCATGTTTGCTACTATTCCTCTCTGCCCGGCCAATATTACATGGCAGGCGCAGGTTGCACTTTCAGCTCGATCTGGTTGCTCCAAGGATCATTGACGCGGATCACGTCTCCCTGTTCCTCAAAAGGAACCTGGTAGGCAATCAGGCGCTCTTTGACTTCCTGCAGGCCTTTGCGGGTCGGGATGGCGATAACATAGCTTTGCAGGCCAGCGGAGTTGGCGGGTGTGGGTTGTGCTCCCAGCGAGTTCCAGGTATTCAGGCCAATGTGGTGATGATAGCCACCAGCGCTGACGAAAAGCGCACCAGGAAGTTTAGCGGTGACATCGAAGCCTAAAATCGTGTGATAAAAGCGCTCGGCCTCTTTGATATCTCCTACCTGGAGGTGGATGTGCCCGACGCGAGTTCCTGCCGGTACCACTTCCCAGGGCTGAGCGTCGCGTGCACCCTCTTCGGCCAGGCCCTGAATATCGACCGGGTCGGTGGCCATCTCGACCATGCCATTTGCCCAATGCCATGTGCTCCTGGGACGATCGCGATAGAGTTCAAGGCCATTGCGATCGGGATCGGAGAGGTACAGCGCTTCACTTACCAGGTGATCGCCCTGGCCGATCCGCCAGCCAGCCTGAGCAAGGCGCAATAGCTCGCGGCCAAGATCTGCCCGCGCCGGGAAGAGGATGGCCACGTGGTAGAGGCCTGTGGCCCGCCGGGGCTGGGGTGCAGCTCCCGGTATTTCTATCAATTCCAGCAGCGGCTGCTCATCCTGGCTTCCCAGCACGACCTTTTCAGGTTTCGCCTCAAGGGGCTGGAAACCAAGTATCCCTTCATAAAATTGTCGCGAGCGCCCAAGATCGGAGACACGCAAGGTCACCAGACCGATATGCGTACCTGGATCTATGGATGCAGATGTTGGTGATGTATGTTGTTCTGCGGACATAATGTTGCCCTCATCTTTCTGAAGATAATACTTCATTTTTGATATTATCGCAGCAGAACGATGGCAGCGTCAAGCTCGCCTGAGTATCCAATAAGCGCATGTTTTGCGTGACAATAATGATAGCGGTTGCTACGGAATGAGAAAGATGACTATAATTGAGATCATTAGTTCTCATGTCTCTCATCTCATTTTAGATGGCATCATAGATTACTGTATTACGGAGGATATAGAGCGTGGCTACCAAAAAACAACGAAGTTCTGCCAGCGACGAGCAAAAGAAGAACCTTAGACAAAATATTCTCAGGAGTATCCTGCGAGGCACGAACAGGCCGCGCAGTGTACGCGAACTTGGAGTCAGGACCATCAGAAATCTCCCCAGCACCATAAGCGCCGTGCAAAGCTTCATGAAGGCTGTCAACTGGAAACAGGCCCAATCTGACGTTTTGCATGAGCTGAGCAACAACGTGGTGATCGCTGGCCAGCCCAATACCGGAAAAAGCACCCTTTTTAACAAAATCAAAGGAGAGCAGCTTTCTCCTGTGTCCGAGGAAGCCGGCACAACGCGCACGCTGGTCCGCACCGACTTCGGCCCATTTACCCTGATCGATACGCCGGGCATCGAGAAGCCCGGGCAGCTTCCAGCCGAACTGGAGGCCAGCCTCGAGCAGGCAGGCGTGATCGTCCTTCTGCTTGATGCCACCCAGGGCGTGCAAACGCGCGACCGCGAGCTGTATCAAGCCCTCCAGAAACTCAAGAAACCTATTATCGTTGCCCTCAATAAGGTTGATGCGTTGAAGGGTGGTGAAAGCGGAGATCAGATGGCCACCGAGGTAGCCGTCCTTTTCGACGTTCCTGGCGTTATTCCCATTTCGGCAAAAACGGGTCAGAATATTGCCGAGGAACTCATTCCCGCGATGATCGAAGCAAGCCCGGAAGCAGCTTTCCTGATTGGCCGCGAACTGCCCACCTATCGCTATGCTGCCGCGCAGCGCCTGATCCGCAACGCTACCCTTGTGAGCCTGGCCGCCGGCATCGAGCCGATTCCGCTCATCGATATCCCCATTCTCCTGGGCACCCAGATCCGCCTGGTCTTGCGCCTGGCTGCCCTCTATGGCGAACCCCTGGATTCGAGTGATGCCTTAAAGCACGCTCGCAAACTGCTTATAACGATGGCGAGCGGCCTGGGCTTCCGTTACCTTGCAGAGCAAGCTGCCAAAGCTGTTCCCTTCGGCGGTGATTTCGTTGCCGGGGCCATTGCCGGGGCTGCTACATGGTCTATTGGCCAGGTGGCGCTCGAATATTACGAAGGCGGCAAACAGCTCAAGCCTGACCGCTTGCGCCAGCTTTACATGGACTTCTACCGGCGTTTCCGCAGGGAGCATAAAACAGACGAGCTGAAAGAATATGCCGTTGAAGGCAAGGATGAGCGCTTTGGCTCATCAGAAGAGCCGCGAGAAGAAGCCCGCGAGACGGCACCGCATTAAATGAAGCAAAATAAGGCACAACGCGAGGAAGTCTATGCCTTTTCCGTATGAACGCTATGAAACATTAGCGCAGCCGCTTACCGTCCATTACCCGGCGGGCGAAGAGTCCCTCGCCCGCTGGGCATCTGAGACTATTGAGAAAGGTAGCGCATTGCTGGCCCAGTTACTCAGCCTGCCCATACCACAGCTAGAAGTGTTACTGGTTGCGCCTGCTGACTGGAATCTCGCCCCCCATACTGAACCGGAAGAGCTCAATCATCCTCATCCCTACTGGACGGACGCTGTCACTCCTGCTTGCCTGGTTGTTCCCATCCAACTGGATGCCATCTTTGGCGAACCAACCCGCGAAAAGCTGGCTTTCATGCTCTTCCACGAGTTGACCCTGGCATTTTTAGAGGCCGACCCGCGCCCGTATCCCAACGAATACCCCCTCTGGGCCGACGAATGGCAACTCAAATTCGCCGCCCTCTGGCTCTCCCAACAGCTCTATGGCCAGCAGGGTGTTGTCAACAAAGACCTTCACGAGAAGTACGCTGAGATTTTTGAGCCGGAGCCAGATGGGAAAACTCCCATCACTATTCGTAGTTTCGACTGGTACGAGGATACAACGACCGAAGACTACCTCTGCTATGAACTCTTACTTGAGCAGCTTGCCGCCGATATCCTCGCTCGCTATACTGCCCGGGCGCTTCCCCGCTTTCTTGCCCTCTATCGCCGGGACTATAATATCCTGCTCAGCGACGAGGTAACCGAGATGCTTGGCGCAGCGCTAGGCCCGGCGGGCATTGAATGGCTCGAAAACCTGCCTTACTTTTAAGTCTATGCTACGCCTGCTCTTATTGTTACTGCCCTTAGGACTTGATACCTTTGGCATTTCGGTGAGTCTCGGTATCAAAAGCCATCGCGCACAAGCTGGCGAAGAGAAGCTCAGAAGCAGGGTTTTGCCAGCCTGGTTGTATCCTGCATTCCTCTTCTCGTTTGCCGAGACGATCATGCCGCTGGTAGGTCTTGCCATCGGCTATGCCGCCAGCTTGCTGATCAGTAGCTACATGCATATACTGGGTTCGCTTCTCCTCATTGCTGTGGGCGCCTGGGAACTGCTAGAGGAGCTTCGCGAACGGCATAGCAGGGGAAAAACAGGTGGTGGCAAGCCTCTTCAAACTGCGCACATTGGCAAGACGAGCGCTCCCTTTCTTTGGGGACAGCAACTTTTACTGGCATTAAGCGTCAGCTTAGATGAACTGGCGATAGGTTTTTCCTTCGGCACTATCACGGCTGCCCTTCCTAAAGGGGCAAGCATCAGTCCTGTGATACTCTGTATATATATCGGCCTGCAAGGGCTTCTCATGGCAATAACCGGCATCACACTAGGCCGGCTCCTGAGTAATCGGTTGAGAATGGTCAAGGAGTGGAGCGAGCTTTTAAGCGCTGTGCTCCTGATAGGGTTAGGCATCTGGCTACTTATAGCATGAGGAGGTATCTGGCTATGTTTAATCGCGTGGCAATTATTGGATTAGGACTTATCGGTGGTTCGATAGGGCTGGCGCTTCATAAAGCGAAGGCAGCGCAACAGGTAAGCGGCTATGATCTGGGGAAAGGCGTGACAAACCAGGCTCAGAAAGCAGGGGCTATTGACGAGCCATACAGTACACCTGCTGATGCCGTGCGTGGAGCAGAACTGGTTATCCTGGCTACTCCTGTTGGCGCTATGCGTTCTCTGCTACAAACCATTGCTCCATCACTCACGCAAGGAACAGTGGTTACCGACGTGGCCAGCACAAAAGTCCAGGTCATCAACTGGGCAGAAGAGTTTTTACCGCCGTCAGTGGCTTTTGTCGGCGGGCATCCCATGACAGGCAAAGAACTGGGCGGAATGGGAGCTGCCGATGCAGATCTCTTTCAAGGCCGCATCTATTGCCTCACTCCCACCCAGCGCACGCGCCCTGCCGCCATCAATAAGGTGTCCACATTTGTCGAAGCGCTCGGCGCTCGCGTGCGCTTTTTAGAGCCTGCTGAACATGATGGCCAGGTAGCTGGAGTCAGTCACCTGCCTTTTGTCGCTTCCATCGCACTGATGAATACTGTGGCCGGAGGACCTGCCTGGGGTGATGCTGCCATGCTTGCTGCAGGCGGATTTCGCGATATGACCCGCCTGGCTGCCGGTAGCCCTGAAATGTACCGCGATATCTGTCTCACAAACAGCGAGGCGATTGCGCGCTGGCTCGACGAGTATATTGCGACGCTCCAAACCCTGCGCGAGCGAATTGCAGCCCGTGATCGCAACCTGGCCGAGACATTTGCGAAAGCCCAGCAGTTGCGCCAGCAGTGGCAGGCCGCTTATGGCTCTGCTGGCGAATGACATGCTGAAGGAGCGGCCTGGCATGGCGCCCGCCAGGCTCGCCCCTCCCATGATACGCCTCGGCCAGAGCCGGCGTCGAGGGTAGGGACAGGGCAACCGCCAGGGTTGCCTCTACCCTATCAGGTCCCTGTCCTGGCTATTTATTTGTCCCTATCCTGGTTCCGGCGCCGCCTGTTACGCAGCAAGACAATAGTGGCCAGTACTCCAAGAGCGATACCTACAAGCAGCGCACGCTGCTGCTTTTGCGCTGCATCGCTACGTACCGGTATTTCGTATAAGCCTCCGGCGCGATATGCCTCGTCGAGCAGTTGCACCGGGTGAACAACCTCTACCGGCATATCGCGCTTGCGTGCCCCCAGGGCTATTTGCATGATGCAGCCAGGATTCCCTGTAGCGATAACGCTGGCTCCCGTCGCGGCGATATTGTCCATTTTGCGCTGTAAAAGCGTCATCGCCATGTCCTGGTTCGTAATATTGTAGATACCGGCGCTCCCGCAGCACCAATCGGATTCTTTCAGAGGAACCAGCGTGATCCCAGGAATGCCTTCCAGCAACTGGCGCGGCTGCTGTTTGATTTTCTGGCCGTGAGCAAGATGGCAGGCGTCGTGATAGGTCACGGTGCGGTTGATCTCACCCATATCGTGCTTCCAGTCAATACTGGCCAGAAACTCGCTGATATCTTTCACCTTCGCGCTAAAGGCTTTTGCCCGTTCGGCATAATACGGGTCGTCACGCAGCAAGTGGCCGTATTCTTTGAGGTTAGAGCCGCAGCCCGCCGAGTTGATAATGATCGCATCGCAATTGTATGGCTCGAACACATCGATGTTGTAGCGGGCGAGCCTTCTCCCCTCCTCAGCCTCACCCGCATGGACGTGCAGCGCCCCGCAGCAATGCTGCTGTGGAGGTGTAATCACCTCGCAGCCATTAGCTGCCAGCACGCGAATGGTTGCTTCATTGATATCGCGAAAGACCTGATCCATAATACAGCCGCTGATAAAGCCTACGCGATAGCGTTTCTGTCCGAGCGCAGGCGTAATTTCTGGCAGCGGGCGCGGGATCAAATCGCCACTCGCCTGAGGCATAAGCTCTTCCGGCACTTTCAGCTTGCCTTGTAGAGGTGTGGGCAAGGCATTGACAAGATCGAGCAGCCCTGTACGCTCTACTACTGCTTGAAGCCTGCTGCGCTGGTATAGTTTCAATCCGGCGAACACCAGCGATGTGACCAGGCGAGATGGTAGCATCACATAAAAGAAAAACCAGCGCAGGAAGCGCTCGGTGAAAGATTCGAGAGCGGGAGGCCCCGGTATATGCTCGTGTATCGGGTAAGTCCTGCTGCCCCTTGCTTCAGGCTCTTCGTCTATCGTCTCTCTCGCTTGAGCCTGTGCCCTATCACGAGGCCTGCGAGCAACCTCGATCTGTATTTGCTCGCGTGCCGCCTCGATCAATTTGCCAAATTGCACCCCCGAAGGACAGGCCGTCTCGCAGGCGCGGCAGCCGAGGCAGCAATACATGTGCTCGACAAACTCATCAGAAATAGCCATACGCCCTTCGGCAACCGCCTGCATCTGATAAATACGCCCGCGTGGTGAATCCATTTCTACTCCCAGCACTGCGTAGGTGGGGCAGGTGGGCAGGCAGAAGCCGCAGTGGATGCACTGGCGTATTAAATCATAGGTATGAGTATGGCGGCGTAAGGGCCCCTCAGCGGGTGGCGTGATCGTTGCTGAAACAGCCCTTGCAGCTTCAAGTGACATAGTGTACTACCTTCCAGACTAATAGAGTAAAACCGTGACCTCTTGACGATTATGAAAAAGTTGCCGCGCCTGCACTATACGGTAGTGCCTGCTCAGCATATCCAGCGCTTCTCTCAGGATAGCTACCGGATTCATTGTGCGGGTAGCATGTGGCAGCTTGAGCGTACTGATCACAAAGCCTCCAGCGCGCAGGCAGGCAGATGCCTTACCCAGCAGGCGAGCGGCATCGCGAGCATCCATACGCATATCGCTCACAATCACATCAAAGCGCTTGCGTGTTTTTATAGCCTCCTCGATGTACTGCTCGGCATGTCCGCGATAGTATTCCAATCGCGGCTGCCCCTTCAAGCGTGGATCAAGGCTGGCCGGGTCTACGGCTACCACCTGCAGTCCCGCTTCTAGCAATAAGCGCGTCCAGCCTCCAGGAGCAGCGCCAAGGTCAAGGGCGCTCCCTCGCGCTGGCAGCGTCACGCCAAAGACTTCGAGCGCCTCCAGCAGTTTGAATTCAGAGCGGCTGATCTGCTCGGGCCTTTGCGCGAATTGTCGCGCTCCTCCCGGCCAGTCGCTCAGATTTTCGCTCACGTGAGAGATACCCACGTACCCCTTGCCCGGCGTGCAGAGAAGCGAGACTACCACCTGCGGCTTCTTGATCGATTCAATAGCACCCGTCTCTTCCGCAATAGCTTCGGCAAGCATCCTGTTCAGCGTGCCGCTGCTATACGGTCGCTGCACTGCCTGACCCTCGGCCTGCACAATGCGCGTTTGCACCGCAAAACGCTGCCCGCGTTCCAACTGTGCAAAGGCTGGCAAGCTAGCTATAGCCACAGCAAGCGCTCCCACATCCTGTTCGGTATTGCTGAGTGGCACGA
>CADDZH010000040.1 GCA_902812455.1 Chloroflexota bacterium | reverse complement strand
CATGTAAGAGATGAGGGTGAGGAGGGGGAACGAGGGCAAGCGCAAGGCCCCCACACCACACCGCTCCGCCCCTTGCCCCTACGGATACGAACCGGTGCTCCTGAAAGGGCAAGCGCAAGGCCCCCACTCCACGTCCCCTTCCGCTCCTTGCCCCTACAGATAGGAATTGTGCTTCGCACGCCTCTGTTTGTGCTGGCGCTGGTGCAGGTGTTAATAGGGTTTGGGGCGGGTTTGTTCATTCCTTATTTCAATATTTATTTTGTGCAGTATTTGAAGGCCTCGCCTGCTCTTTTTGGCCTCATCAATGGGGGCGCGATTGCCACAACCTCGCTCTTTACGCTGGCTGCTCCCTGGCTGGCCCTGCATATAGGGCGGGTCAAGACCATCGTCTTGACCGAGCTAAGCAGCATCCCCCTTCTGCTCATCATTGGCTTGGTGCCGGTGCTGCCGCTGGTAGCTGTGCTCTACCTGTTCCGGCAGGGCTTTATGGATATGTCCAATGGCATCCTGCAGGTGTTCTCGATGGAAGCCGTACCGGAACAGCGGCGCGGCCTCGCGAATAGCTGTTACCAGGCAGGCTTCCAGGTGGCGAATGCACTCGCCACTCCCTTAGGAGGCCTGGCCATTACCTATCTGGGCTATCCCCCAATCTTCGTTGGAGCGGCTATCTGCTACTTGCTGGGGATTGGAACGCTATGGGGGAATTTTGGAGTGAGACGGGAAGGCAAGAATGAGTGAGTGACTCTAGGGGGCGGACAGGGCAGGGATGGTCATGGCGTGACGAAGCCCTGCCCCTACCATGGCACGTATCGGTCTGCGAAGCCGTCACCATAGTAGGGGCGGCGGCTTGTCCCCGCCCTGCTTCGGGCGCCGATTCGCCTCTCCATCGCATTCGCCAACAAAGTCCTTGTGGTCACCCTGCCAGGCCATTGCATTCATCGTGTCATTTGCCAGCAGAGTCTTATACAGCTTCCTCTCTCTTTACGAATACCCTGATCAAGATGATCGTTAATTCATAGAGGCAAGTCATCGCCACGCCCAGGAAGATGGGGCTGTAGGGATCGGCCCCAGGGGTGAGAATTGTGGCTGCGGCCCACATTCCGATATAAGCAACGGGCCTCTTGCGGGCCAGTGTCCTTGCCGTTATCAGGTCAACCTTGGCCATGAAGGTCAGCACCAGGGGAATCTCAAAGACGACGCCAAAGGCCAGTATAAAGAATGCCACAAAGGTAAAGTAGCTGCTGGCCGAGACAAGCTCGGTAAAGCTACTAGAAGCAAAGGTTACCAGCCATTCAACGGGATAGCGCAGGACAATATAGCCCAGGGAGACGCCCGCGAGGAAAAGGAAAATGCCGATGAAGATGAACGGGACGGCATACCTTTTCTCTTTCTCATACAGGGCCGGTGAGATGAATGCCCACGCCTGGTAAAGGATTACCGGCAGCGCGAGCACGAAACCCGCAGCAATCGAGATCAGCAGGAAGGTCGTGAAGCCCTCCATTATGCCGGTGACGACCAGCTTGTGGCCTATCACATCTGACTGGGCCGTGGGAAGCGGTCTCGTCAGGAAGCCAACGATCTGTGTGCGAAAGATAAAGGCGATGACGCTCGTAATTACCAGCGCGATCAGTGATTTGATTATCCGCCAGCGCAGTTCCTCCAGGTGCTCTATCCATGTCATGGTAGGCAGCCCGTCCTCGTCGTCTTCGTTACCGGTCACACGAGGATTTTCCAGGAGGCCCTGCTCATTTAGTCTATTGGTTGCCATAGTTTTTCTCCCAGCAGGTGCCAGCAGAGCACATTACTCAACGGGAATCTCTGGCTTACCGGCTTCGCTGCTGGCTACCTCACTATTTGCGGGAGGGGAGTAAGCGGCTCCGCTGCTTGCGCTGCTTGTGGTTTCAGGTTCAACAGGCTTTGGAAGCTGTTTCTCCTCTTCCTCTTTCGGCTGAGCCATCTCGTTCATGCCCTTGCGAAATTCTTTGATGCTCTTGCCGATGGCTGAACCCATCTCCGGCAGCTTTTTGGGCCCAAAGATGAGCAGGGCGACAACGAGAATGATAATTAATTCTGGCATATGCAATCCAAACATTGTAGGCATCCTTTCTGTGCTGTGAGCCGTAGTCATTCCATGCGAGCCGATCAATCGGCCCCTACATGCTTAATGTGTTTCGCTCTTCTCCTGTTTTTCATCAGGAGAAGATTGCTCCTCAGGCTGTTCATCCTCTTCATGCATGCTCTTGTTGAAGGATTTGATGGTCCTGGCAATGGCCGAGCCTGCCTCCGGCAGCCTCTTTGGGCCAAAGATCAAGAAGGCAACGACGAGGATGATGATCAATTCCGGCATGTGTAATCCAAACATGGCAGTTTATCCCCTCAATCATGAACGTGCGGACCGGGGTGTCGCAGTGGTAGTTGTAACATCCAGGCCGCTTAACGTGGTTTCCAGAGCTTGCAGGCCGTCCAGGCCGAGGCTCAAGACGTTCAAACCGGCTTTGCCCGTTCCCCTCGCTAACAGGCGAAATGCCCGGCGCCGGCTCACGCGTTCTTGATGCAAGCGAGCGACAGCTTGCTGCTGTTTGCGCGATTCTCCGGCTTCGAGCCGTACCGAGGCGAGTAATCGATCCTCCAGATCGGGGGGAGTAGGGGCAGTGTTACCATAATGACGTAACAGTAGAGCCTCGATTGAGTCGTTCTGCATAGCTCCTCCATCCTGTCAAAGAAAGCGTGCCGGGGCAAGCATCTTCTGGCTCTTCGTATGCTGCCCGGTATGCAGCACGTTCTTCTCGGTTTTGATGCTTGCTGATCTCTTTTGCGTTCACAGGCTCATTGCTGGCAGGCATAGTTTGAGCGCTATCCTGCTCGCCGCTCTCCAGCGCATATATGTGCTGGAATTGCTTTCTTGCCCGGCTGAGCCGCTGGCGAACGGCGGCCTCCTGCAGGTTAAGCATGTGAGCGATCTCGTGCGTCGAGAAATTGCCAACGATCGAGAGCAACAGGCACTCGCGGTACGTCTCCGGCAAGCGAGCCATCGTGCGATACACTGTGTCTCGCTCGGCCACCAGCGCTGCCGGATCCTCCTGCTCTATGGCTCCATATCCTCCTGGTTGCACAGGCGCGGCATACGCTTCTAGCATGCCTTCGCTCTCCCTTTTCTCCCGCTTCATGCTAGAGAAGGGAATGAAGCGGAAAAGGCGTCTTTTGCGGTAGTACATACGCACGGTATTGAGAGCAATCCGCATTAACCAGGCTTTTTCGCGAAACTGGTTGCCATTCGCAGCGCGAGCAGTATCGATCCCTCTCAGGGCCTGTTGAAAGGTCTCCTGAGTGAGATCCTGGCTCTCTTCCCAATCGCCTGTCATACCATAGATGGCATGAAAGACCAACTGGCCATATTTCTCAATGAGTTCCTCTACTGCTTGGCCAGCAGGCATCATATCCACGACACAACTCTTTTTCGCTTCCTTTGAGTACGCTATGCTAATATAGATGCACGAAATAGGGGAAATGTGACAAGAGGAAAAGATAGGTTGTCTACCTGCGCCCATTATGAACCCGCTGCCACGCCATTTCCTCTACAAGAGATGGTCGTGGCAGCACATAGAAGTCCAGATCAGGCCTCGCGCAGGTGCTCTTCTATATAATCATGCGCCTCCTGAACCGTTGAGATCTTTTCGGCCTCCTCATCTGAAATTTGGAGCTTAAATTCCTCTTCCAGAGACATGATCAGTTCAACCAGGTCAAGGGAGTCCGCATTCAGGTCCTCAACGAAAGATGCGCTGGGAACAACCTCACTTTCGTCAACGCCGAGCTGGTCAACGATGATTTTTTTCAGCCGTTGGTAGATATCGTCTTCTTCCATTATTTTACCTCGCTTTCAGCTTTTGGGATGGGTTGTTGCTGTACCCGGTTAAATATGGTGCCGAGAACACCATTCACAAAGCGGCTGGAGGTATCGCTGCCATATTGTTTGGCGAGTTCCACCGCTTCATTAATGGCGGCCTTGGCTGGTACCGTATTATTGAACAGAATCTCGTAGATTGCAAGCCTCAGGATGTTTTTGTCGATGCGGGCCATCTGATGTAATGGCCATTCGCGAGCGGCGCTTTGGATATGAGCATCGATCTCGGTAAGATGGTCGTAGACTCCTATGACTAGCTCGCTGGCATATTCTACCACCTTTGGTTGCAGATGGCGCTCCTCGGCATGACGCTGCAAGACCTCCAGGGGAGGATGATGAGCAATATCGTACTCATAGAGTGTTTGCAGCGCGACTATCCGCGCTTGCCTGCGTATTCCTATAGGCATGGTGTCCTCTCATGACCCGCTAGAGGGGCTTGAAACAACATCCTGAATATACACATTCACCTCACGCACCTGCATCCCAACCATGTGCTCAATTGCTGATGCTACCTCTTCCTGGACGGCTGAACCGACCTTGACGATATTGACGTTGTTTGCGACAACCAGGTACAGATCCGCTGCTACCGTGTTGTCTTTGATCACCAGCGCCACACCCTGCCTGGGTATGGGTCTACCTCGCAGGTGAGGCCACTGAGCGCTGCTCTGAGCCATGCGCACAATCCCTGGCACCTGCAAGGCCGCGTGTATCACGATAGTTAAGAGAACCGGACGGGCAACACGTACGACTCCCAGCGTTTCAGCCGCCATGGCCTGCTCTTTCTAGACTAGCCGAGAGTGAAAGTCTCTCATTCCTGCTGAACATCTGATCGGTCATCGTGTATCCTTCGTCTCGCGTCTTGTCTTACTGCAAAGATATGAGTTTTTCGGGCAGATGTCAAGGGTACTATTCAGATTATACCCCATCTATAGCCCCTATTTCACGCATGGCTGAGACCACCTTTGCAATATCGGCCTGGCTGCTGATATTCATGGTGGTGAGGCCTTTCGCGATACGTTTAACCATGCCGGTTAGCGCCTGGCCGGGGCCAATTTCGATAAAGGCCTGTACTCCGGCGCCAAGCAGGTACTCAATGCTGCGCACCCATTGAACCGGAGCCGCTATTTGTTGGGCGAGTTCTTCTCGTATAGCCTGCGCTTCCATCAAAGGAGTAGCATGAATGTTGCTAATGATGGGAATATGGGCATCGCGTATGGGAGTGGTTGCGATTACCTGGCCCAGCGCCCCGGCGGCTGGCTGCATGACAGGCGAGTGAAACGCGCCGCTCACCGCCAGGGGAATGACTCGCAAGGCCCCTCGCTCTTTTGCCAGCTTCATGGCGATATCCAGGGCGCGCTGTTCGCCCGAAATCACGATCTGCCCCGGCGCATTATAATTCGCGATGATCACGTGCCCCAGACCGGGATGCCCGGTTGCGCCTGTGCCTTCCTTGTTTGCCGCAATACCTGCCAGCGCCTGCTCTGTCGCTTCCTGGCACACCGCTTGCAATGGTTCTTTTTGCATACCGATAATGGCTGCCATGCCTCCTGGGCAGACTGTGCCTTCGTGATGCATCAAGCGCCCGCGCTCGCGCACAAGCCGGATGGCATCTGTGAGATCGAGCGCCCCGGCGGCAACCAGGGCCGCGTATTCTCCGACGCTATGCCCGGCGGTATAACTGGGAGCCAGCGGTGATGACCAGGATGAATCACGCGGAGAGATAGCTTCTTGAAAGGCGACTAGCAGGGCAAGGCTCACAGCGACGATGGCAGGCTGGGCGTTGATCGTTTCTCGCAAGCTATCTTCGGGACCCTGAAAGCAAAGGGCGCTAAGTGAAAAGCCTAGCGCCTCGTCAACTGTTTCAAAGACGCGCCGGGCGGCACTGGATGCTGCAAAGACATCAGCGCCCATGCCTACTGCCTGGCTTCCTTGCCCCGGAAAAAGGAAGGCAATCTGTACTGTCATACTATATACTTACTTATTTCTTCTTTGTTTTTGGCACAAAGACTTGCCGGCCTCGATACATGCCACAGTTCGGGCAAGCGTGGTGCGGAAGCCGTGGCTTCTTGCAATGCGGGCAAGGAACCAGTTGTGGCACAGTCAGGTGGAGATGTGCTCGCCGCTCACCCTTACGCGCATGTGAAACACGTTGTTTTGGCAACGCTCCCATATCTTGTTTTCTCCTCTTCTACCAGTATTTCAGAAGCCTTACTCAAGGCTATTATGTAAGAGCTTTTCCAGCACGCTGAAGCGGGGATCCACTTCTGGCTTGCATTCACAGGGGCCGAGGTTGAGATCGTGCCCGCACTGGGGACACAACCCGGCACAGTTTTCGCTGCAAAGCGTCACCATAGGCAGATCGAGGAATACCCGCTGCCGTATCGCCTCGGTTAGATCGACCTGGTGGTGATCATCGATAGGAAAGGCATCTTCCTCCTCACTCGGTGGTAGCGCCAGGCCGGTCAGTATATCCACTGTGGGATAGAATTGCTCGAGAAATGTCACATGCATGGGCTGCTCAAAATCCTTCAAGCAGCGATCGCACGACAGCTCCAGCACCAGGTCTACCCAACCATCAACCAGTAATCCTTGATTGATACGGCGTATGCGCACATGCCCATCAATCGGGCTAACAATCTTGAGGTCTTCATCGAGCTGGATATCTTCTTCGTGGATATCGGCTTCCAGCGATGTTCCCACTGAGGCCTTCATCAACTGCGCCACATTATACAGCATAGTAACCCATCCTTTCCACAAACAGAGAGAAACACACATGATGCAGATAAAATAAGAGCTAAGGCGCAGCTCGATGGAAAGAACACTTCTCTGCAAGTGCCTGCTCATTATATGCAAGCACGCAGGGGGTGTCAAGCCCTGCTATTGGTAGCGTGGCCCTCCTGTCGTATCGTTGGCGAGCGATGCGCGGCGTGGAATCGGGCGAGGCGGCGAAGGCGTGTCTTCAAATTCACCTGCGTCATCATACCCCTCACCTGCGTTTTCCTCTTCCTCCTCAGCAGCGCTTTCTTCTGGTATCTCAAGGCTTTCCAGGCCTTTCTCAATGCTCAAGATGGTGCGGCTTACGTCCATCTCAATGCTGGCCAGGTGATCTCTGAGATTGCGCAGGGTCTCCACAACATAGGCGTCAGCATCTATTTTGAGTCCTTCGCCCTGCTCTTCGGCCTGCTGGACGAGCGCCCTGGCCCGCTCCTCGGCCTGCTGGACAAGTTCTTGCGAACGCAGTTCTGCGGCACGTAACAGGCCTTCCCGGTTCATAGCTCGTTCGGTTTCTTCGCGTGCTTTTGCCAGCAATGCCGAAGCATCAGCCTGAGCCTGGGCAAGAATGCGCTCTTTCTCCTGAATGATGCGGCGGGCCTGCTTGATCTCATCGGGGATAGAAGTGCGCATCTGATCCACAATATTCAGGATATCGGTCTCTTTGATCATGATCTGGTTGACCAGGGGCATTTTACGGCTGCTGGCAATCAGGTTCTCCAGGCGATCTATAAGATAGAGTATATCCAGGGTACACCTCCTTCCCCGATACTATCGCTCCATGCCCATTTTCCGTTGCAGCGCTCGTACTACGGCAGGGGGAAGCATATCCGTAACATCCCCTCCTAAGCGAGCAACTTCTTTTAATAACGATGAACTCACGAAAAGTTGCTGCAGGTTCGTCAGTAAGCAGATGGTCTCGATTTCTGGCGCCAGCTTGCGGTTCATCAATCCTTGCTGGAACTCTGCCTCAAAGTCGTTCGGTGAACGCAACCCCTTAATAATCGCCTGCCCTCCTACCGAGCGTACGAACTCTACTGTGAGGTTGGAAAACTTCTCGACTCGCACATTGCTTAAATGCTCGGCCTCCAGCACTTCTTGCCAGAGAGCCAGGCGCTCATCGACCGAAAAGAGGAGATTCTTGTCGGGGAAGGCATAGACGGCAATAATCAACGTGTCAAACAGCCTGGCTGCTCGCCGTGCAATGTCGAGATGCCCATTGGTCAATGGATCAAAACTGCCAGGATACACGGCTATTCGTCTATGCTTTTCCTCGTTGCTCACACTATTTCCCTTTCAATTCTGCAAACATGTGGATCGCTGCATACTAGCGTCCCGTAGCCAATGCAATCTCTACTTCAATTAAACCATATCCAGGAGGCGTTCGGCAATAGTTGTAAGAAATAAGTATTGACATGTACTATATAGTAATGTTAAATTCTGTATAGTACCGTATAGTAATGTATACTGCACTATAAGGAGGTAAGCATGGAACCTTTGCTCACAACAGAAGAAGTGGCTGAATACCTGAAAGTCGATGTCGTCACAGTACGCCGCCTCGTCAATCGCGGCGAACTCTCTGCCTATCGCGTCGGCGGTGAATATCGTTTCACGAAAGCCGATATTGACCAGTATCTCCAACAACAGCGTGTTTCTGGCGCTGGCATGGAAGAACAGCCTGCTAGGGCTCCAGGAGACCCTGCACAATGGGTGCGCAAGATGCTGCAAGGAAAACGAGTTTCCCCGGTGGAATTTGTTGCGAGCGATAGATTTGACAAGTTCACAGGGCGGGCGCGTAAAGTTTTATCACTGGCGCAGGAGGAGGCCAGGAGTTTCCAGCACAATTATATTGGTACTGAGCATCTTCTGCTTGGCCTCATACGTGAGAAAGAAGGTGTCGCGGCCAAAGTTCTGACAAATCTTGGTGTTGAGCTAGACAAGGTTCGCAGTAGCATCGAACATATCATAGGGCGTGGCGATCGAATTGTGGTTGGTCCGGTGGGCCTGACGCCGAGGTCGAAGAAAGTGATCGAACTGTCAATGGATGAAGCCCGCAGGATGAACCATCATTATATTGGCACGGAGCATCTCTTGCTAGGACTGGTCCGTGAAGGAGAAGGCGTCGCCGCAGGTGTGCTGGCAAGCCTGGGAGTCAGACTGGAGCAGGTACGTATTGCGACTACGCAGGTGCTCAGTCAAGTTCAGGGGCAAGGTCAGGAGCGTGAAAACGATCAGGAGCAAGAGCCCAATTTGGGAGTCATACCTCCGGTACCACCCGAAGCCTCTTCTCTGCTCAAAGAAGGCGAGCAGGGGCAGATATGCAGCTATTGCGGAGCAGCGAATCCGGCCTACTTCCATTACTGTTTCAACTGTGGAAAGCAGTTGGCGTAGTAAGAAAGCGAGGGAAAAACATATGCCCGCAAACGAACAAGAAATATGGGATCTCTGGATCGCTGATGTTGGAGCAACTGGTATCTCATTTGCGCGCAGTCGCCTCGACCCAACGGATGTCCTGCTCGTTCATGCCGCGCCGGAGAAACTGAATGTCGAGGTTCGCAACAGCGCAGGCATGGTCGTAGCAAAAGGCGAGAATTTATCGCGCACGGCCGATACGCCGATGGCCCGTTTGCGTCGCCAGGGAAACAAGATCACGCGCGAAGACATCTGGCCAACTACAGCCGATTTTGGCACTCTGGTCATCGTGGCTGGTGGAGAAGCGGGCACCCTGCAAAAATGGTGGAATGATCCAGCCCACCAGGAATGGCGCTGGAGCCTCGAATTTTATAATCATCGTTAAGCCTGGCAGGCCAACCCATACGGTTGCCCTTGATACTCGGCTTTCATACTAAGGTGCCAGGTATGTCACCCTGAGCGCGTGAGCCGTAGCCCTGAACGCGCGTGAAGGGGAAGGGTCTGATCATGAGGTATACTATCAAGCAGCGATAGCAGCCAGGCGTGCTATAAAGGAAGCAGGAAGGAAGCACATGCTCAATGCAAATTCGATGAACGCTGTCAGCAAGGCGAAGTTTGGCCAGCGCTTCGTGAAACCCCTCTATGAGTCCTACTGCTTCTCGAACATCCCCCAAACTATCGAATTTCTTCTAACAGGAGAGCAAACTGATATCCCAGGCTTGCTTCCAGGCGATGTTTTTGGCGATCTCCCACGCAAGTACGACAAGGTAATCCTGTTCTTTGTCGATTCGTTCGGCTGGCAATTTTTTGAGCGCTATGCAGGCAACTATGAGTTTCTCAAGACCATTGTGAAGCATGGCGTCGTCTCGAAACTGACCTCGCAGTTTCCCTCGACAACAGCGGCCCATACCACCACTATCAATACTGGCCTGGATGTTGGGCAAAGTGGCGTCTATGAGTGGTTCTATTACGAACCTTTAGTAGATGATATCATTGCGCCATTGCTCTTTTCCTACGCCAGAGATAGAGAACGAGACACGTTGAAACGCACTACCATTCCTCCTGGAGCGTTCTACCCTCAGCAGGCGGTGTATCAAGCGCTGAAAGCTAAAGGCATCGTCTCCTATGTCTTCATGCACGAAGCTTATGCCCATTCGACATTTTCCGACGTTGTATGCCGGGAAGCCGAAGTTGTTCCTTTCAAGTCCCTCACTGAGGTGTTAGGCGTCATTGCAGAAGTTGTGGTGAAGCAGAAAGCGCCGCCATATTACTATTACCTCTACTATGATCGCATCGATACTGCGTGTCACCAGTATGGTCCTGATTCGCCTCAAGCCGCGCAGGAGATCGATACGTTCTGCCAGGCGATGGAGCAACATTTCTTCAGGCAGCTCAGAGGCCACGCCAACAATACCTTGTTTATAATGACTGCCGATCACGGGCACATCCCTATGGATCCGCAGGCGACCATCTATCTTAACCAGGCGCTGCCTGGCCTTGAACAATACCTCGAGACGAACGCTCAAGGCCGGTTGCTTGTTCCGGCAGGTTCGCCGCGCGATTATTTCTTGTATGTGAAAGATGCATATGTGGACGAGGTGACGAGTTCGCTACGAGAAGCCCTGGAAGGCAAGGCAGAGGTATATAAGACCGCAGACCTCATCTCCCAGCGCTTCTTCGGTGCGCAAGAGCCGTCAGCCGCGTTTTTAGAGCGTGTAGGGAATGTGGTTGTTTTACCTTACTTTGGTGAGACTGTGCGGTGGTATACGCAAGGCGCTCCCCCGATGCGTTTCCTGGGTCATCACGGCGGTCTCACACCGGAGGAGATGGAAATCCCGCTACTGCTGTTGGCTTTTTAGGTCCTGTGAACCCTTTATCGCCTTCCAGCAGGCATCGCAATAGCCTGCCGCGACCAGGTCAAGGGTCAGGCTATGAAAGTGGTATTGTTCCTGCAGTGCTTCATGGAGATTGCCTAATAATGTATCATCCAGATGGATCACTGCACGGCATCGCCGGCATACAAGGTGATGATGGGCCGCCCCTTCCGCAGCTTCGTAGCGTGGCTGCTCGCCCGGTAAATGATTCTCCCGTACCAATCCCAGCTCTCGCAACAATTCCAGAGTGCGGTAGACAGTCGAGAGGCTTACGTAAGGATTGCGCTTATGCACGCGCTCCATGATCTGGTCAACGCTTAGATGTTCCTCTGCCTCTTGAATAACACTCAAAATCATATACCGCTGCGGCGTGAGTCGATACCCTTGCTTGCGCAGCATTTCATTGCTCGGATTCACGTAGTGATGCATCCCATCCCCTGCCTAGTTACATATGTATTTCTGAGAAGAAAGTGTAGTTATATCCTAGCACTGCGATGGTGAGGCGTCAACGATTTGCATGAATAGCACCCTCGCCCTCCGGCGCAGTTGCAAAAACATGCATGCCAATGTATACTGAGGGCGTGTTTCTTTATTCTGCCTGCAAGGAGGGAAAGCATTGACTGAAGAGCCGGAGATACTTACCGGAGTAGTTTTAAGCGGCGCACATGGCATTTATGATGTCCATACCGATAATGGCGTGCTGCGCTGCACCTTACGAGGAAAACTCAAAAAAGCCTTTGCCCAGGCTCAAGCCGCCCGATCGATCAATAAAGCTCGTCCCCGCCATGATAAAATTCTTGCCTATACCTCGCGCACAGAGCGCATGGCCCAGCGTGATATGCAGGAATCCCCTTTACCTATCCGTCTCTCAATTGGCGATTATGTCAAGGTGCGCCAGCTTGACCAAAAAAATGGGTTGATCGAAGAGATTTTGCCACGCCAGAGCGCGCTATCTCGTACAGACCCCAGCTCGACAGCGCAGAAAACAATAGAGCAGACCATGCTTGCCAACCTCGACCAGGTGGTGCTTGTCTTTGCCACAACTCAACCCGAACCCCATTTTGGTATGCTTGACCGCTACCTCGTCATCTGCGAATCGGCAAAGCTGCGCCCCCTGATCTGCATCAACAAGGTCGATCTGCCTCACGATCCGCGCGTAGAGGAGGCAGCAGCATTATACGAGCAGCTTGGCTATACAGTGATCTGGACGAGCACAAAGACCGGGCAGGGCATCGATACACTGCGTTCGCTGCTCAGGGAGCATGTCTCACTTTTCACTGGCCCTTCGAGCGTGGGCAAATCCTCTCTGGTCAACGCTATCGAACCTGGCATGGCCCTGCGCACAGGGCTGATCAGCGACGCTACGGGCAAGGGAAGGCATACAACAAGCGGCTCGCAGCTCTACCCTTTATCCGGTGGCGGCTGGCTGGCCGATTCTGCCGGCATTCGCGCCCTGGCTACCTGGAATGTGCCTCCTGAAGAGGTTGCTGAATGCTTTGTCGAGTTCCGTCCCTACCTCGGCGAATGCTTCTTCTCCGATTGTATGCATATCGAGGAGGAAGGATGCGCTATTCGCCAGACCGTTGATGATGGCCTGATCAATGCGCGGCGCTACAAGAGTTATGTAAGGATTGTTACCGGGGAAGAGCGCTAAGAAGCTTCTACTTAATAATCTCCTCCACCACCCCCCTCATCACCTCCTCATCCTGTTCCTCGAGGACGGTGCGCGGATCGAGCAAGAGAGTATCACGCAAAATGCGCGGAATGATGGGCGTGCTGCGCAGGCGCAGGCGCCTCGCCAGCTCTTCCAGAGGCAGCGAAAGCTGAGCTGCGTCGAGCGCCAGCAGCGTCGTGGGAAGCGTCTCACCGGGCAGCGAACCACCGCCAATGGTTGATTCTCCGCGCTGCGTGCGTGCCGGGATACTTTGGGCATGAAGCTGTGCAGCCCATTGCGCCGCACGATTGGCCAGCTTCTCCGGTCTTGCCGCTATCATACGCCAGATAGGAATATGGCTCTCAGCCTCATCGCGTTGATAATGTCGTAAAGTCGCTTCCAGGGCTGCTAGCGTCATTTTGTCGATACGCACAGCACGCATCAAGGGATGTTTTGCAATGCGCGCAATCACCTCAGCTTTGCCAAGCAGGATACCCGCCTGTGGCCCACCGAGCAGCTTATCACCTGAGAAACACACGATATCCGCCCCGGCTGCCAGGCTTTCCTGCGGCATTGGCTCATGGGCCAGCCCGTAGTGAGCCGTGTCGAGCAGGCAGCCACTACCGAGATCGTGCATTGCCAGCAGGTTATGCCGGTGAGCCAGCTCGGCTAGCTCGTTCAGAGGTGTTGACTCGGTGAAGCCTGTGATCAAAAAGTTGCTGGGATGAACACTGAGCAAAAGAGCGCTGCGCTCGCTCAGAGCGGCCTCGTAGTCGCTGATGCGCGTGCGGTTAGTTGTGCCCACTTCAACCAGCAGGCAACCACTTTGCCGCATCACATCTGGGACGCGAAACCCCCCACCGATCTCGACCAGTTGCCCGCGAGAAATAATCACCTCGCGTCCCGCCGCCACTGTGCTGAGCGCTAAAAGCACAGCAGCCGCATTATTGTTTGCCACAAGCGCCGCTTCCGCCCCCGTTAATTCGCGCAACAAGTTGGTAACGTGATCGTGACGCGATCCTCGCTTACCAGCCTCCAAATCGTATTCCAGGTTAGAGTAGCGGCCCGCTACCTGTTGCACAGCTTGCAACGCCTCGCGGCTGAGCGGTGCGCGCCCCAGGTTCGTGTTGATGATCACGCCTGTAGCATTGATCACGGGGCGCAGGTGCGGCTGTTGTTCTTGCAGGAGGAATTGCTCGGCAGCAGCCAGGAGCGCTTCTGCCGGGGGACAGGGTGCTCCGTTGAGAATATCTTGCCGTGCCTGGGCGATACTGGTGCGGACAGCCCTCAGCGCTAGCGCACGCGAGTAACGGGCAATGAGCTGCTGCCCGGCTGGGGATTGCAATAGCTCATCAACCGAAGGTAAGAGCCGGAACTGGTTATGGTTAACGCTCATAGGCCCGCTGCTCCTTTTTAT
This sequence comes from Chloroflexota bacterium, assembly GCA_902812455.1. The sequence continues at coordinate 28,053 of CADDZH010000040.1, read as the reverse complement.
TTACAGGCAGATATGACGGCCTTAATGCAAGGCATAGTACATGGTAATAGCGAGGCTATTGGCGACTTTGCCCATAATGGCGCGCAAGTCGGCGTCGTTGAGTTTACAGATGGCATATTGATCGGCCAGCAGGGTGCGCAGCACAGGATACATCAACTCAGTCTTGACCAGGCTATCGGTATCGAGCAGGGGGTAATCACGCTTCAGGAGCAGGTGATGATACGGCCGCAGCTTCCCGCGATAGGAGGTTAAGGCCACAACATTGACAGCGCCGGCATGGCGACAAAACGGTTCCGACGAAACAACCAGCGCGGGATGCCAATCGAGGATACGCTTTTCTTCAATGCCGGGAGGCAAGGAGGGGTAACCAAAATTGACCCAGTACACCATACCGAATTGCACTGGCGTCTGGTACGTCAGCGCATCCGCTGGGAGTTCTGGTGGATGAGGCATGACTTTTACTTAGTTACTTATTACTCACTACGATGTCTACTACTGGTGCTACGAGCGAACATACGTTACAGAAAGCTGTACCGGGGTTTCACTTGACTCGAGTTGCGACTGAAAGCAAGTACAGGTGAGTGGCCAGGCGCGAGCAACCAGGCTCAAGCGTTCTTCCCGTTCATCCTGACTCTCTTCCATCAAAGCAGCCGCTATCATCTCCATTTCGCGCTTGTACTGTTCTAAAAGAAAGGAAGAACGAGCAAAGTGTGTGACCATAAAGAATACCCCTTTAATTCCAGATTACATTGTGTATGAAAGCTGCCAGTGCCATGCAGCTAGGTAAAAAGTGCGAGGCTGCCATATCTCTCTCCGACGAAGGAGATTATACCAGCTATTTAGAAAAGACGCAATGGTTTTTGGAGATGAGTTTTTAGAATTGAGCAGCCAGGTGGCTAAGCGCTGAGAGCTAGGGCGAGGGTGGCCGGTGGCGAAGCATCGCCCCTACCCCCGACAGGGTGTCGATCCCCAATTGCGGGGAGAACCAGGCAGCTAAGCAGAGTCCCGGCAAACTTTGAAACGTGATACTATAGAGACATGATCTGGTAAACGTATATGGTAGGGACAGGGCGTGCCCCTGCCCTGAGCCGCAGCCCTGAACGCAGTGAAGGGGAAGGGGAAACATCTGAGCCGATCGACAGAGATCCTTCGCTGCGCTCAGGATGACATATGAGACCGATCTCGTTGCCAAAAATCATGAACGAGAAGCAGAGCAGAACGGAGAAACGTGTTATGATAGTTCAGCCCAGGCTGGCTTCAACGATCATTTTACTGCGCCCGGCGCAAGCCAATATACATGAGCAAGGTGCAGGCACGGGACAGGGAATAGAGGCGTTCATGGTGCGGCGCGTCATTCAAAGCGATTTCATGCCTGATGTCTATGTCTTTCCCGGCGGCTCCGTCACCAGGGATGACCAGGCAGCAGAACAGGAAGGGATTTGCGCTCCTGTAGAGGAACTGCAAGTTGATCCAGAAAGACGCACTGCCCTGGGGAGCGGCGTCAGGGCTGCTGCCATTCGTGAACTTTTTGAAGAGGCTGGCATCCTGCTAGCCTATCGAGAAGGGCAAATACTGGCAATGAATGCCGGCGATATCGCTCGCTTTGATGCTTATCGCCAAGCCTTTCACCAGCGCAAAGGCTCCCTGGTCGAGATGGCGCGAGCTGAGCATCTCACGCTGGCAACCGATCGCCTGCGCTACTTCGCGCACTGGATTACACCCGAGGGCATACCTAAGCGCTTCGACACGCACTTCTTTATCGCTGCCGCCCCTGGCGAGCAACAGGCCACGTATGACCGGCTGGAGACAAGCGATGGAGTATGGATTGCCCCTGCTGAAGCGCTGGCACGTTCTGAGCGCGGCGAATTTCCGCTTGTTTTTGCCACTATGCGCCAGTTGCGCGACCTGGCAGCTTTTAATAGTGTGCAGGAGGCGCTGGATTACACGGCGACGCACTATGTCCCTGTTTGTATGCCCATCCTGGTACGCGAGAATGGCGTGGCCCGCGTCCATCTTCCAGGGGAAGACGAGGTCTGGGATGTACCCGACCACATGACAAAAAGTTAGAGGACACATGCAAATGCAACAGCCATACACTATCGTCCTGGCCCCCAATCCTTCGCTGATGACCGGGCCGGGTACCAATACCATTATTCTTGGCGGCGGCGTAGAAGGTGCGATGGTTATCGATCCCGCCGTTGACGATACTTCCTATCTTGATGCAGTCATTGAGGAAGGGGCAGAGCGCGGTGATATCCGCCATATCCTCGTTACGCACAGTCATGCTGACCATACCGGCGGTGTGGCAGCCCTGCAAAAACGCCTGCGTGTGCCTGTCTATGCCTTCAGCAAACAACGTGTACCGCAAGCAGATCGAGAGATTACCGATGGCGCAACCTTTCCGGCAGGCGATGATACCCTGCGCGCTATCTATACCCCTGGTCATAGCAACGACCATCTCTCCTTTTTTTTAGAGAGCAGGAAGATTCTCTTCGCTGGCGACCTTGTAGCAGGGAGCGGTACTGTTGTAATTATCCCCCCTGAGGGCGACGTGCAGGTATACCTGGATACGCTTAAACGCCTGCAGGAGATGGATATCGCAGAGATAGTGCCTGCTCATGGCCCGGTCATCACCAACCCACAGGAAAAGCTTGCGGAGTACATCACCCATCGTATGCAGCGCGAGCAGCAGATCCTCGAGGCACTGGAAGAACTGCCACGAGGTGTGACGATCCCGGAGATCGTCAAGGCTGTCTACGTAGATGTCGATCCGCGCTACCACCCGGTGGCAGAATGGACTGTTGAGGCTCACCTGATCAAGCTGGAGCGCGAAGGGTTAGTTGAGCGGCTGGAGCATGGTGGCTGGGCATTGAGCAAACCGACTGCCTAATCCTATCTTTTGATGAGCAGGCCCAATGCAGTAATACCTGCCAGGCCCAGGCAAAACCAGCCTGGGATGACCTGGTGTAACATGGTCAGAGCGATGCCACCGGCCAGCTCTGCAGCGAATACCAGTACCCAGGAAAATCCACCCAAGCCGGAAGAGGCCTCGTTGCCATTTTCTCTGGCTCTCCCCCGCCCGCGACGGCGTCTCCTCCCGCTGCGATCGGCCTCTGCCATCCTTACTTCGATCAGCCCTGTCTCAAGCTTGCTGATCACCCGCTCCATAGAGCGCGGCAGCGCCAGCAAAATCCGCCCTGTATCCAGCACCTGGTTCAATATCTCCTGCATCGCCTGGCCAATGTCCTCGGTATTAAGCCCGAGGAAGCTCTGTGCATAAGGTGTGGCGACCTCGATGAAATTGAACTCCGGTGCAAGCCCCGTTGCCAGCCCTACCAGGGTGCCAATAGCTTTACCCGTGAAGGCGAACTGCGCCGGGATGCGAAAAGGCTGGCCATAGAGCAGATCCTCTATATCCCGCGCTACTTCGGGAATCTCCAGCTCGCGGGCCTGGCCTAGCGTCATGCCGTAATATTGCTCCATCATTAAGGCCATCCCGCGCTCGATAGCCGTCATATTCGCGCCCTCCCCGATAAAACCCAGCCTGCCTAGCGCATCAACCAGCCCGTGCGAGTCTCGCGCCACAAAGCTCAAAAACAAATCCTTCATGGCCTTCTTCATACTCTTCGTCATCGATCCCACCATGCCAAAATCAACGAAGGCGATCACCGGCGGCTGGAATGGCTTGATAAGTCGATCGGGGTGCTTATCCTGCACTGCTTTCACCTGTCGCGTAATCTTGTCCTGTGGCAACACAAAAATGTTGCCTGGATGCGGATCGGCGTGGAAAAAACCTTCTTCAAAGAACTGGCGGAAGTATGCCTTGACAGTCCGCTCTGCTACTTCAAGGCGGCTGACACCTGCCGCCTCTAGCGTAGCATAATCATTGACCTTAATACCATCAATCCACTCTAGCACAAGCACGCGCCGTGATGTATAATCGTCGTATACGTCTGGGATGTAGATCGCCGGATCATCCTTGAACATTTCTTTGAAGCGCCTGGCGTTAGCTGCTTCGGTGATATAGTCGATCTCTTCATACACCGTGCGTTTGAATTCCCGGTAGAAGCCCATCAGGTCGATAAACTCGCTCGTATCGACAAAGCGGTTGATGACCCAGATGACAAATCTGAGGGTGCTCAGGTCCATACGCACAAGCTGGTCGATGTTCGGTCGCTGCACTTTGACCGCGACCTCTTCACCTGTGGCAGCAAGCACGCCTTTATGAACCTGCCCTAAGGAGGCAGCAGCAGTACATTTACGTTCTAAGACGCCAAATATCTGCTCGACCGGTTTGCCCAGCTCTGTCTCGATCACCGTAACGACGTGGCTAAAAGGCGCCGGGGGGACTTCGTCTTGCAGCTCAGCCAGCACATCCAGCGCTTGCTGGGGGAGGATGTCGGCCCTGGAACTGAGGAATTGCCCGAGCTTGATCATCAGCACGCCGAGCTTAATCGCCGTCTTGCGAAATGCAACGAGTACTCTGATCAAAACGTCAATATTCGGTCGCACTTCGTAGTTGCCACGCTCGTGCGCACGGATGACGCGCCTTCGCTCGCGGTAAATGACCCAGATCGTCCATAACAAAAGGCGCGAGACACGCAGGAACCGCACCATTTGTGAAAATCTATTGATTCTTGGAGTTTTAACGCGCATACAAAACCCTTTCGTTTGCTATAGCATAGCATAACATGTACGCTCTACTGGGTGAAAGGGTTTGAATGCTATTAAGGAGATTCTTTATGAAAGGTTGCAACCGTATGCAGGCTCTTATGCCTGGTGATCGCTATAGTTGGTATTTCCAGCATCAACATGCTCATGCTCCTGTGCCCAAAGCACGCTCCTTTGAGCTGCCCGGTGATCGTGTGCATTATGCCCCCGATCGGCCTGCGGACGTGAAGCATGTCAGGCTGGAGATCACACTTGACTTTGACCACGAAACCATTAGTGGCACCGTTAGCACGACATTCTCCGCGCTCTTTGACGAGCTTACAACGGTCTCGTTCGATGCTATCGATCTGCATATCGAGCGTGCCACCCTTGACGGCAAAGAACTTGCTTACACCTATGACGGCAAGAAGCTGATCGTGACACTGGATCGTACTTACCATCACGGCGAAGAGTTTACCGTTGCCGTGATGTACCATGCCAAACCTCGCACGGGCCTGCGTTTCATCAAGCCGGCGCCAGAAGACCCCACTCGCCCGGTGCAGGCCTGGACGTCTGGTCAACCCAGCTACCATCGCTACTGGTTCCCCTGCCATGATGCTCCCAATGACCGCGCCACCATCGAGATCATCGCCACCGTCCCGGCGCAATTTCTGACTGTTGCTAATGGTGAGCTGGTCAGCGTCACAGGTAATGGCGCAACCAGAACGCATCACTGGCGCCTGGACATTCCCCAGGCAACCTACCTGATCTCGCTCGTCGTTGGTGAATTTGCTGTGATCGAGGATCATTATAAAGATATCCCCGTCACTTACTACGTGCGCCCAGACCGCAAGGATGATGCGCATTTTTACCTCGGCAAGACGCCTGAAATGATGCGCTTCTTCTCAGAGTACACCGGCGTCGAATATCCCTATGGGAAGTATGCTCAGACCGTCGTCGAGCTTTTTACGGGCGCGATGGAGCATACAACCTGCACCACTCACAGCTTTATGCTGCTGCTCGACGAGCGGGCCGCGCTGGATATCGACCTCGTGCCCGTTGTGGCACATGAACTCGCGCACCAATGGTTCGGCGACCTGGTGACCTGCCGCGACTGGGCTAATGGCTGGCTGAATGAGGGCTTTGCTACCTACTTCGAGGAGCTGTGGGGAGAACACGACCAGGGCAGCGATTACTTCAAGCAGTCGATGCTCGATCTGAAAAAGGGCTACCTCGAAGAGGACGGCCACTACCGGCGTCCCATTGTCTATCATGTCTATTACAGCGACGGCTTCGAGCTTTTCGATGGGCATATGTATAACAAAGGCGGCTGGGTGCTGCACATGCTACGTCACCAGTTGGGCGAGGCCGCATTCAGGCGGGCTATAAAAACTTACCTGGAGCGCTATCGAGAGAAGGAGGTAATCACTCCCGACCTGGAGCGTACGCTTGAAGAGGTGACAGGACACAGCCTGGGGCAATTCTTCCAGCAGTGGGTCTACCAGGGCGGCTACCCCGCGTTCGAGGTCAACTATTCGTGGGATAGCGAGCACAACCTGGCCAAGCTCAAGATCAAGCAAACGCAGCATATTGATGAGCTTACGCCTTGCTTTGTCACTCCTGTTGATCTGGCATTCACTGTTCCGCTTTCCGCTGAGGCTGCCAGAGACGAGCATACCACCGATACGCGCACGGTGCAGATGCGTGTGATGGTTGGGGAAGATGGGCAGGTTGAGCAAAACTTCTATGTGCCCCTGGAACGCGAGCCGGTGATGATTCGCTTTGATCCCGATGGCTGGCTGCTCAAAACCCTCAAGTTCGAGCGCTCCTCGAAGATGATGCGCTACCAGCTTGCGCATGACCCCGATGTGCTTGGGCGCATCGAGGCTGCCGAAGCTCTGGGTGAAGCAGGTGCCGGTGATGAGGAGAACGTCCAGGCGCTGAAGACGGCATTGTTCAACGACTCCTTCTGGGGCGTGCGCAATGCTGCTGCCGAGGCGCTAGGGGTAATCGGCACAAAGGCGGCGCAGGATGTGCTGTTGCAGGCGTTGCAAGAGCTGGATGCCAGGCAGTTTTCCCGCGTGCGCGCTACTATTGCCAGCACATTGGGCAAATTCCAGGTGCCGCAGCAAGCAGAACTGGCGGCCCGCTCGGCGCAGGCGCTCGGTACTCTGCTCGAGCAGGGTGATATCAGTTACAGCGTCGAGTCGGCAGCAGCCTCCGCTCTTGGTCAAACGCGTACTGCCGGGGCTGTTGATCTGCTGGCGAAGTGCATTGAGCGTCCATCCTGGATGGCTTTTGTCCAGCGTGGAGTGTTTAGAGGGCTGGCAGCCACAGGCGAAGATCGCGTCGTTGATATCATCTCATCCTATCTCGACGATGAGAATCGCCCGCTCTTGTTGCGTTTTACAGCAGCTATTGGCATGAGGACGCTAGGGCAGGAGCGCTATCGCTATAGCGAAGAGGCTCGCCAGCGAGCTGTCACCGTCCTATCCCAGGCTCTGGAACACGATCACTGGGAGCCAATTCGCGCCATCTCGGCAGCGGCGCTCATGTTCCTCGGCGAGAAACGCGCCATCGATGTGCTGGAGCGTGTTGCAAGCCACGAACTTGAAACCCGTGCGCAGCGCGAGATGCGCCTCGCTGCCCAGAGCTTGCGTACCGGTGACAAGACTGATGAGCAGTTGAAGCAGTTGCGCAAAGACCTTGATGAGATGCGCGAAGAGAACCGCAAATTGAGGGAGCAACTAAGTTCGCTTGAGGCCAGGATCAAGTAACCATCTGGGCGACCATGATGGTCGCCCAGAAATTTTCAATATGTATTGATGTATTGGCATATTTCGATGCTTTCCGCAACGTTTTGCCCATTTTAGCCGTCATGTTATGATAGAGAGAAAAATATCTATCTTTTGCCTTTATAAATTAAATTAAGGAGCGGAGGTGTCTCTTGCCGGGAGTGCAGCTAAAAAACGCTCCAGATATTACTGATCACAGACAAGATATCTCTGAATGGCTTGAGGGCGATATCACAACGCTTAGCAAGCGGGCAAAGAAAGTATATAACAGGCGTAAAGCAGCTATTGAAGCATATTTCACGACCAATGCGCCCCTCGATGAGTTAGCCTCTCAATACCATTTTTCAGAAAAAACGCTTTTGAAGTGGGCAAAACGATGCTTGATGCAGCATGAAGATGGCAATCTGTGTGGTTTTCGTGCCCTCCTTACCGGCATCACTGTCATAAATCACAAGGCCGAATCGTCACCTGTAGGGGCAGGGCTTGCCTCTGCCCTGTCAATCGATCCTGTTCCGTCAGCCAATCTTGCCCTCTCATCCACTCCTACTGAACAAGACCTTGCTCAACAAGAAGAAATTGAATCTACCATAAGGCCCAGCGAAGAATCATCTCCCATCGAAACCGGACTCGTTCCTGCCTTTCCAATCAGCAGATCGAATTTCATTTCGGGTCGGCAGGTCTTACAACGACGGCTGATACGCAAGCGCTGGAAGCATGACACCCGGCAGAGGCGGAAGCGCTTCTATCAAGTTGTCAGCCTGTCTATATTAGCAGTGCTGCTCCTGTTCATACTTGTCCCAATGAGCAGCGGTCTGGCCGCTTACAACGCCTATAGCAATGTGAATGCCTTAGCCCATGATGGCCTCAACCATTTGCTCGACGTCAGGTCCCTACTTCCTGTCTCAAAGAGTGATCCTACGGCTGCTCTCAATGTCACGAAATTGCAGCAGGCCCGGGTTGATTTCCAGGACGCGCAAAGCGATTTCGAGCAATTGCAGCAACTCATCAATCATCCCGATGTCCAATCTGCAGTGACACAGTTCGCGCCACAATATGTAAATAAGCTGAACATGGCCCGGCGGCTGGTTCAGGTGGCGCTGGATATCTCAAATATGGGAGAAGAATTGACGGGTGTTGGCCTGATTGCCGCCAACATAGTTCACAGTTCGCCCCTGGCAGCAGGTTCTGCGAAACCGCTCATCAGCGTTGCCGATATCACGGCCATCGAGGCTGCTATAACCCATACACTTTATTATATTGGCGATATCCGTTCGCAAATGAGCCAGGTTTCTGTGAATGAACTGCCGTTCAGCGCGAGCCAGAAGGCCCAGCTTGCTTCGTTGATGATACAGCTACCCAACATTGAGAATACGATCGTGCAGGTGCAGGGGTTGGTCGGGCTTGTTTCCTGGCTGCTTGGCATCGGCCATCCACGTCGCTTTCTTGTTCAGACGATGGATACAGCCGAATTGCGACCCGGCGGCGGATTCACCGGGCAGTACGGCGTCTTGCAAATTTACAATGGGCGGATGGCTCCCTTCACCCTGACCGATGTAACGCTGCTCGACTACGCCGGAAATGGTACGGCTATTGGACGCCCGGCGCCACCAGGATACAACTGGATGAACTTTGGCAACTGGGGTGTGCGCGACTCCAACCTTTCAGGCGATTTCCCAACCACCGCTCGCATGACCATGCAGGTCTTCGAGCAGGAAGGCGGTGGGCCGGTGGATGGCGATATCGCGCTTACTCCGGCGGTAATCGGGCATGTTATCGATGTTACCGGGCCAATCACTGTCCCGGAATATCATGTGACCATCACTTCCAAGAACCTGGAAGCTGAACTGCATTACTACCAGCAAAATCCACTCGCTATTGCCCTGGAGAAAGAGATCAGCGGGAATCATTCCAATAGCGGCCGTAAAGCCTTTACCTCGCTGCTTGGAAAATTGCTGCTTGACCGCGTGCGCCATTTACCGCTAAAGGATTTGCTTGCTATTGGTAAGCAGGCGCTCAAGGATATTCAAACACGCGACCTGGAAATCTACTTTGCCGATCCGGCTGCTGAGGCCTGGCTGGTTGAGCATGGATATAGCGGCTCGCTTGACACATTCTCCAAACAGGATGGCTTTGTGGTTATTCAGGCCAATATCAGCATCAGCAAAGCCAGCCAGTACGTGCAAACCACCGAAGAGGACGATGTGATGCTGGATTCTTCCGGCGGGGCAACCCATAACCTGACCATCACACTCGATTACCAGCAGCGCGGCCCTGTCTACGGCTATGATACCTATGCCGACTACATTCGCGTCTACGCGCCCGCCAATGCCCAGTTCCTCGGTGGGATTGGCTTTGATACCGGGCAGGCTCTATGCACTCCTAAAGCGCCTCCTTCGTCGACTCCTCCACCTCCAACAACTGGCCAGGGAGCACCTCCATCGAAGCCGCCATCGCCGGACTGTGCCCAGTACAATACTTCGTTTCCCAGTACGGCCCGCTATTGTCCCGACGGCAATTACTCTCTTGGCGAGCGCGGCTACATCTATGGCAAAGGATATACTATGTGGCCCATTGACAAACTCGGCCCGCCCACTGCATTGTCCAGTGACCTGCCAGGGCATGCCATGTGGGGTGGCCTCACAGAAACACCCAAAAACTGCATCTCTTATATCTGGCTCTCGTGGTACGTCCCGCACGCCGTAAAGAATGTCAATGGACAGCCATCCTATGCTATCCTGATGCAGAAACAGAGCGGCGTCACCCCGACACTGGTTCTCAATATCGATGCCAGCGCTATCAAGGGCCTGCGATCTTTTAGTTTCGACGGCACTGTCTATACCGACCGGCTGTTTAGCTTGCAACCGGTTGGGAAGAAACGGTGAGACCACGTTACTTGTGATGTCCTTGACATCCCGGCCCAGACGCAGTAGACTGTAGGTAGCTTAAACGTAATAATGGAAGACGAGAAGAGACGACGAACAGGAGGAGTAGGCGCATACCCCGTGAAGAGAGGGAAGACCGATAGGCTGCGAGTCTTCCCCGGAACAGGTGCGCCGAAGGTCGCCTGGGAGCCTGGAAACAACCCGTAGGTTCCTGATGATCGCGCCCATTGCCGATTTATCGCGCCTGCGCTAATTTCCACGGATGCGCCCGTTAAAGCGCTGTAGAGGATCAATTGCACAGGAAATTATCCTTGTGCCCGTGATCGAAGCAAGGTGGTACCACGAGTATTTGCCCTTTCTCGTCCTTGTACGGGAAGGGCTTTTCTTATATGTATTGGGAGGATTTATGATCGAGCAAGACCATACGATTCAGCCTGCGGATAAGCAGTTCTTCATTGCATCTTTGCCCAAAGCATACGAGCCGCAAACAGTAGAGGGCAGGTTGTATCGCTTCTGGGAAGAAAACGGCTACTTCAAGCCGCGCTATAATCCTGCGGGCAAAACGTTTGTAATCAGTATGCCCCCGCCCAACGTGACGGGCGCGCTCCACCTGGGGCACGCCATCACAGCGACAATAGAGGATATTCTTATTCGCTATCATCGCATGCTGGGCGATGAAACGCTGTGGGTGCCGGGGGAAGACCATGCCGGAATCGCTACACAGACCGTCGTGGAGCGGCAACTGGCTGCGGAGGGCCTGGATCGGCAAAAATTGGGGCGTGAGGCGTTTCTAGAGCGAGTCTGGCAATGGGTAAACCAGTACAAGCGTCGCATCCAGGATCAGCATCGTCGCCTTGGCGCTTCCTGCGATTGGTCGCGAGAGCGCTTTACACTGGACGAGGGCCTTTCACGAGCAGTGCGCGAGGTTTTTGTGCGCCTCTATGAAGAGGGCCTGATCTACCGGGGCGAGCGCATCATCAACTGGTGCCCGCGCTGCATGAGCGCCATCTCAGATCTGGAGGTCACCCACGTTGATACGCCGGGCACCTTGACCTACGTGCGCTATCCCCTGAAGCCGTTGCCTGGGCACGAATCGGAACCAACTGAATACATCAGCGTGGCCACGACGCGCCCTGAGACCATCCTGGGCGATACCGCCGTGGCCGTCAACCCCAAAGATGCGCGTTACAAAGACCTGGTCGGGCGCATTGCCATCCTGCCGGTCATTGGGCGCGAAATCCCGATCATTGCCGACGAGTCCGTAGACCCAACTTTCGGCACCGGAGCGGTGAAGGTGACGCCTGCTCACGACCCCACGGACTTTGAGATCGGCCTGCGCCACAATCTCCCGCGCGTGCAGGTGATCGGCTTCGATGCGAAGATGACCCCGGAGGCAGGTCCCTATGCCGGGCAAGATCGCTTCGAAGCACGTAAGAACCTGCTGGCGGATTTAGAGCGGCTTGGCCTCATCGTAAAGAGCGAGGACTATACGGTGCCGCTTGGCTATTGCCAGCGTTGCGATACCATCGTCGAGCCGCTGATCTCGAAGCAATGGTTTGTCAAAATGGCCCCGCTGGCTATTCCGGCGATGGCTGCCGTAAAGTACGAGCTGATCAATATCGTACCGGAGCGCTTCAATAAAATCTATATGGACTGGCTGGAAAATATCCACGACTGGACCATCTCGCGCCAGCTCTGGTGGGGGCATCGCATTCCCGTCTGGTACTGTGACAACTGTGGCCAGATGACGGTCAGCCGCGAGGATATAACGGTTTGCCCGCACTGCGACAGTTCCGATATTCACCAGGACGAGGATGTGCTGGATACGTGGTTCAGTTCCTGGCTGTGGCCGTTCAGCACGCTTGGCTGGCCGGAAGTGACTCCTGACCTGCTGCGCTACTATCCAACATCTGTGATGGAAACGGGCTACGATATCATCTTCTTCTGGGTGGCGCGCATGGTGATGGCGGGTATCCATTTCATGGGGACGATCCCGTTCCACACCATCTACCTGCATGGGCTGGTGCGCGATGCCAGGGGCGAGAAGATGAGCAAGTCCAAAAACAATGTGGTTGATCCCCTGGAGGTCATGGACCGCTACGGCACCGACGCCCTGCGTTTTACCCTGGCGACGAGCAGCACGCCCGGCAACGATATGAAGCTGGTGCCCGAGCGCATTGTGGGCAACCGCAACTTCGCTAATAAAATCTGGAACGCTTCGCGCTTCGTGCTTATGTCAACCACCGACATTGCCGGTGGCGTTCCCGCTATCAGCACTGTGCAGCCGCGAACGCTCGCTGATCGCTGGATTCTCAGTCGCCTGGCACGGCTGACCAGCGATGTAACCAGGCTGATCAATGAGTTCCAGTTAGGAGAAGCTGGCCGCCAGATTCATGACTTCTTCTGGTCGGATTACTGTGACTGGTATGTGGAGATTGCCAAGGTGCAGTTGCAGGGGGATGAAGAGATGCGCCGTTCTACCGCGGGTATCCTGCGGGCGGTGCTTGATCAGAGCCAGCGCCTGCTGCATCCATACATGCCCTTTGTCACTGAGGAGACCTGGCAGTATCTCTACCGCATCAGCGAGCCTGACCAGGAGTGCTGGCCCTCCTCTGCTTTGATCATCGCTCCATGGCCTATAGCCAATATGGAGGCTCTCGATGAGCAGGCAGAGCAGGAGTTTGGCTTGCTACAAGAGGTGATCACACGCATCCGCGATGCCCGCAACCAGGCGAGCGTGGAACCTTCACGCCGCATTCCGGTGATCATCGCCGCCGGAAGCCAGTTGCCGGTGCTCGAGGCCCAGGCTCCTCTGATCGAGTTCCTGGCCCGCACCGAGGGGCCGCAATGGTATGTAGAGCTTGAGCAGAAGCCCGAGCAGGCCATGGCTTTGCTGGCCGGCCCCGTTGAAATCTACCTGCCGCTCTCCGGCCTGCTCGATATTAGCAAGGAGCTGGAACGGCTCGATAAAGAGATCGCCCAGGCGCAGCAGGAGATTGTGCGGCTTCAAAGCAAGCTGGCCAACGAATCCTTCGTCATAAGGGCGAAACCAGAGGTTGTCGAGAGGGAGCGTGAAAAGCTGCTGGCCCAGGAGGAGCGCATCGGCAAGCTACGCACGCGCCGGGCAGAGCTGGGCGGCTAACTTTAAGAAGTTAGCCGCCTCAACAGCCTTACGCCGGCCTCGCGCACACGCTCCCAGAAAGGCACCTCGTGCATAACCATTGCATACCGCATAAAGAAATTATACATTGCCTGGCTGGCGCTCGGCCCCAATGGATCGGTAAACGAACCGGCAATATTGCCGCCAGACCAGGCATGCCCCAGACCTGCAACATTCCAGTACTCCTGGATGATCTTTCCATTCTCGTCGTCCCACATAGACACCGTATAGGCGTAGCCTCCTGGAACCTGCCCTGGGGTAACGCTGCTGGGACTATTAAAATCCGCATTGTATGTCTCATTTGAGGCCAGGAAATCTGCCTGCATCCACTGTTGCACGACCTGCTCACCGTTGACCGGCACTACAACTGTATCGCCGGAGCCGTGAAAGACAATTGTGGGTAGAACGCGGGCCAGGCTTCCCATCGCCTGATATGCCAGCCGGCCTTGCAGTTGCGGGTCTGGCCCGCCCTTGCGCATCGCCTGCACCGCCGTTGTGTAGTTGCTGGCGGCGCGGTATTCCAGGCCAGAATGAACGCCAATGGCAGTGAAGATATCGGGATAGGTTGCGCCCAGAATCACGGTCATGGCTCCTCCGGCAGACATGCCCGCAACATACAAACGATTGGGATCGATAGTCCATTGGGCTGTATCCTGCATAACAGCCTGCACCATCCCGGCAATAATCGCAGGTTCTCCGCGCCCGCGCTTCTGATTTACCGGAGTAAACCAGTTCCAGCACAAACCGGAATTCGCCTGGCTAGTCTGTTGAGGATAGAGCACAATAAAATTGTACTGGTCTGCCAGCACGTTCATCTGGGTGCCGGTTGCAAAATCCAGGGCTGTTTGCTGGCATCCATGCAGCATCACAATGAGGGGCACCGGCGTTCCCATCTGATAACCACTGGGCGTGTAGACAAAATAGGGGCGGCTGCCAGCAGGGCTGCTATATTTGTATTCTTGCCACATCTGATAATTGTAACCTACTTTTTTGTGTTATCATAACGTCGTAGGCAGGCTGAATGCAAGTGTTGTATGATAAAAAAGGCAGTAACCCTATTTTTTATGAGAGGTTTAGAAAGGGAGCAATTCGATGAGTGATCTAGAAGGCAAAGTAGCTATCGTAACCGGGGCGGCCTCCGGCATCGGATTAGCCATCGCCCGCGATTTCGCCCGGCAGGGCATACGAGTCACGTTATCTGATATTGATACTGAAAAGGGGCAGGCGGAGGCTGCCGACCTTCCCGGAGCGCGCTTCCAGGGGGCCAACATGACAAAAGCTGAGGACATCCAGCGCCTTGTCAAAGATACCCTTGTCGCCGAGAACAGGATAGATATCCTGGTAAACAACGCCGGCATCCAGTATGTCGCCCCCATCATTGAATTTCCCGAGGAGAAGTGGCGCCAGCTCATCGACATTATGCTCACCGCGCCCTTCTTGCTCACCAAAGCTGTCTTACCCGGCATGTACGAGCAGCGCTGGGGGCGCATCATCAACATTGGCTCCGTCCACTCTCTGCGCGCTTCGGCCTTCAAATCCGCCTACGTGGCTGCCAAGCATGGTGTGCTGGGCCTCACACGAGTCACAGCCCTTGAGGCGGCGCCATACGGGGTCACCTGTAACGCCATTTGCCCTTCGTATGTGCGTACTCCGCTCGTTGAGAAGCAGATCGCCGACCAGGCCAGGGTGCATGGCATTCCCGAATCCGAGGTCGTAGAGAAAATCATGGTAGCAGAAGGAGCCATCCGCCGCCTGCTTGAGCCCGAAGAGGTAGCGCACCTGGTTACCTACCTCTGCAGCGATGCCGCCAGCGGCATCACCGGTAGCGCTCTGACCATCGATTGCGGCTGGACGGCTCATTAGCGCTTTGTGTACTGGGGTGCCTTGCGAGCGCGCTTGAGACCGTATTTCTTGCGTTCCTTCACGCGTGGATCACGGGTGAGAAAGCCTGCTTTGCGCAGTTGAGGCTTCCAGTCCGGGTTCACACGCAGTAGCGCACGCGACATGGCGTGGCGAATAGCCCCTGCCTGCCCGCTCACACCGCCACCTATAACGCGGATCGTGATCGTATAGGCGTCGTTCAGGTCTAACAGGCGCAAGGGAGCATTCATGGTTGCCATTACCGATGGGCGATCCCCAAAATACGCCTGGGCACTTTTGCCGTTAATTGTCACGCTGCCATCGCCGTTAGGGTAGAGGCGCACGCGGGCTACAGCCGTCTTACGGCGTCCCATACCATAGTAGTATTCACCTTTGATGGTATCGGCCAAGGTAGATTTTCCTCCTCTTTGTTATCCAGCGAGTTCTCATTCAGTTTTGGACTCAGAAGCCTGGCTGGACTGCTGTTTTTGTTGCTCCTGTTCCTGTTGTCGCTGCTGTAACAATGCCTGCGGGCCTGTCCAGGGAACGGGCTTCTGCGCCTGGTGCGGGTGTGTGGGGCCGGCATAAATCTTCAAATGCGACATAATCCTTGCGCCTAGCCGGTTATGCATGACCATACCGCGCACTGCATGTTCCAGCGCCCGCTCAGGGTGTTTGCCCTCAAGAACCTGGCGCAGCGTTTGCTTTTTCAAGCCGCCAGGATACTGGCTATGGCGATAATAGATTTTCTGATCGAGGCGCCTGCCCGTCACCACTATCTTCTCGGCATTGATCACAATTACGTAATCGCCGCTTTGCATGTGCGGCGTAAAGGTTGGCTTGTGCTTCCCGCGCAAGATCTGCGCGATCTGGGATGCCAGTCGACCGAGCACCTGGCCCTCGGCGTCAATTACGTACCATTTGGGCTCCAGGTCAGCGGCCCTGGCGCTATATGTCTTCTTCATAGTCAAACTCCAAACTCTTCAGGATAGGCAACCCGCACCAGGCATAGCCCATATGGTGGGGCTGCCGGGCCAGGATGCGTTTTATCCGCGCTCTCCACAATGGCAGCAAACTCGTCCAGGCCGAGCCGCTGCTGCCCAACCAGCAACAGCGTGCCCACGATCCTGCGCACCATCCCGGTCAGGAAGGCATCCGCAGTAAAATCGCAATAGATAAGTCCTGTCGCCTTCGTTGTTGCTGCTATATGTACATCTCCGTTTGCGCTCTGGCCGGGACGAAAGCAGCGCGCCGCGAGCATCGTGCGAACACAGGAATGCAATCCTGCCCTCTTCGGATTGCCCTCCTCGGGGCTTCGCCCGAAGGCTCCGAAGTCTTTGCGCCCCACTAAAAGCTGGCACGCTTCATCCATCAAATCAACATCTAACACATGCGAACAGTAGTAGCTGTAGCGTGCCAGCAGCGGCGAGCGCACGGCCCCGTTCCAGATTGTGTAGCGATAAGAGCGGCTCAAGGCGCTGAAACGCGCGTGAAACTGCTCAGGGACAGCTTTTGCCCATTGCACCGCTACGGTAGTGGGCAAGACCGCATTCAGAGCGCGTAGCCAGACTGCGGGAGGCAGGTGGGAATGCGTGACAAAGTGTATCACCTGCCCGCTGGCATGGACCCCGGCATCCGTGCGCCCGGCCCCGGTAACCACTACCCTCTCACTTGAGATACGGGTTATGGCCTCCTCCAGTGTGCCTTGCACCGTAGGCCCGTGGCTCTCTACCTGGCGCTGGAAGCCGTGATAACCGCTGCCATCGTACTCAATGCCACACGCAATCTTCATACCAGGGCGATCTGGGCCATCTCCGCCGCATCGCCCTTACGCCGTCCTAGCTTGGTAATGCGCGTATAGCCGCCGGGGCGCCCAGCATAACGAGGAGCCAGCTCGTCGAACATCTTCTTCACAACCAGCTTGTCTGGCAGCGCTTTCAGAATCTGGCGCCGGGCACGTAGCTCAATCACCATCGCCTGGTACGCTGCCTGGAGCGCTTCCTCAGCTTCCTCCTCATCCGGGATGATACGCAGCAAATCTTCGCGACGCCTCCTGAGCTTGCTTTCTAAAAACCTGCGCCCCTCCTCGGTCAGAGGTGGCTTCCCCTGCTCGGCGCGCTCCTCATTGGAAGCCACCGTCTTATACAGCGAGAAACGGCCCCGGCGGGCAAACTCGAGTATCTCTGTCGCTGTGTCCTCGTCAGGGACAACCGAGGCCAGGTACTCGCGCGCCGCCTGGCGACCTTTCACAGCCTTGTTTATGAGCTTTTCGACCTCGCTACGGATGGCACGCGCGCGCGCTTCCGTGGTCTGGATTCTATCGTAACGGATAAGGCCTGCCATCAGGTTGCGGCGCGCAGACCGGCGGCGCGGCTCCGGCATATTCATCCGTCTTCTGGTATTGACGCGGTGCCTCACCTTACTCCTCCATTTCGTGGTCGCCGTCCAGATCGGCTCCTATAGCACTTGTGCGCGGATTGGGAAGGAAGTTGCGGGCCAGGAGGCGATCGCGCAACTCCTGCAGGCTTTTCTCCCCAAAGTTCCGTACACCGAGGAGATCATCCTCGTTCATGGTAAGCACCTGCCCTACCTTCGTGATATTACTGCGCTTGAGGCAGTTATATGCACGCACAGACAGGTCAAGGTCTTCGATGGGTGTATCGTAAATCTTTTGCGGAATCGGCACGCTGCTCAGCGGAGCCTTCTCAGGCTCTGTTAAGGCAGCGCGGTAGTTCGCGAGCTGTGTGAAGTGGCGAACCAGGATATCTGCGCTCTGGCGCAAGGCCTCATCCGGCGTGATCGTCCCATCTGTCGTAATCTCAAGAATAACTTTATCGAAGTTGGTCATTTGCCCCACGCGCGTGTGTTCAACCGTGTAGTTGACCTTTTGCACGGGCGTGTAGATCGCATCGACAGGAATCACCCCTATCGGCTGATCCTCTTTTGAGTCGGCAGGCACATAGCCCCTGCCGGTCTCAACGACCAGTTCCATTTCGAGGTGAGCATCCTCGTTATCGAGCGTGGCAATATAGAGGTCAGGGTTGACAATTTCGATGGTACTGGGAGCCAGAATATCGGCTGCCGTGACCACCCGCCCATCGCGCTCGCCGCTGACCTCCAGGCGCATCGATACAGGATGGTCTGAATAGGAGCGCAGGCGTAACTTCTTGACGTTCAGCACGATATCGGTGACATCTTCAACGACATTAGGGATATCCTGGAACTCATGCTGGACGCCTTCAATGCGAATCGAAGTTACTGCCGCGCCCGGCAGCGAGGAGAGTAAGACACGCCGCAGCGCATTACCCAGCGTATGTCCATACCCTGCCTCTAATGGCTCAATATCATAGCTCGCATAGTTATCCTGTGTTCTGGTATTTTTAATGCGAGGCAGTGTAATGTTATCAATCAAGGTTCAACCCGCCTTTCCGCCGGCTCAACGCATTATCGCTGGTACAGTTCAACCACCATCTGCTCTTCAAAGGGCAGTTCAAGCTCTGCGCGAGACGGCAGCGACAGGACACGGCCTGTCATCTCATCAACATTCAGGCTCAACCAGGACGGTACGTCTTTCTGTGGTAGCAAGAGTGCGCGAGTCTTGAAGTACTCAAGGCCCTTGCTGCGCTCGCGTACTGCAATCACATCACCTGGTTTCGCGATAAATGAAGGAATATTCGTTTTACGCCCATTGACATCGAAGTGTCCATGGGAAACAAGCTGGCGAGCCTGGGCGCGCGAGTCCGCAAAGCCAAAGCGGTAGACCAGGTTGTCCAGGCGCATCTCCAGGACTTGCAGGAGATTTTCGTTGGTCTTGCCTGGTCGACGCGCGGCCGTATTGAAGTGCCTGCGGAACTGTCGCTCTAGAACGCCGTAGGTACGGCGAACTTTTTGCTTTTCGCGCAACTGTGCGGCATAGCCAGAAGGCTTACGCGCTCGCCCGCCGCCATGTTGCCCTGGGCGAGTATTGCGGCGCTCCAGCGTGCATTTGGTGATGCACTTGTCGCCTTTGAGAAACAATTTTACCCCTTCGCGCCTGCATAGCTTGCAGACGGGGCCGGTATAACGCGCCATCTACTCAAATCCTCCTCCGGTGCACTGCCGGTCACACGCGCCGCCGTTTAGGTGGCCGGCAGCCATTGTGCGGAATAGGTGTAACATCGGTAATGGAAACAACTGAAAGCCCGGCGGCCTGCAGTGAGCGAATCGCTGCTTCGCGGCCTGAGCCGGGGCCTTTGACATAGACTTCGACCTGCCGCATGCCATGTTCCATTGCCTTGCGGGCCGCCGATTCAGCCGTCACCTGCGCGGCGTAGGGCGTGCTTTTGCGCGATCCCTTAAAGCCCTGGCTGCCGGCGCTTCCCCAGGCAATCACGTTCCCGTTGGGATCGGTTAAGGTCACAATTGTATTATTGAATGTTGCTTGAATATGGGCTTGCCCACGCGGCACCGATTTGCGCTCACGCCGCTTTGGCCTGCCCGTTGTTGTCGTTTTCTTTTTGTCTGCTGGCATATTTCTGTTTCCTTCCCGGCCTTACTTCTTGGCTGTAGCCTTCTTCTTGCCGGCCACAGTCTTCTTTGGCCCACGACGTGTTCGCGCATTCGTCCGCGTCCTCTGGCCGCGTACTGGCAGATTGCGGCGATGGCGCATCCCACGATAGCTGCCGATCTCCATGAGCCGCTTGATATTCATGTCTATTTCGCGGCGCAGGTCTCCCTCGACTTTGTATTCGCGGTCGATCACTTCACGTAAACGGCTAACCTCTTCTTCCGTCAGGTCTTTGACTCGTGTGTCCGGGTTTATACGTGTTCGCTCCAGGATTTTGCGGCTTGTTGGGCGGCCAATCCCGAAGATGTACGTCAGCGAAATCTCCACACGCTTATCGCGTGGAATGTCAACGCCGGCAATTCTAGCCATCTTTCCCTCCATATGCGCAGGCTTTCCTCTGGCCTGCCCTTTTCTGGGCAGCGAGGGACTGCCTGCGCCGCTTTAGCCTTGTCTCTGTTTATGCTTTGGATTCTTACTACAGATAACCCGCACAACTCCTTTGCGACGGATCACCTTGCAATACTCACAACGCGGTTTTACTGAGGCACGCACTTTCATGGCTTGCCCTCCTCATAAGAATAGAATAGCTACAATAAGTGCTCTTGTGCTTCTTGAGGATAAAGTCAGCAGGAAACCCCTGGTTGTTTCCTTCCTTACCCCACCTGGCTCCACTACAAAAATGCCAACGAGAAGAACAGAAATCCGAGGAAGTACACACTACCTCACGCGCCACGTTATACGTCCTCGTGTCAGATCATAGGGTGAGAGGACCACTTTCACCCTATCGCCCGGCACGATGCGTACAAAATTCATGCGAATCTTTCCTGAGAGGGTGGCCAGCACCTGGTGATTTTCATCGATTTCCACCCGGAACATGGCATTAGGAAGGGCCTCTATCACTTTGCCCTCTACCTCGATTTCATCCTTTTTTGGCATAACATCCTTTCTCTAACGCTGAAAAGATGATTGGTATGTTCACAACTACAAAAGGGCAGCAGTTGACATCGCTGCTGCCAACTACGAATTATACCACATGAATCAACGGGCGTCCAGAGGCATTTTAAAGCGTTAAGATATCTGCATCTCCCTCTGTAATGGCTACCGTGTGCTCAAAATGGGCAGCATAGCTGCCATCTTCTGTAGCAACTGTCCACCCATCCGGGAGCACTCTGGTCTCTTTCGCCCCCATGATGACCATTGGCTCGATGGCGATAACCATGCCCGGCTTCAATATATAGTCAGGATGCCCAGGCTCAATGTAGTTCAGCACCTGCGGGTCCTCGTGCATACTACGCCCTACACCGTGCCCTCCATACTGGCGCACTACCGAGAAGCCTGCTGCCTCGACGTACTCCTGCACTGCCCGGCTAATATGCCGTAAACGATTGCCGGCACGCGCCGCCGCAATCCCACGATACAGCGCATCCTCTGTCACCTTCAGGAGGCGCTGCACTTCAGGTGAGACGTTCCCCACCGGAACGGTAATCGCCGCATCTGCATGCCACCCATTGTAGACTGCGGCAAAGTCGATGCTGACAATATCGCCCTCTTTCAACACCCGTTCGCCTGGGATGCCATGCACTATTTCATCGTTTACAGACGTGCAAATCGATTTTGGGTAACGATGATAGCCCAAAGAGCTCGATTTCGCCCCAGAGCGCTTAAGCGCCTCTACTGCTATGTCATCGAGCAGGCCGGTTGTGATGCCTGGACGCACTGCTGAGCGAAGTTCCGCCAGAATCTCTGCAACGATATGGCCTGTCTCGCGGATGCGTTCTCGCTCGGCGAGCGATTTCAGCGTCGGTGCCATCGATACCCTACCCTCGCGGTCTCTGCGCCATGAATGCTCGTATCTTGCTCAAGATATCGGCTTCCACCTGCTCAATTGACTGGTTGCCGTTCACTTCGACCAGTTTGTGTTGGCTTCCATAGTAATCGAGCAACTGAATGGTCTCACTGAAGAAGATATCCAGCCGCCTCTGCACCGCCTCGCCTGTATCATCGGAGCGCTGGTACAATTCGCTCCCATCGATGTCGCATATGCCAGGCACTTTGGGCGGGTTCGTATAGATATTGTAAACGTGCCCGTATGCCCGGCAGATGTACCTGCCAGAGAGCCGTTTCAGCAGTTCTTCTCGCGGTACATCCAGGAAAACCGCGAGATCGATATGGCGTCCCACCCCCTGTAACCCCGCATCCAGCGCCCGCGCCTGTGCAATTGTGCGCGGAAAACCATCCAGCAGCACACCGTTGGCGCAGTCCGGCTCCTCGATCCGCTTGAGGATCATAGCCACCGTAATCTCATCTGGGACAAGCTCTCCTCGATCCAGGTAAGCTTTGGCCTTCAACCCCAGCTCGGTCTTCTCGTCAATCGCTTTGCGAAAAAGATCGCCACTGGCGACATGCTGGATGTTGAGCACCTGGCAAAGTTTCTCTGCCTGTGTTCCTTTTCCCGATCCCTGCGCTCCGATCAGGATGATATTCACGTTTCCTTCTCCTTATGGCATCTAAAAGCCGATAATGAATGGTACCGACCAAAACCGGTGATGATGGTGAAGAAGTGGGAGGAGGGGGAAGCGCGCGGGCGCGAGGGCAAGCACAAGGCCCCCACACCCCGCCACATCCGCTCCTTGCCCCTACAGGCGACAGGATCGTTTCCCCATGACCGGTTTTGGTTGGTAAACATCATCACCGGCGGTGGGCGCGATACATCGGGTTCCACGATCAATCGGGAACCTACGGGTCATGTCAGGAAGCCCGAATAGTTGCGCATCACCATCTGGGCCTCGAGCTGCCTGACCGTATCCAGCACAACGCCGACCACGATCAAGAGCGATGCCGCCGTGACGAGCTGGTTGCCACCTACGCGCGCAAAGTATGGCAGGAAGGAAACGACGCCCAGGAAGAGCGCTCCACCCAGCGTGACACGATTGAGGATCGTAGTCAGGTATCGACTGGTGGATTCGCCAGGTCGATAGCCTGGGATAAAGGCTCCTTGCTTTTGCAACGTCTCCGGGATGTTCTGCTGCTGCCAGAGCACATAGGCGTAGAAGTAGGTGAAAAGCACAACCAGGACCGAGTTGATCGCCCAATAGTACCAGAGCGTCGTATTGGCCAGGTATGTTCCCACCCATTGGGATGCGCTTACCAGCCAGGGTACCGAGCTTGAGACCAGGTACTGCGAGAGCACTGCCGGGAAAATCAGCAGGGACTGGGCGAAGATCAAGGGAATCATGCCCGCCATGTTGACCTGTATCGGGATGTAGGTTGTCTGGGCTGAACCAACCAGCATGCCGCGTCCCACCATGCGCTTCGTTGGGTACTGCACGGGCACGCGCCGCTGCCCCTGGTAGATATAGACGACGCCGGCAATGATCAGCAGGCCGATAAGCAGGACAACAGCAATGCTCACGATTCCGCCGCCGTTGCCACTGGTCGAAGTCGCGGTCAGGTATCCTTGCTGGATAAAGCCGGGAATGCCGGTCACAATGCCACCAAAGATAATGATCGAGATACCATTCCCAATACCATTTTCGGTGATCAGTTCACCGAACCACACCAGGATCATTGTGCCAGTCGTCAGCGCCAGCAGGATCGTTAGTGCTTCCAGCCAGTTTGGTCCAAAGAGGTTAAATGTGGTTGCATCCAGCACGCCCACGCGCACAAAGAGCGCGACCTGCCCCAGCGCTTGCAAGAATGCCAGCGGCACGGTGATGATACGCGTGATCTGGCTAAAGCGCAGGCGTCCTGCTTCACCCTGCGTTGACAGGTCTTGCAACGCTGGGATGATGGGCTGCAAGAGCTGCATCACAATGGTTGCCGTGATGTATGGGTATACGCCCAGGGCAACAATCGAGAAGTGTTGCAGGGAGCCGCCAGAGAAGACGCTGAGCAGTCCGAGCAACTGGCTCAGGCCCTGGTTTCCACCTGAGCTAAACAACTTGTTCAGGTTGGCCAGCTCTGTGGAAGTCAAAGGCACGGTAATATGAGCAAGGACGCGGTAAATGAGCAACATTCCCAGCGTGAAGAGAATCTTTGCGCGAAGATCAGGAATGGTCCAGATGCTGCGCAGTCGTTCCCACATAAAGTTTCTCCTTTTCTTTAGCTGCTGGTCTCCTGACCCGCAGGGATCCTCTTCCCCTTTTCGTCTTTGCGCCTTTTTGTCTTCTGGTAGACTTTCATGGGGATAAGCTCAATCGTCCCGCCGGCCTTCTCGATCTTTTCGCGAGCGCTGGCCGAGAATTTATGAGCGCGTACTGTCAACGCCCGGTTGATGTCGCCATCGCCAAGCACCTTCACTAAGCCTTTGCTCTCGGCAGCCGTTATCAGCCGCTTTTGCGCCATCTGCTCAGGTGTGACATAGGCGCCGGCTTCAAAGCTGGCCAGATCAGAAAGATTAATAATGGCGTATTCCTTGCGGAAAGGCGCATTGCTGTTGCCCAGTCCACGCAGGAAGGGCAGGCGCTTCGACAGGCGCGTCTGGCCACCGGCAAATGCGCGGTGGATCTTCCCGCCTGTACGCGCCTTCTGGCCCTTTGTGCCACGCCCGGCTGTCTTGCCGCGCCCGGAGCCATGCCCGCGCCCGACACGCCTGGCTTGTTTATGCGAACCAGGAGCTGGCCGTAAATCAGAGAGTTTCACTGTTGATCTCCTCTACCTGCACCAGGTGAATCACCTTGCGGATCATGCCACGTATAGCCGGGTGATCTTCGTGCTCAACTGTCTGCTGCAACTTGCGAAAGCCTAGCGCACGGATCGTGGCTTTCTGATCCTTTGGATAGCCAATCGCACTCTTCACATATTTAATACGCAGTTTTGCCATAGTTTGTTCTCCTATTGCTGGCTACTCGCCCTGCGGCGCTCGCTCCGCCGCTCCCCGCGCTCGGAGCGCTCAGCGCCTCCACGCCGCTCAGCAGAAGTACGCCGGCCTCCTGATGGCCTGGCCTCGCGGCTCTCTTCTTCCCGCGCGCTGCGTGCTGCCGCCTCCTGCTCGGCCAGGCTGGCATTGGCCGCTGCGATCTGTTCGGCACGCTTTTTGCCAACAATCTCGCTCACGGTTTTGCCACGCAGCGCCGCCTCGGCCTCTGGAGAACGTAATTCCTGCAACGCTTTTATGCAGGCCTGCACGGTGTTCGCTTTATTCGTGCTCCCAAGCGTCTTGGTCAGGATATCGCGCACACCGGCGGATTCCATCACTGCGCGCACAGCTCCACCGGCAATGACGCCTGTACCGGGGGCTGCCGGCTTGAGCATCACCTGGGAAGCGCCGAAACGAGTCGTCACCATGTATGGAATGGTTGTTCCCAGCAACGGAACCTCGATCAGGTGCTTTTTCGCGTCTTCTACGCCCTTGCGTATGGCTTCTGTATATTCGCTGGCCTTGCCCAGGCCAAAACCAACATGGCCGTTATGGTCACCGACCACCACGATGGCTCGAATGCTAAAGCGCCGGCCACCCTGAACCACCTTGGCCACACGGCTTACCTGAACGACAGTCTCTTCCAGGTTTAGTTTTGAAGCATCTATTTTTGGCATCTTACCTCTCCGCTAGGGATTGAAACACTAGAACATCAGGCCTGCCTCGCGGGCGCCCTCTGCAAGGGCAGCCACGCGCCCGTGATAGGCGTAGCCTCCACGATCAAAAACAACCTGTGTGACGCCCTTCTCCTTCGCGCGCTGGGCCACCAGCTTGCCTACCTCGCGCGCAAGCGCTACTTTCCGGTTGTTGGCAATAGGGGCCAGCGCCTCTAGCGGCGTTTTCTTCTCCCCCTTTTCGGCGGCGGGCAAGACCGTTCTGGCCTGAGTTGCGGTCCTGCCGCCCTTGCCCGCAGGCGCACCCTTCTGTGGCTGCCCGCTTCTGGCCGGAGCTTTTTCTGCCCTTGCTGCTTTCCCTTTAGCGGGAGTGGGAGCCGCTTCGGTTGCCATCTCAGCAACCTCAGGAACCGCCTCAGCGCTCGCTGGGGCCTCCTGCGCTGCTTTCCCTGCAGGTGCAGCCACCGGCTTGAACCCTCGCAAGCTCTCATCAAGAGAGGAGGCCGATACAAGCGTTCGCCCGCTTATATCGTCGATGATCTGTGCGTAGATATGCTGGCCACTGCGGAATACATTCAGCCGCGGACGCACCTGGGTGCCTGCCAGGTGGCGGCGTAAGCGCCGGTGCCGCCGCAGGCGCGCCTTATTTGCATTGAATCTCTTAATCATAATTGCAACCTACTTCTTCTTACCGCCAATCTTACCGGCTTTACCGGCCTTGAGGCGAACAGGCTCACCTGCATAGCGTATGCCTTTGCCCTTATATGGCTCAGGTTTGCGAATGCTCCTGATCCTGGCCGCCATCTCACCTACCAACTGTTTATCGATGCCAGCCACACTGATTTTTGTAGCCTTTGTTGCCGGATCGACACCATCAACGGTCAAACTAATCCCTGGAGGTGGCTGCACCTCAACGGGATGTGAGTAGCCAACCTGGATCACCAGGTTATCACCTACTTTGGCGGCGCGATAGCCCACGCCATGAATTTCCAACTGCTTTGTATAGCCGTTCGTCACTCCCACAACCATGTTATTGATGAGTGTGCGGTACAGGCCATGCATGGCCTTGTGCCGCTTGCTGTCTGATGGGCGGGAGACGATCAGCGAGCCATTTTCAAGCTTCAAAGATAACTCAGGTGAGATCTGGTAGGACAACTCACCCTTTGGTCCTTTGACCGTCACGAGATTTTCGTCCGTCCAGCTTACCTGTACCTTTGGCGGTACCGGAATTGGAGCTCGTCCTATACGAGACATGCTAAACCTCTCTCTCTACTTACCAGACATAGCAGATAACCTCGCCGCCTACCCCTTCCTGGTAAGCGCGTCGTCCCGTCATCAAGCCTTTCGGTGTCGAAAGAATGGCCACTCCCAGGCCGCCACGGACACGCGGGATATCGGCCCTTTTCGTATAGACGCGCAACCCCGGCTTGCTCACACGCTTCAGTTGCGTCAACACGGGTTTCTTGTCTACATAGCGCAACGTGATACGAATGGTGCCTTGCGGGCTATCCTTCAGGATTTCGAAATCACTAATGTAGCCTTCTTCTTTCAGCACTCGTGCAATCGCCAGCTTCATTTTTGAGGCCGGGATCAGGACGCGAGTATGCCTTGCAGCGACCGCATTACGGATGCGAGTGAGCATATCCGCAATGGGATCAGTCATATTCATGGAAATCCTCCATCATTGCGAGGAGCGAAACCGCATTTGCTTCCCATTGCTCATCCAGCGATATGCGTTTTCGTCCTTTCGCCCATTTACATCTTCGCGACTACCAGCTCGACTTGGTCACGCCAGGCAACTCCCCGCGCAGTGCGTGCTCACGGAAGCAGATGCGGCAGAGACCGAATTTGCGCATATACGCACGCGGTCGCCCGCAAATTTTACAGCGATTGTGCTGTCGCACTTTGAAGCGGGGCTTGCGCTGCGCTTTGACAATCATTGAGACTTTTGCCATTTAGTCCTCCACTCGCTCTTATCTCCTGAAGGGCATCCCCATCAACCTGAGCAGCTCTCGCCCTTCTTCGTCCGTGCGAGCCGTCGTTACAATACTCACTTCCATGCCACGAACTTTATCGACTTTATCATAGTCGATTTCGGGGAACACCAACTGCTCTCGCAAGCCGAGCGTATAGTTGCCACGGCCATCGAACGCCTCAGGGGAAACGCCCTGGAAGTCGCGCAGCCTGGGCAAGGCTATGTTCATCAGCTTATCGAGAAAGTGGTACATGCGCTCGCCGCGCAGGGTTACCATACAACCAATCTGCATCCCTTCACGCAACTTAAATGCAGCAACCGAGCGCTTTGCGCGCGTGATCACGGGTCGCTGCCCGGTAATTGCTGCCAGGTCGGCCACAGCAGCATCCATCGCTTTTGGATTCTGGATGACTTCACCCATACCAATATTAACCACCACCTTATGGACGGCCGGAACCTGCATCGGATTCTTGTAGTTAAATTGCCTCTGCAAGGCTGGCACGACCTCCTGGCGGTATCTTTCTTTCAACCTTGATGCCATACGCTTTAACCACTCCTCGTCCGGTCTTCAATCACCTTGCCGCACTTCTTACATATGCGCACCTTGCGCAATTTTTGATCGGCTCCCATCGGCCGGCGATCATGTGCGACCC
>CADDZH010000039.1 GCA_902812455.1 Chloroflexota bacterium | reverse complement strand
GAGGCACGAAAGAACAGGCTGGCCATCGACGAGAACCGTGCAAGCGCCACATTCTCCCAGCTCGCAGCCGTGCTTTGTCCCGATCAGCCCCAGATCTTCGCGCAACACCTCTAACAGCGTATGATGCGGTAATACAGCGACTTCACGACGTTCACCATTGACATGTAAGGTGATCAATTCACGCATATCAAGCTCCTTTCGCTCCTAGCGCCCGCGAAATTTCTCGAGTTTCAGCACGCAACTGCTCTGCTGCACGCCCCATCGCTTTATGATCAAAGCGAGAGACAAAGCCAACAATCCACAGGAGAGCGACGAGCGTTCCTGCCGGGCCATAAATAGGCGCGGCAACAGCATTGACGCCGGTCAAGTATTGCTCATGATCCATGCATATGCCATCGTGGGCAGCCTCTTCCACAATAGCCAGGTATTGCTGGGGATCGGTAATGGAGTGTTCCGTGAAACGTGGGAGGGTGTGCCCTCGTAAAAAGGCTATACGTTGCGCCGCAGGCCAGCTAGCCAGGATGAGCGGGCCGGTTGCAGCAGCGAGAAGGTGAACGCGCGTGCCTCGGTGAGCCGAGATATGCAGGGAAGGAATATCGGGCTCATCCTGCACGCATTCGAGAATGCGCGTGCAATCCTGTTCAACCCGCCCTAAGAAGACCGTCTCACCCAGGTTGGCAGCCAGGCGGCGCATAGCAGGTAAGGCAAAGTGCCGCAGTCCCGCACGCTGCACATACGCCTGCGCCAGATCATAGATGCGTGGGCCAAGCGTATAACGCCGCTCTTCGGACTGTTCGATCACTCCGCTGCTCTCCAGCGTTTTAAGCAGGCCGTGGATGCTCCCCTTACTCATGCCGAGGGTACGGGCCAGGTCCGAGAGGGTCAGCCCCTCCTCTGACACGCTGAGCAGCTCCAGGAGCCGGAAAGCCCGCTCAACCATCGGCGCAGGTTGCCCCTGCACCGGTGGACTGAGTTCTTGCAGGTCATTTTGTTCACTATACTGAACGTGTTGTTCTCTCATGAGAACAGTATGCCGGATTTAGACGATCTTGTCAAGAGGGAACCAGAGAAAAACCAGGGCAGCGGCAAGCTCTGCCCCTACCCTCATGCCGAACACTCTTGTTTTCGCGAGTATCTGGCCTTGTTCACCCCTTTTCTGGAGATGGAGCCAGGTACCCTTTCCTGTGGATGGGAAGCCTGTCCTAGCAGGTAATACACGCGATTGCCGTTGCGTCGCAGTCGCTCCATGATGTTGTGATTCAGGCGGTAGATGTCTTTGACATCGGCGAACTCTTGCGAACAGCGCCTGGCAATTTCCCGTGGCTTAAGCCCACAATAATAGAGCAGGTAGACCAGCCGTTTCTCCCGCTCATCTTGTATCAGCGCCTGCAGGAGCACCCAGATGTGCTGGTCATCATGATCCTCTTCCACGCATGGCTCCCTGTAGCACTCAGGCCCTGACAGGGAAACTTCCCGGGAGCGTGACAATGCCTGGGAGCGTACGGTATCGGTCAGCACGCCCTCCAGTGTGGCACGCAGGTAGCTCAAGACAGCGGCCACCGAGCTGAACTCGACGTGTTTATCGCGCAGGGCGAACCAGAAGCGTGAGAAAGTTTGAGCGACATAGTTCTCTTCAGAATCACGCAGTAAGGCAATATCTTTGCTGCGATGGCTAGCGATCCATTTGTGAATAAATTCGCTGAAGCACTGGTACAGCAGCGACCACGCCTCATCCGCCTGTTCTACGATAGCCCTGTGAACCAGGGCTAATGGGTAACGCTCATCGTAAGGCTCGTTGCGCCGCAACCGCTGGAGTTCCTGAGCACTCCGCTCTGCCAGGATCGTCAACTCCATCTGATCTAACGCCTCATGAATGCTGGTACTCATCGCTCTCGCCTTCCTTTCCGTTCAATAGGAGCCAGGAGCCGGAATCGGCTTTTACCGGCTCCTCTCGCAGCCCGCTGTAACCGCTCACAGCTATGGAGCCGCACGTAGTATCCCTGCGAACCACTTTCTGATGAGAGTCTACCTGGCTAAGCGCGACGATGGATCGTAGGAACTACGTATCGGGCTACGTATTTTTGCTGGCGAGGAAAAAAGGCCTCTCCTACGTAGGAGAGGCGAGGGGCTAACGGAAGTATACTACAGGCCGATCAAGGATGAAGAATGGCGAAAAGTAAGGCTATCAGTATAAGCACACCTACGGCTGCGAAGATGCCAATATCCAGCAAGGTTCGTTCCCTGCTTACCTCTTGAAGTTTTGAAGTATCAATTGCTAACAACTGGCCTGCTGGAGCGGGGGTTTCATCCATGGCGGGATAAGATGCGATCAGAGCGGACAGGTCTTTCTGCATATCAGATGGATGAGCATAGCGCTGGGCAACAGAGAGACGCAACTGGCGACTCAGAATTGCTTCCATTTGTGGCGTTACCGCGGGATTAAGGCGTCGTGCAGGCGGGAAGAAAAAGGCCATACGTTCACGTGGATCAAAGCCGGTGACAGCCCTATGCATCGTTGCAGCCAGGCTATACAGATCCGATGATGGTTCAATACTGCCACGCACCTGCTCAGGGGCGAGATAACCAGGTGAAAGACTGGCTTTTTCCGGATCTGGCTCTCTCGGAGTAAAGAGGGGAAGATGGATAAGAGATACCTGGCCGCCATCAGGGCTTACAATCAGCGTATCAGGGTTGATGGAACCATGTACCATGGGTGGGCGCATAGCTTCCAGCAGGGACAAGAGTTCGCAGACTTGCCAGCCGTACTCGGCAACAATAGGCTCCGGTAAAGCGCCGCCATAACGTTGCAGCAAGACAGCCAGGCTATCACCCTCAACACGCTGCAACACCATGTAATAGATACCGTGCTCAGTAAACGTATCAATGACCTCGGGAAAACCCCGGTGCTGCCCCAATTCAATAAAGCGCATGATGATGGAGTGGATAATATCTTCTTTAAGGCCTCCTGGATGAGTTATGCTCCGTATCACTACCCGGTTATTGGATAGCCGGCTATCCATTGCCAGCCAGGCTACCCCCTGATCTCTCTGGTTATCGGGTAACTGGATCTGCTCAACCAGGCGATAACGTCCCTGGCGCAAGACATCGCCGCGCATCAAGGCATAGACGGGAAGCGCTCCTGGAGCCAATGGATTCTGAAGGGCTACAGGTGAACGCGGGCCTGCCACGTAAGAAGAGGTCAACGATGCTACATTTGCCAGACCATATCCACAGTTCGGACATGCTCCCCTAACCGGTTCTCCCTGAAATGAGCAACGAGGACAGCGCATGATCTACCTCCTAATCAATCATGGTGAAACATCATCTAATCGCCGCTCTTTGGTTCTTATCCCAAACTGAGCCAGGCAAGCAGCGACCATCAAAAATGCGCCGATCAGGATAAATGTGTCAAGAGGACCTAATTTGCTTACAAGACTGGCAATGAAGATCAAGCCGATGCCGCCTCCCACATGCCCGACACCATCCACAAGAGCAAAGCCAGTCGCTCTCGCCCTTGTCGGATAATTTTCAGTAGACCAGGTGTAGGTTATGGGCACCCAGAGATTAAAGCCGAAAAAGAGCAAAATCGCCCCAAGCAGAGAGATGCTGATAGTGTTGCCTCCCAGGGCAATCACCACACCGCCGGCCAGTGTTAGAACCGCCGAGATAGGCAGCCAGTATTTGCGTTCCAGGCTCTCACCAAAAGCGAAAGCAAAAAGAGCGGCGAGGATAAAACCGAAGGTGCCAATTGCCGCAATTAATCCGGCCTCGGGCGGTGGATATTGCAGCCCTGCAAGTAAAGTGGTCAGGCCCGCCGCAATAGAGTAGACGGTGATGTAGCTGACAAGCCAGATCACTAGCAGCAAAATCGTTCGTTTCAAGTAGAGGGAATTGCTAAATATTTCTGCATAGGGAATTTTAGCAGTACTGACCTGAACGGGCAATTCAGGAGAAATAGGAGGTAATTTTGAAACACGGCTAGAGGCTTTGGCCTCCATAGCTTCGACGACTCGTTCGGCCTCGGCCACTTTTCCTCTCGAGATGAGCCAGCGCGGGGTCTCAGGCAGTTCGAAGCGTAGCAGAATGCCTACAACAGCGAGCACAGCACCGATCATGTACATGACTCGCCAGCCAATGACAAAGTTTGGGCCGGCAATAGCAAAAGGTAAACCGAAGGGAAAAGGCGTTGCCGGAGTGGTGAGGAACAGGCCCACCCATATGCCGAAAAATGCTCCCAGCGAGGACATGATAAAGATGAGGGAGGTGTACCTGGCCCGGCCCCTGCTGGGAGCCAGTTCGTTAATATAGGTATTGACGATAGCCAGATCAGCACCAATTCCTATACCGGTAATCAATCTGGCAGCAATAAAAGTGGGATAATTGGTCACCAGAGCGGTAAACAGAGAGCCAATACCGGTAATCACCATGGTGACCACCAGCATGTCTCTCCTCCCATATCTATCGGCGAGAGGGCTAAGCGCTAATGTACCGATCACATAGCCAATCAGGTTCAGCAGCACAGGAAGTCCTAAATAGTTCACGGCTGTTTGTGGGCTACACCCCGGAACAATTTGCACGCAAGTTTGGATAAAGGAGACATTGATGTCGAAAATATCAAAGAAGGTGAAAAGGAAGCCCAAACCTATGACGCCGATAAATAGGTAAGGAAGAGCCCAGATAGGAATACGATCCTGACGCGCTATAATCATAGCAGCAGGGTTGCTTCTCTTCTTAGGAGGAGCGAACGGAATGCTTTTTGTTTCATACTTCATGAAGTACTCCTTCACAAAATAAGGCCCATGCCGCACTCGTTGCTTATCAAGAATAAAGCAGGGGAGGCTGAAAATGTACCGCCTGATAACTCAACAATAAATACGCTACTTAACCACGTAGCAAAGGATAAATAGGTGGTAGTATAATGTCAAGTAAAAGATGTGCATATAGTACTTTATAGTAAGGGCTTGACAAGATGTGCCAAAATCGGGCATACTGTTCACATGGTAGAACAGGATGTTCGTCCCATAGAACATCCTGCCCAGAACGACACCACCTGGTGCAAGTCCATGGGAGATGGTCGGGAAAGGGGTGCAGGGAGTGCCCCCTTACTCTCCCTTTTCTCTAAAAGGCTAGTTGGAGATGCACTAGAAAGGAGGATTGTATCTTGCTGCCAGAGGGCAGCAATATATGACGATAAGAACAAGCCGTTTCCTGGATCTTCATAGGTAACCCACGCTGAGTGAGTACCGGGTATATTACCTGGCGACCTCTAACACTGTTCAGAGAGTTATTTTATAAGGAGGTATCCTATGGCATCCGAAGCAAGTGGTATTTCCCAGCCTGTCTCTGGGGTAGGTACTACCGCCAGCGCTATCGTGGCGCGCCAGGATCGCATTCCGATCTGGGCGCTCTCCTACCTGTTCATCGGCATCATTGGCATCGGTTTTCTCTTCACCTTCTTTGATATCTTCGATATCACCGTCTCGTTCGTCCAGACCTGTTTTCAGATCGTTGCCGGTTGCACCCCACCGACCTCTGCCAATTACCTCGGCCTGCCTGTTGAGTTGAACCTGGCGGGCTACGTGGTGGGGGCGCTGGTGCTGGCTCCCCTGGCGGACAGGTTTGGCAGGCGAGAGATGCTGCTGTTTACCCTGCTCCTCACGGGCATCGGCTCACTGTATAACGCCTTTGTCCCCGATTACACCAACTTCGTGATTGCTCGTGTCATCACAGGCATTGGCGTCGGAGCCGACCTGGCCATCGTCAATACCTACATCAATGAAGTGGCCCCAAGCGCCAGCCGGGCCAGGTACACCTCCCTCATCTTTATCATGTCCTCGCTGGGGGCTTTCTTTGGCATCTGGTTAGGACTGATCTTGACCACCCCAGCGGCGCCCTTCCCACTCGGCTTACCTTTTGCTGCCGCCGGACCTGCCTTTCAAGGCAGTGGGTGGCGCATTATGTACATCATTGGGGCGGTGCTGGCGCTGGTCGGCATCCTGCTGCGCTTCCAGCTCCCGGAGTCGCCGCGCTGGCTCATTTCTAAAGGCCGTGTCGACAAAGCTGATCAGATTGTTACCAGTATGGAGGAGCGCGCCCGCAGGAAGCTTCCTGAACTGCCGCCGCCTGCCGCCGAACTGCCGGTACAGGCTGGCCCTACCCGCATCCCCTATACGGAAATCTTCACGAATCAGCGCTACTTGCTACGCACGCTGCTGCTGGTCGTCGTCTGGTTTCTTGGGTATGTCACGGTCTATGCCATCGCACAGGGCCTCACCGTGCTGCTGGACGGCCTGAAGTATCCACCTCCAGAATCTGGCATGATCGCCGCCTTTGGCACCCTTGGCTTCATCGCCACCGCTGTTTTCGCCTACTTCTTTGGTGAGGGGTTGGAGCGCAAGCTCTGGCTGCCGATTGCTGCCCTGCTCACGCTTATTGGAGGGATTTTGATCGCGCTGGCCGGGCCCAACAACTTCCCGGTGGCGGCTATTGGCTCGATTATCACCTTCTTCGGCTTCAACCTGTGGGTGCCCATGACCTACGCCTGGTCGACCGAGAACTTCCCCACGCGGGCGCGCGCTACGGGCTTTGCACTGGTGGATGGGATTGGCCATCTAGGTGGAGGCGTTGGCATTCTCTTCATTGCGCCGCTCATCCCGGCGCTACTCGCTTCTATGGGCCTGACAACAGGACCTATCGTGATGTTCGTGATCATCGCGGCCTTCCTGATTGTAGCGGCCATCATCGCTCAGTTCGGTACAGCCACCAGGCAAAAGCGCCTGGATGAGGTTTCGCCGTAGGGGCATGTAGAAGTTCGATTTATCGAAGCTGTGAGAGGCGGGGAGGCGGCGTGGGGGCCTTGCGCTTGCCCTCGTGTCTTGTACGCTCCTCGCTCTCTATAAAGGAGCCACATGCAGGGCAGGGCTTGTCCCTGCCCCTACTATGACGCGGCTGCGCAGGCCGAGTCGCGTATGGTAGGGGCGGCGGCTTGTCCCCGCCCTGCAGCTCATGCCATTGTGCGCTCTGTTGAGTCAAGTGGTATTCCCTGTATGGTTTGCTGCATCAAGAACTCGATCACGGCCCGGATATTGCCGGTCTGTTGATAGATAGCGATCTGCCGGTCTGCACCCGTGCCGCGTGGATCGTCGAGCAACATGCGGAGATAGTTGATCTCGTGGCGCGTTCCCAGGTCATCGAGCACGTCGTCTACGAAGTCCAGCAGTTCGTGAATCGCATCGCGCATACTGAGAGTGCGCTGCTGTACGAAGTCAACGATCTGGGCATCTAAGCCATAACGCATAGCGCGCCACTTGTTTTCCTCGAGGAAGTAGCGAGGCACCACGTGGGCTGCCATCCCATGTTTATGAAGCCAGGACAGCCTGGCGACAAGGGATTGGCAGAGGGCAGCGATAGCAATGACATCCTCGAGGGTGCCAGGCATGTCAAAGATGCGGAATTCGAGGGTACCGAAGAAGGGATGTGGGCGGATATCCCACCAGATTTTTTTGCCATTGTCGATGCAGCCGGTGGCAATCAATGTCTGGACATAGTGATCAAAATCGTGCCCCGAGGAGAAGGTATCTGGCATGCCGCTGCGGGGGAAGCGTTTCCAGACCACGGCTCGATAAGACTTGAGGCCGGTGAGCCGCCCACTCCAGAAAGGTGAGTTCGAGGAAAGGGCCAGCAGGTGCGGCAACCAGGTACGCGCCTGGTTCATCAAGGTGACGGCCATATCGGTATTTTCAACACCGATATGGATGTGGAGGCCAAAGATCAAAATAGACCGTCCAACGTCTTGAAATTCTTCCAGCAATTCTGCATAACGGGGATTGGGCGAGACAAGCTGATCGGCCCAGAGAGCAGTGGGGTGAGTACCGGCGCTGACCAGCGCGAGACCTTCTTCCGCCAGGAGCCGGGCCAGAGCTGCTCTCAAGCGTTGTGTTTCCGCGCGGGCAACAGCAATATCGGGATAGACATGTGAAATAAGCTCTACTGTGGATTGCAGCATTTCCGGTTTGATTTGTTCGCCAAAGATGGGGGCACCTTTTTGCATAATGGTGGTGATATGGTGGCGGAGCTGGCCTGTTTTGACATCGACCATCTGAAACTCTTCCTCGATACCCAGCGTAAAATGTGCAGCCATGAAGTCTCCTTCCTGTTGAATAAGCCCGGATAAGCTCTCTCACTTCGTCAAGGTTGTGGTCATTCCAGCTTACGAATACACAAGGAACCGTCAAGGTAATAGCATGCAGCAGACTACAGGTAGAGGGGACGACATAAAAAGGCTTGATGGCTTTACTACACCCGCAATAACAGTACCAGGAATCATAGCGTACACAAGAAGCATTGGTTATGTCAAGGGGTTTTTGGCTTCTCCCAAAAATTGGGTGCCCGCTTCTTTATTGAGGGTAGGGACGAGGCTTCGCCACCGGCCACCCTCGCCCTGGCTTGATTGGTTGTGGAACTGGGTTGTTGGCAGAAATTGCCCCCGTCCAGCGATTCTTATGGCAGGCTGAAAGCAAAGGGCAACAGGTCGGCCACAGAGAAATCCTGGGCGACGCCATCGATATAAATTGTGGCGTGAGGAGCCAGATCGGCCAGCCATTGCCGGCAGGCGCCACAGGGAGTACGCTCGTTCAGAGGAGCGCCAGTAGGGGCATCGATACAGGTGACAGCAACCTGGCTAATGGGGCCAGCGCCGTCACTTATAGCAGCCGCCAGGGCGGAACGCTCCGCGCAAAGAGTCAATCCGTAGCTGGAAATTTCGATATTGACTCCCTGATAGACCTTTTCCCCGGCAACCACTACGGCACCAACGCGAAAGTGCGAGTAGGGGCAATATGCTCGCTTTGCAACTTCGCGAGCAAGCGTCAAAAGTTCTTCGCGTGACATACCTTCCTCCATTTCAGCCATGTCATCCTGAGCGTGAGCCATGTCATCCCGAGCGTAGCGAAGGATCTCAGTGTCCCTTGCCTCAGACCCTTCCCCTTCGTTCCTCAGGGCTTCGGCTCACTCGCTCAGCGTGACAATGTGTGATTGTTTAATCCATCAAGGACTCTTCTTCATCATTGAACCTAAGGTGATCTAAACTCGCCTGAACTTCAGCCGATACATATGGATATAGCTATGCTGGTGATTTTTCATAGCCCAAATTGTATCACGATGTTACTCCCTCATATCCATCGCGTTACTAGCAATGAAAGCAAATTAATCAATACAGGGCCGCTTACTTGCACGAGTACTTGCTTGTATTGTAATGCAGGTCGCAGGAGGAAAACGAGTGAAAATCATGGTAGCGGATGATGACCGCGACATGGTAGATATGCTAAGCTACTGGCTTAAGGGACGCGGCTACGATGTTGTACGCGCCTTCGATGGGGAGCAAGCCATCAAACGCTGGCGCGAAACATTGCCTGACCTCGTCATCCTCGATATCCAGATGCCTAAACTTGATGGTTTCGAAGTATGCCGGCAGATGCGCAGCGAGACCAATTCGATGGTCTTGATCCTGACGGCGCATGATCGCGAAGATGACGAAGTGCGCGGATTAGAGCTGGGAGCTGACGATTATCTGCGCAAACCTTTTACCCCACGCCAACTGCTCGCACGCATCAAAGCCATTTTACGACGCGCATCGACTACCCATGGCATCTCTAACAGCTCATCCATCACAGTGGGACCGGTAACGCTGGATGCCATGCGCCACGAGGTGACAAGAGACGGCTCGAAGGTGAGGTTAACGCCGACAGAGAGCCGGCTGCTTCACCTGCTTATGACCCATACCGGTCAGGTGCTGACCACCGATATGATTATTGAGCGCGTCTGGGGTTATGACGAAGCCGGCGATTCCGGGCTGGTGAAGACGCATATCCGCCACCTGCGCCAGAAAGTTGAGCCTGATCCCAATAGCCCGCAATATATCATGACGGTGCCGGGTGTAGGATATACATTCACAGCTCCCATAAATGACGAACTCTAGCTCTGCATTTTTACCCGCGCACCTGTAGCTACAGAGAGAGGCCTGGCCTCTCTCCTGGAGGATGGAAGCTGGCTGTACCAGGGCGACGGTGGCCAGTAGCGAAGCCTCGCCCCTACCCTCAATGAAGAAGGCGCCACCCAATTTTTGGTAGAAGCCTTCTTAACCGGATATATTGCTTCTTAACCATACTACAACACACTCTTCATCAATTCAGCAGCCTCATCAGCATATACTCTGTTTCAGTGACCACATTTTCTGCATCCCAGAACGATGATCGATGCTCAAAAAACAATCTTTGACTCAGCCATATATAGCCGTAGATTCTCAGTTTGCAGAACGCTGTCATTGCTTAGCTCCTGCTTCGTTCTACCTGGCCTATGAGAAAGCCGCAACGCGAGCGCAAGGGCAGGAAGACCAGTTTGACCTGGAGAAGGTGACACCCATCCCTGCAGAACTCTATCTGCATTTACGCGGCCAGTTGGATGCATTGCTCCCGCGCCTGGCCTCTCTGAGCATCCTGCTCCTGCATATCTCTCAATTGGAGCCGGTGCATATTGGCCCGCAGGCGGGGATACTTCACAATCGTAAGCGGTATCATGCCCCTGCCAGTTTTATGGAGCAGGTTCTTGCCAATACCAGGCGTGTCATCAGGAAAAGCGATCTCATCCTGGTGCATGAATCTATAGGGGCAGTTGTTATCTTTCCTGACGTTGATAAGCCAGGCATAGAGAGTATACTGGAGCGAGTATATAACAGCATCAGTCTTATCCAGGCAGAAACGGTGATTCCACCACTGGAGTATGAGACAGATGTTGTCATGGGTGTTGGCTCGTATTCCAGGGGAGATTCGCCAGTAGAGAAGATGCTCTACCAGGCAGGCATCACTGCCCGGCGGTTTACCCTGCGTCCTGCTATTACCACACAATTCTGGCAGCCTGTGCCAGCGGAAGAAAGCCCATCTAGCTACCGGGATACAGAAAAACAAATCTCTATGCCTCCAGTATCTTCATCGCCCCTTCATCGCCACGCACCTGGCAACGCCCCATATATGCAATTGCCCGCCCGTATTCCTGCACGCTTGAAACAGCTTATTCCCCATAAAGTGGCGCTTGAGTTGCGCTGCATCCCTGTAGGCCGCGATCATCACTGCCTCACAGTTGCGCTGGCCGATCCGGCAGATACGACCGTTATCCAGCGCCTGCAAGAGATCACCGGACTGGACATTTTTCCGGTATCTTGTGATACAACAGCACTCCATGCACTGCTGGAACATAAATGGTAATGAATATCTAACCATGCAGCCGTTAAAATTAACCGGATCACAACTGTTCCTCAACAGAAAAGCCCATCACGGTTGGCTATTATAACATGCAATGAGACAGCAATTTGTATCAACCGATACAAATTTCCGGCATCATACATGCAAGCATCTCGCCAGCGCTGGATGAGAACGACTATCACTTTGAGGGTGAACAGAGGGAGAACAGCTATGGTTTTACAGGTGGCTCACGACGACGTTCTTTTAACTTTTAAAGAGGCTATGAACTATCTACGAGTCAGCCGCTCAACTCTTTATCGTCTTATGTGGTCTGGCCAGTTGACAGGCCACAAGGTAGGAAGTACCTGGCGTTTCTATCGAGAAGATCTGCGTGCCTGCGTTGGGCGCGAGATACCCATGACGAGCACGCACTCGAAGATCATGGTAGACTAAATCTTATCGAAGTAGATAATCTTCCAGCTTCCCTGCACCTGGCTAGTAGTAAGCGTGACAGTATAGCTCAAACTCCGGCGCTTCACCTGCACCGTGAACGTGAACTGCGAGAGATTGGGGCCTGAATTGGGATTTGAACTGAACGAGGGCTGGTTCACTGTATAGGAGAGGATCGGCCCATAGGCTTGATCACGCTGCATCGCCTGCCGGGTAAATTGGGCCTGCGTTAGACCAGGAACGGCGAGATCGCGATAGGCAGCCGCGTAGTTTTGATCCTGCAGATTGGTAAAATAATCATTCACAACAGCCAGCGAGCCAGACACACTTTGAAATGCGGGAGCAAAGAGAGTATATAATCCCCAGCCGCACAGGCCACAACTGGCGAGAAGAGCGACGGCCAGGATAGAGACAGTGATCCAGACCCACTTACGCGACCTTTTTGCCACAGGTTGCTGTGGAGGCGAAGGCATGAAAGGAGGTGGGTAGCCTGGTAGAGGTGGTGGAGCTGCTGGCTGGGCAGGCGGAATCTGGCCTTGTGCCGGTGGAAGCGGAGGTAGCTCAGCAGGCAGGGGCATATTTTGATAGAAAGAGGGTGGCGGTGGGTAAACCCAAACTTCTTCTCTAGCCTGCTTCGTGTTCTCTTCTGCCGGCTGCTCCTGTTGATCAGAAGGCTGCATCTGCTCCAGGCTCCTTCATAAACAATCAAGGTAAATTGAGGCTTAACTTCAAAGCATGATCCACGCGACTCAGTTCTTCGGCAGTAATGCTGCCCCGGCGGCGTAGCAAGCGGGATTTCTCGATGGTCATCACTTGTTCGGTCTTGACATCGGTAAAATCGGTCAGGCCATTTTCTTCGGTTGGAGCAATACGGACATGCAGGGGAAGCTCGCGCTCCGTGCGGCTCATGGAGGCGACAATAGTCAGGGGATAGCTTGGAGAAGCATTGCCTCGATCGTTCTGAATGATCAGAGCAGGGCGCGTGCCCTGCTGCTCAGCGCCACGGCCCGGAGACCAGTCCACATCCCATATCTCACCCCGCCTGGGGCTGGGAAGACCTGTTTCTTTTTCTCCCGCTTGTTGAGGGCTGGGCGATGGTTGCCTGACCTCACGACTCATGTAATTAGAACCTTACACTGCTACAAGATCATCAATATGCCACCGCCATGCCTTCGCGACCGGCATCAAAAAAGAAGTGGGCGTCATCGAGTGTTTCTGGAAGGGAACCGAGGTAATCGTAGGCTTCGTCAAGTGAGTGGGTGAGAGAAGAGAGGGCTCGTTCACGTTTCTCAAGGATGGCTGCTTTTAACTGCTGGTAATTATCTCGTCGCATCAGTTCCATAATGGTCTCCACTACGTCTCCTAAGGAAGATTCTAGTTCAACTGCCAGCGCTTTCAGCTCTTTGTGCTGCGTTGAAGGGATTTGTATAGATTTGCGGATGAGGTTCTCATGACGATAAAAATCAGGTTGCACAGCAGCCATGAACTTCCTCCTAATCGTATACATGACGCTTCTCAGTCTGTTCTAATTTTAGACGCCGCCTCCAAATTTGTCAATAAAAATTCTGGCCTGTTTCATTAGAAAAATGAAAAAGTATAAAATTCCGAAAACCTAAACCTCCGTATATCGTAGCAAATGACCTTGAAGTGCTGCGCGAATGCATTGAACTGATCATCCCATAGCCGCCTGTCAACCAGCCCGCCATGAATAAGAGTGAGAGGATGTCCCTGGCCCGCTACTTTATAGTACATGCGCGTGCCGTTAACATCTGCGAAGCCCTGCCATACAATATCTCCCTCTTCTGACACAAACTTGTCAGACATGCGAGTGCCGTTAACATTTGAAAAGCCCTGCTGATTTATGGGTTCTATCATGATGCTGCTCCTTTTCATGTATCTGTTTTTTCACTATAGAGCAGTTTACCATAGAATGGCGTTAAAAGCGCCCCTGATTTTCATCCCCTCCAATGATATAATCAACCCATGCCAGAAATAAGCAATTCAGACATCATCAATGAGTGGACGCAAGTTCCCCAGGAGCTCGTAGAGAGCTTCGGCGGCGATGGTGATTTTACTCGGCAGCACCTGCTCAATCCTGCTATTTTCTCCTGTTTAGGAGATGTGGCGGGTAGGCGTATTCTGGATGCCGGTTGCGGGCAGGGTTACCTGTGCCGCTTACTCGCAAGAAAAGGGGCTATTGTTACTGGAGTGGAACCAGCAGAGCCATTTTACTGCTATGCTGTCGAACGCGAGCAGCAGGAAAAGTTGGGCATTACCTATCTTCAGCAAGACCTGTCCGCTCTGCAAAACCTGCAAAACGCCTTTGACTGCGCTATTGCCAATATGGTCTTCATGGATATTCCCGACTACCAGGCAGCCATGCGTAACTGTATAGCCGCAATCAAAAGCAAGGGAAGTTTTATTTTTTCGCTCGTGCATCCTTGCTTCGAGGAAGCGAGTTCCGAATGGGTCAAAAAGGGCTATGTGGAGGTGAGGGAGTACTTCAAGGAATACATTACTCGGCAGAGCTTTGGATATTTGTTTCACCGCCCGTTAAGTGCCTACATCAATTTTGTGATCCAGGAGGGGTGCATAGTCCAGACAATGCTCGAGCCTCAATTGAGCGAGGAACTAGCACAACAAGGGACTGCGGCTGAACGATATGTGCATGTACCCAGATATGTGGTAATCCATGCAGTACGGCGATAATCCTGGAGCACTGTCACCCTGAGCGCAGCCGCGGGTCTCTCTCCTTGGGCGCCTAGATGCTTCGCTGCGCTCAGCATGACATGGGTGAGACTTCGGCTTCTTTGATACAAGCAACTGGTGAAAATGATGACCGGTTTTGGTTAGTAAAAATCATATTATCCCTGTGGTAGTAGTGGGAGAATCTTCTCCTTGAGTTGCTCGTTGATTTGCGCAATAGGCTGGCTTGCGTCAATCACCTCAAAGCCGTATTCGACGGCCATCTCGTCAAACTGTGCGATCAGCCTGTTTTGGTAATTGACGAAGCTCTCGAAAAGGTCTTCGCCCAGGCGCATATCCATGCCGGATTCCCAGTAATCGAAGCCTCCACGCTGCAGAACACGGGGTACCAGGTCTTCGACGCCGATCTGCAAGTAGAAGATGATATCGGGCTTCACTGCCAGCCCATAGATCGAGCGAATCCAGTGCGGGTCGGCACCCCGCACAAGGGCGCGGGCCATGAGAGAGTAGATGTAGCGGTCGGTGAGAACGATAAAGCCGGCAGCCAGAGCCGGGATGATCTGGCTCTCGAAGCGATCTACAAAGTCGGTGGCGTAGAAAAGGTCGAGCGTGATGGGGCCCAGCGTGTGCCCGGCCTTGGCCTGTTTGAGGCCGGTGCCTACCAGCTCCGAGCGTGTCGTCTCGGTATCAATCACAGCATAGCCGCTACTTTCCAGCCAGGGACGCAGCAGGCGGAGCTGAGTTGAGCGCCCAACACAATCGGTACCCTCAATAACCACGAGGCGGCCCGGCAGCACTTCTTCGCGTTCTCGGAGATGAATGGCATCGATGCCGTAGAAAGCAAGCCTGGTCATAGCGTTCCTCTTCTCCCGTCTACCTCGACGTGCGATGGGCGCATTTCCCTGGCAAGGCCGGCCCATGCCGATTCCTGCGCGGACTCGCGTGCGCGGTGTACACCTTGCAGGTAGGGACGAATGATCTTCCTCATGCGCCGCTGTTGCTCTGGGATGGGCAGCGTCGCATCCATGACCGTCAGCCCAAACTCATCGATCATCGATTCGTATTCATCGATAATGCGCTGCTGGAAAAGCTTGAAGCTTTCCTGGGGATCGTTGCTTAGACCCAGATCCATGCCTGCCTCGTAGTACTTGATCTCAGTACGGCCTGTCAGAATGCGCTTAAGCGATACTTCTAAGGGGACGCGATAGTAGAAGGCCACTGTGGGTTTGACGGCAAACTGGTACAGCTCACGTACCCACCGGCGATCAACATTGCGGGCCACGTCGCGAGCGAAAGCAGTATAGATATAGCGGTCTGCCAGCACAATCGCACCTGCTTTGAGCGGGGGTATGATGTCATGCTCGGTACGATCTGCAAAATCCGTTGCGTGAATAAGGCTGAATGTCGTTGGTGTGAGCAACTGTTTCTTCTTGCCCCTGCTGGTCGTTTTCTTGACCAGCGGAGACGAGTTCCATTCGCTGAAGAAAACAGTATAGCCCTCGCTGATCAGCCACTGGCGCAGGAGCGCAATCTGTGTGCTTTTTCCTGAGCCATCGACCCCTTCTACAACAAAGAGCCGTCCAGGATAGCGATGATGCCCGTAGGTTTCCATAGTAATTGCCTATCTTTAGAAAGATATATAAACATAGAAAGAATATATCAACGATTATGATAGAATTGCTTGTTTGTTGTCAAGTGGGATCCAGGGCAGAGGCAAGCTCTGCCCCTACTCTCCTGTCGCTTGTTCTTGCTCAAGGGTAGGGGCGAGGCTTCGCCACGCCGTGGCCACCCTCGCCCTCGTTCCTGATTGATTCGTGATATACTATCGACATGTGTGCTATCGATATTGAAGATAAGCGAGCATAGGGCTAAAGCCGGAGCCTTTGTG
The DNA here is from genome assembly GCA_902812455.1 of Chloroflexota bacterium. The sequence continues at coordinate 26,019 of CADDZH010000039.1, read as the reverse complement.
GCGCACTAAGGAGAGAAAGGGAAGGGCGAACTATCAGTCAAATTTTGCATGTTAATATTCCAACGCCCATTGGCCACCTGGAGGGGATTCTGAAACCGGAAGAGCCGGGCAGTATCCCTTATTATACAGGGCTTGTTTGTCATCCCCATCCACTGGGCGGCGGTACAATGCATAATAAAGTGGTATTTAAGGTGGCGCAGGTACTGCAATCACTCAATATTCCGGCGCTGCGCTTCAACTTCCGGGGAGTAGGGCATAGCAGCGGCACCTATGACGAGGGGCGAGGTGAGATGGATGATGTACGTTTCGCACTGGAGTTTCTGAGTCGTCGTTATCCAGGTGTGCCCGTTATTTTAGCTGGCTTCTCTTTTGGCGCGTATGTTGGACTACGTGTGGCTGCCATTGATGACCGGGCACAGGCGATGATAGGCCTGGGAGTTCCCGCAAAGTCATTTAATGGCGATACGCTGCAGGGCAGCCATAAGCCCAAGCTATTTATTCATGGTACAGAGGACGAGCTTGCTCCTTATGAGCTAACTGCGAAATGGTTTGAGCAAGTGCCTGCCCCGAAAAGCCTTGTAGCGGTACAGGGCGCCGATCACTTTTTCCAGGGCCGGCTAGAAGAGGTTCAGGCCATCATCGCCAGCTTCGTACAAACGCTGCCGGTATTGCCACATTGATCCGGTAAAGAGCCTGCCCCCCACAAGGGAGGCCAACGTGCCAATGAACTGGCACTCTACTGCATTTCGCCAGCCAACGGGCTGTAGGGGCCGATTTATCGTGCCCATCGCCGCTTCATCGGCCCACATCCTGGCCACACGATTGTCGGATCAATTTGTTCATACCCATCATTGCACCCAATGCCCAATACGGAATAGCGCGGCACATTCATAGGGTATTCCCAAACCTCTAAAATTAAGATACAATCAGCTTGTAGATGTAAACTGTCTGTAAAGGCAATCTGATAAAGGACGCTAACATGCTGAAAAGCTGGTCGATACAAAACTTCAAACCCATCCTTGATTCGGGCGAACTAAAGCTGGCTCCCGTCACTGTGCTTGCTGGTCGCAATAGCTCTGGCAAAAGCAGCCTAATCCAATCGATCCTGATGATTGCCCAAACGTTGAGCAACCCTTTGCCTGAACGCGCTCTCCTGCCAAATGAACGCATCGTGCAACTGGGGATGTATGGCGATGTACTATGCAGGTTTTCCAACTCACGTAAATTGACTATTCAATTCGCTCTCATGCTCCATTCTAAAAGTGTATCTCAAGATATGTTTGAGGTTTTAAGGTGCGATGTAAAAGTTACTTTTAATGGCTCTTCAGGTATTAACAAAATAGCCTCCGCAATAGGAGGAGCATCGGAAGTACAAGTTGAAACCTTCACAGGGGTTTTCGACTGGTTTTTTACACCTGCTTTAGACAAATTAAAGCACCTTGATATAAGGGAACCATTACCGGATGACGATCTGGCTGGCCCATCGCAAGATTATGGTTTTAGATTTAATAAGGTATATGAGGAAGAGTTAGCTCACTATTTGAAAGATGTCAAGTTTCGCACTTCGAAAAAGATAGACGAGGCTTTTAAACATGGGAAGCACATCTATATTGGAGAGTTCTTTGGATATGAATCGGCGATTATGTTCCTTGAGGCATTGACTGGTACGCCGAGATTTATTGTCACTCCTTTCCATTTTCTTCCTAAAGATGTTGAGTTCATCGAAGAAACCACTTTTCTCGAGGCAAACAGACAAATCGAAAAAGATGGTATAGAGCTTATGGTGGAAGATGATTTTGTTGTTAGAAGGCTACCCGTTGATACAGAATGGATTACTCGATTTTTCTCCAGCCAGATTCGTTACTTGGGGCCACTGAGGGCTGATCCTGGTGCAACAGAACATTCCTTTGCTCCAACCAGCCAGTTAGACGACGTTGGTTTCAAGGGTGAATATGCTGCTGTCGTTTATCATCATAATCAGCTTGCACAAATAGATTGGTACAATCCGAATACCACACATGTTCAGCAGGGAACCTTGCAGGAGGCGCTAGATATTTGGGCAAACTATCTTGATGTTGCCAGCCAGGTAAGAACTGAGACCGCAGGAAGCTTAGGTGTAGCCTGGAGCGTGGTTACAAAAAAAGGTCAACAACCTAGAACATTATCTGAAGTTGGTGTCGGTGTCAGCCAGATTCTCCCAATATTAGTCATGGGATTGCTTGCTCCTCAAGATACTCTATTGATCATCGAACAGCCCGAGCTACATCTCCATCCCAGCGTGCAGGCCCGGCTGGGCGACTTCTTCATGGGACTGGCAAAGTGTGGGAAACAGTGCTTGATCGAGACACACAGCGAGAATCTTGTCAGCCAGTTGCGCTATCATATTGTGGAAGCAGGGGGAATGGACAAGAGCGATTGCCTGATTTACTTTGTCGATCAAGATGAGAGAGGCGCTGCAAAATTTGAGAAAGTTGAGATTTCTCCTAATGGCAATATTCTCAATTGGCCAAGTGGTTTCTTTGACGAAACGATGCTACAAGAAGACAGGATTACGGCTGCCAGTCTGAAGAAGCGAACTAACGGGAAAAATCATGGCTAACATTTTAGTCGATCCAGCGATCATCGTGACGCCTTCCGATAATGCCAGCAGGGATGAAGTGGAAGATTGGATAAATAACCTCATTAACTGGCTACATACAGCCCTTACCGCGCCTTTCACCTGGATGCATTATCAGAAGGCTTCACAACTGCTAGAGGCCGAAGGACAATTTCCCGGTTTTGGGCAACTGAGGTGGCTACAAGGTAAATACCACCTGGACGTTAATATCACGCAGGTAGCAAAGAATGTGAATGCGTTTTTCCGCGATGAAACGTTTGATCTCGAAACTACTCTGAAAAGCCTGGATTATGCAATCGAGCCGGAAATAAGATCGATTAGTATTATGCCTGAGCAATTTATTACTCGACTGCCCGAATGTATACGTGACGATTTCCATTTACTATTGGCTGATTGCTGTGCGTGCAAACATATTAATCATCCCTTTGGACAGCAATTGTGCCTCGCAACACTGGCATTAATCGATGGCTCCAGAGAAATAGCGGTATCGGTTGTTATTATGGAAGCAGTTCCTGATTTTGCTCGCACGGCTGATAATAAGATTGCTCAAACGTTCCCTCTTTTGATCACCCCTGATGATTTGCAAGACATCATAGATCCTATTGATATCTGGGCTAAAGGCGAGCAAGGAATTATCTATGCCATTAAGCAGATATACAAAAAAGATCAATCTGGCACTACCGATACCACTCCTGCATTTCGGCTGGGGCCACACTTCATTGAATCGGTGAATAAACGTGGATTGGACACAAATGTCATTGTGTTGCGAAGCATTGTTCAAGCGGCCTCGGATGTCATAGCCGGTAGAGCAAAGGATATTCGCGGATACCGTTTACATGCATTCAGAAAGGGCGAGACAGCAGATAGCGCGCAGCTTATTCGTGACAGCGATCATGCCAGGGCCTGGCGTCTCATGCTTCAGAAGCATGGTGCTGGCTGGCGCTTACACTACTGGCAAATTCCTACAGCGGAGGGCAGCGTCATCGAATTTGCCAATATATGCAAAGAGTCCGAACGAGAAGTTTACTACTCTGTTTGATGCTACTGTAAGTATTCTATAGGCAGCGGGCGAACGATTACCTCGATAAGGTGGCCATCCTGATCATGACAATAATACTCCAATGGAATGTCATTGGAGAGCAGACCTGGCAAAAAGTGAGGAATATTGTTCACAACGGCTGTATTGTGCGGATCACATACCCACTGCAAAGGTTTCCAGCATAACACTCCTTCTTCGGTTAGACGCTCACCTTCCCAGGTAAACTCTGCGGATGTAAACTTTGCAATGTATGCATACATGCCCTTGCTAGAATGAGTGGCATCAGTATTGGCCGTCCAGGTAATTATTCCTGCAAAGTAGCAATTATTTGCTTGTCGAAGATCAATGCCAGCTTCCTCCATCATTTCACGTTCGATACATCCAAAAGGAGTTTCGCCTTGATGGATTTTCCCGCCCAGGCCATTCCAAAGATGTTTATTTGGAGACTTATGGCGATAGAGCAACAATACTTTATCTCGATATATGCAAAAACAGATCGTATAGAGAAGCATTGCAGCACGATTTCCCATTAGACAATCCTCCTCACATCTACATCACCCACGCTCTCTCCATCAAACCTTGGGCTGATCATCGCCGCGGGCGGTTTGCTCGTCTCCGCAGGCACATCCGTCCGGGCGAGCTGCAAAGCCTGGCTATGCGAGATAATCTTGTACTGCATCTTCAATTGCAGGATGCGCTCAACGGAGGCATTGATCGCGCTCTCGGAGATTTGCCCGCTTACGACAGCCTGGCGCAAGCCACTCAGCATGTTCACGGTATCTGCCAGGCCGCGCGGGCCGAGGATCAGATCGATGCCGGCTTTCACCGCCAGCACTGCTGCCTGCGCGAGACTGTAGGTGTTGCTGATGCCGCCCATCCAGAGCGTATCGCTAATGATGACGCCCTTGAAATGAAGCTGGTCGCGCAGCAGCCCGGTAACGACGTTGGGGGAAAGAGAGGTAGGAAGCTTCGGATCAAGCTGCGGGTTGAGAATATGCGTCACCATCACCATGGGCACAATGCCCTCGTTAATCATCGTGCGATACGGCACGAGGTCAATAGCATTCATGGTCGCGAGGCTGCGGTTCATATAGGGCAGTGAGTAGTGAGGATCAACGCTCGCGCTGCCCAGGCCGGGGAAGTGCTTGAGGCAGCCGATGACCCCGCCATCGGTCAGTCCTTTGAGATAGGCCTGCCCCATCTGGGTGACGATTGTAGGGTTGGAGCCGAAGGTGCGCCCGGGCAGGCCGGGGTTGTTCGGATTGGTCAGCACATCGACGATGGGCATGAAGTTGACGTTCAAGCCTAACGAGGTCAGGTCCGCGGCTGCGCTCTTGCCAGCATTGTAAGCCACCTGCGGATTGCCCGTCGCACCGATAGCCTGCTCGGAGGGGCGCTCTCCCGTGATCTGCCGCAACTCGTTCACTACGCCGCCCTCATAATCTGTTGTGATGAAGAGGGGAATAGCGGCCTGTTTCTGCATATTTTGATCCAGCGTGACAAGCTGCGAGCGAGTCTGAGCGTTCCCGTTCTTATTCTCGATCAGCACGCCGGCGATATGATATCCCTGGATCATCTGGCTGAGGTCGGAATTGAGCGTAGGGCCGTAAAACTCCACAATCACCATCTGCCCTAGCTTTTGATCCAGGCTCATCCCCTGTACGATTCTCGCTGCCAGCTCGCTATTGGATAGAGGCGTTGAGGTTGCAAGCGGTATTACAGTGGCAGGATGGGTGAGCGTAGCCGAGGCTGTGGACATTGGAGCCAGGTACGCGCCCTTTGAGCTACCCGGCAGCAATGAACAACTGCTGAGGATAAAGAGGAGACAAAAGCTTAGCGCAATATAACTTTTTCGCCTGTCCAGCTTAGCCATGCATCAACTCTTCTTCACAAAGCAAGTTTCAGCCTTGTCATGCTGAGCGAAGCGAAGCATCTCGGTGGCCCTGCATCAGACCCTTCGCTTCGCTCAGGGTGACATGGTGTGAGTGTTCAAACTATTAAGGATTCTTCTTTACCCTTGAACCTCGTCTTAGATTATGGCTTGATGAGATTTCTGTCAAGAGGTTCTATGGTTCTTCCAAAAAAAGGTGGGCGGCAGCGTCTATAGTAGTGGCGACCGCAAGGGTCGCCATGCGTGCGATCATCAGGTACCCTGGTTGGGCATCATGGTCGCAAGTTATTGCCATAATGCTACCTCTGCCGTATAATGACATTTGCACATGAATATGCTTGTGTTCTTGGTACTGCCATCTTTAGTGAGTAGTTCAATACGCCTATGAAAGGGAGTCATAGCCGATGAATCAGCCCGCCAGCTTTATCACACTGCAGTTTATCGAAGGGCCTCTGGCAACCCAGGCGTTCCCTCTGCATAAACTCTCCTTTACAATTGGGCGAGATGATACCAATGATATCCAGACCGACCGGGCTGATCTCTCTGTCTCACGCAGGCATGCCGAATTTTCCTGCCATAATGGGCAGTGGTACGTGAAAAATATTTCTCAGGGTAATACCGTCATCATCAATCAAACCATATTGCAGCCTCAACAGCAGCAGGTAGTCAACAACCGGGACACAATCAAAATTGGCGCAAAGAACACATTACTCTTCATCCTCAACTCAAACCAGATGCCTTTCCAGCAAGCAACCCAGGGTAATGTACAGCAAGCAGCACCAGCACATGCCCTGGATGGCAAGACCGAACGAGCCCCCGAACCGGGCAAAACTTCCCAGGCAGTGCTTCCTTCGCTTGAAGTCACCTCAAATATCAACAGTAATAAGCGCGTCTATACACTTCCGCCTGGTAAACAGGTAATCAGCATTGGCCGCGCCGCGTCTAATGATATTGTCATTGACGAAACGGTTATCTCTGGATACCACTTCCAGATCAGGCAAGAGAATAATCAACTTGTGCTGGTGCATCCGCATCCTGCCCAGCAGAAAACGACCAACGGCCTCCTCTATAAAGGCAGGCATTATACAGGGGTCGAGCAGTTCAGCCATGTGCTGCAAAACGGTGATGTTTTTCGTATCGGGAACGAACATGGCACGCTGGTCACGCTAACCTACAGTGATGGCAGCGGTAGGGCACAGCGAACAGTCCCTGATATTCCCGCCATCCGCTTAGACAGGCCGCAAATCACGATTGGGCGCAGGCATGGCAACGACGTGCAACTTATTCATCCACAGGTCTCAGGACAGCACGCTCGCCTGGTTCGTGATGGAAGATCATATCGCATCATTGATATGGGCAGCACAAATCATACCTATGTGAATGGCCAGCGGGTCTCAAACCAGTTGCTCAACCCGCGTGATGTGATACGCATCGGCCCATATGAGCTGATCTTTACTGGAACAGAACTGGTGCAGCGGGGCAGCAGCAAAAGCGTCCGTATCGACGCTATCAACATCGTGCAGTATGGCGACAAGCACAAAATCCTGCTTAACAACATCTCGCTCACTGTTCCTGGGGGAAAATTTGTGGCTATTGTTGGCGGTTCCGGCGCAGGCAAAACCACGCTCATGGATGCCCTCAACGGTACTCGTCCGGCCAAAAATGGTCAGGTCTTCTACAATGGCGAGGATTACTACACCTCGCGCGCAGCCTTCAGCACCCAGCTTGGCTACGTGCCGCAGTTCGACATCATCCACAAAAATCTGACCGTCGAGCGCGCGCTGTATTATGCCGCGAAGCTACGCCTGCCAGGCGACACGACGCCACAGCAGATCAAGGAGCGTGTCAATGAGGTAATGGAGGCGGTAGGCATCTCTGCGCGGCGCAACCTGCTGATTAGCAAGCTGTCCGGCGGCCAGCAGAAGCGCGTCTCCATCGCGCTGGAGTTACTCGCCAAACCTAACGTCTTCTATCTCGACGAGCCGACATCGGGACTCGATCCTGGGCTGGATCGCAAAATGATGAAGTTGCTGCGAGACATTGCAGACCGCGAAGGGCATACCATCATCCTGGTGACGCACGCCACGAACAACATCAACAACTGTGACTATGTCTGCTTCCTGGCTCCCGGCGGCTACCTGGCCTACTTCGGTCCACCTACCGAGGCCAAAGAATACTTCAACCTGCCGGACTTCGCCGACATCTACAGCGCATTGGAGCCGACCGAGACCGACCCCGATATCCCCAAAAAGGCCGAGGCGCGTTTCAAGGCATCGCCGCAATACCAGCAATATGTGGCGCAGCCGCTGAGCCAGGTGCCGCGCCTCCCAACCGCCGGAACGGGAACCAGCAAGCCACCGAAGGGAAATCCCTGGAAGCAATTCAGGTTGCTCTCCATGCGCTACCTGGAAATCCTGAAGAACGATCGCATCAACCTGGCTGTGCTGCTGCTCCAGGCTCCCATCGTTGCCATCATCCTGGCATTGATCATCCAGTTCTTGCTCAAACCAACCGTCTTTACTGCTAAACTGCTGCCCATTGGCGCCGAGCAGGTGTTGTTCATCATGTCGTTCGTCGCCGTCTTCTTCGGCTGCAATAACTCTGCTCGTGAGATAGTCAAAGAGGTGCAGATTTACCGGCGCGAACGCATGGTTAACCTGGGTATCATGCCCTACCTGTTCTCGAAAATCGTGATCCTGGGCATTCTTTCCCTGCTGCAGTGCGCCATTCTGGTGATCGCTGTCAATGCCATCTCGCCCTTCCAGCAGGCCGTCTTGCTCTCACCACCACTGGAGATTTATATCTCGCTGTCGCTTACTGCGCTGGCCGGACTGATGATGGGCTTGATGATTTCATCCTTGACCGCCAATAGCGATCAGGCCAACAGCATCATCTCGGTGATCCTGGTACCGCAGATCATCTTCTCCGGCGTGATTTTCAAGCTGAGCGGCTTCGCGCAGGTAATCGGCGCTGTATTCGCTACACGCTGGTCAATGATCGCCATGGGATCATCGGTGAACCTGCAAGCGGGGCCGATGGGATATCAAACCGTGGACACTACACCGCCATACGCTGTGCATACCGATCCCGCTTTTCCTTACGCTCATAATGTGGAGCATGTTCTCGGTTCCTGGCTCGCGCTGATCGCTATGATCCTCATCTTTGGCGTGCTCACGGGCTTTTTCCTGAAGCGCAAGGATCGGCTGGGAAGATAACATCTGCAAAGGAGAAGCATTCGCGCATGTTTGATAAAAGTAAGATTGGGCAAAGTTTTCCCCCATTCACCTTCGAGGTTGAGCGGGGCAAAATCCGCGAGTTAGCCCTCGCCATTGGCGACGACAATCCAATTTACCAGAGCCGCGAGGCCGCGCAGGCTGCCGGCTATCCCGATGTGCCCCTCTTTCCTACAGCGCCCACCATGTTCGTGTTCTGGGGCAACTCCCAGCTTGTGAGCCAGCTTGCCAGCCTGGGCATCAATGTCTCGCGCATCCTGCATGGCGAAGAAGAGTATGAATACCTTGCCCCCATCTACCCCGGTGATGTGCTTAGCGGAGTGATGACGCTGGTGGATGGCAAGTCCCGCCAGCTTCCAGGTGGTTCCTCGATGGATGTTTTGACGCTAGAGATCCGCTACACGAACCAGCACCATCAGCCTGTCCTGAAAGCGCGTGAAGTGCTCATTGTGCGCGAATAGGTTTCCAGGAGGTGAGATATGACGACAAATGCTCAGGTTCCGGCAAAGCTTTATTATGAGGATGTACAGGTTGGGGATGCCATCCCTAAGCTGGTGAAATCGCCAGTGACCCACCTGCAGTTGGTACGCTACGCCGGCGCTTCAGGGGACTTCAATCCCCTACATACCGATGCCAAAATTGGCGAGATGCTCGGCATTGGCGGCATCATTGCACATGGCATGCTCGTCATGGGCTTTGTGGGGCAGATGTTAAGCGATTATGTTGGACCTCTGGCTTTGCGCAAGTTTAGCGCTCGCTTCAAGGGAATGACCCACCTGGATGACGTGATCACGTGCTCTGGAACAATTACAGAGAAGTACGAGACTGATGGCGAGGGGCGCATCGCTGGAAAAGTGCAGGCTGCCGATCAGCATGGAGATGTGAAGGTCATGGGCAGTTTTGTGGCCGCTTTGCCACACCGTAATGCGTGAAGATAAAAACGAGAGCCAGTGTAACTTCCTGACGTATGTATTATGTGGTAGATAGAAGCAGATCGAGTTTTTATATTCAATACCAGAGGAGAATCCATATGCTAGCTCTCAAACGCACTTTTCTGATTGCAGCCATACTACTGATCGCTCTCGTAGCTGCGGCCTGCGGTAGTTCCGGCTCCACTACCACGGGTTCCAGCGGTAGCTCGACCCCAACCACAGCTCCATCCACTTCAAGTGCTGTTGTGAAGACGGCAACGGCAACAGTGAAGGGTAAATCGGAGACCATTCTTACCGACATGCATGGAAAGACGCTGTATTACTTTACTCCAGATACGGCGACGAAAGCGGCCTGCACAGGTGCTTGCGCTTCGACCTGGCCACCGTTGCTCTTCAATGGTTCAGGCGCACCAACCAGCGCCACGCCGCTGCCAGGCACGTTGAGCGTCCTTGCGGATGCTAATGGCAACCAGGTTGAGTACAACGACCACTTGCTCTATACCTTCTCCGGCGATAGCGCTCCCGGCCAGACCAACGGGGAAGGCCTTTTCGGCAGGTGGTTTGTCGCTACACCCAATCTGGCACCACAGAGCGCACCGCAAGCTACTCCCACCAGTAGTGGATATTAAGCGGTATACACAATCAGACCACGCGTGCGCGTGGTCTGAAATTAGTGCAGAAGCAATCCTGGTAGAGGCAAGCCCCATAAACGTTAACTGAGGACTCAGGGCGAGGACAAGGCAACACCAAGCGGCGCGTGGCAGCAAGCCAGAGTCATGTCATGCTGAGCGAGTGAGCCGAAGCCCTGAACGCGTGAGTCGAAGCCCTGAGCGTAGCGAAGGGGAAGGGGAAGCATCCGCTGCCGATCGGCAGAGATCCTTCGCGGAGTTTCCCCTGAGCGAAGCGAACGGGCTCAGGATGACATAGTTAGCACCTTATGTTAACGCCTATGCTAGCACCCCTCGTGGCCGCCCGGATACCTCGATTTGTCACAGAACTTCGCTTGCTTGCTCTTGTCTTCTTGTCCCGGTAGGGAGATTATGCTATAATCTGCAAAGAAAACATGCATCAATAGCATTGATCCTTTGTGTCAATTGTGTCAAAAATCGCGTGATCTTCCTGCTCCACACTAGAATGCAACCCGATTGCTATAGCAGGTTGGATGCTCAGGAAAGGACTGTTGCCATATGCTCGATCCTGATAGTGAACTTGGTGTGCGATACCAATCGGTTTTGGTCAATCCCGACTGGTACCAGACGAATATTCCCTGCCAGGTGGGTTGCCCAGCCCATACTGACGTTTCTACCTATATTGGCTTGATTTCCCAGGCCCGCTTCGACGAGGCTTATCTCCTGAACCGCAAGGCCAACGTTGTGCCGGGTGTCCTGGGTCGTACCTGCGCACGACCGTGCGAACCGGTATGCCGCCGCAACAAGATCGATGGCAAACCTATTGCCATCTGCTGGTTGAAGCGTGCAGCCGCTGACCACCGCGAGTACCGGCATCATGCTGAGCGGCCGCCCATAACGAAAGACAAAAAAGTCGCCATTGTCGGCGCCGGTTCGGCTGGCCTGGCCTGCGCCCGTGACTTGCGCGAGATGGGCTATCCCGTAGCAGTGTATGACGAATGGCCCACGGCGGGCGGCGTCATGGTGAACGGTATCCCTGTCTGGCGCCTGCCTCGTACGGTGACCCGCGAGGAATGCGACGAATACATGGACGACCTCGGCGTGGAGATGCATTACAATACCAGGGTTGGCCGCGATACTCAGGTAAGCGACCTGCTCAAGCAGTATGATGCTGTCTACCTTGCCGCCGGCTGTTATGTGCCCAACCCGCTGACCGGCCCCGATGGTAAACTTATCCCCGGCGCCAACCTCAGGGGAATCGAGGATGGTATTCGCTTGCTGGCCAAGACCAATTATGGCGAGCCTGCCTATATCGGCAAACGAGTTGCCGTTTACGGTTCCGGCTTCACCGGTATGGACTGCTGCCGCACCTCGATTCGCTTCGGCGCCGAGAAAGTCTATGTCCTGTATCGCCGCTCGAAAGAAGAGATGCCGGCAGACGAATACGAAGTTGATGAGGCGATGCTCGAAAATGTCGAGTTCCAATATCTCGTCTCGATCGTTGAAGTTCTCAGTAACGATGGCGTGCATGTCAGCGGCCTCAAGATGATTCGCAACAAGCTGGGTGACCCCGATGCCAGTGGTCGTCGCCGCGCTGTCCCAATTCCTGGCAGTGAGTTTATCATCGATAACATCGATACGCTTATCCCTGCTCTGGGCCAGTATAGCGATGGTTCCTGGTTACAGGCTGACGAACTCAAGCTTGAAGTTAATAAGTACGGTATCCCGCTGGTCGATTTTGATACCTGGATGACCAGCTATCCAGGGCTATTCGCCGGTGGGGACTATACCGGTGGTTCGCGTAACCTGATCACGGCCATTGCTGAGGGCCGCGAGGCTGCCACAACCATCAACCGCTACCTGGGCGGTGTAGATAAGCCAGCCGAGCCACCGGAAGAGATAGAGCTGCCCGATTACCGTCGTGGCATGGTTGATGACTATGAGTCTATCGCTCATCAGAACATCCCCTCGCTGCCGGTAAAGGAACGCTACAGTTACACCCGTGAGACAGAGACAGGATACACCGCCGAGCAGGCTGTCGAGCAAGCGCGCCGCTGCTTGCAATGCCAGTTGAATATCATGATCGATCCATCGATCTGTATTCTCTGTTCCGGCTGCGTAGACATCTGTCCTTACGACTGCATCAGTATGGAAGGCCTCTCCCGCGTAGTCAAAGGCGATCCCATGCATGCAGGTACAGAAACCTGGCGTGGCGGCGCAGATATGATCATCGACGAGGAGAAGTGTATCCGTTGTGGCCTCTGTATCGTACGTTGCCCCACGGATGCTATCTCGATGGTACAGTTTGAAGTCGCCAGCCCGAATGACCTCTGGACGGTCTCGAAGATCCCCGTACTCGATACGAGGTAAATTTGCCGGAAACGAAGGGGCGCAGTGTTTGCCTGCGCCCCTTTTCTCTTTATTTGAAGGCCATTGCATCAAAGGGACAAAGGGAGATACCTGATGCGAAACGACCTGGTACAGCTCAGCAAAACAATTTCACATGCCCTGCGCCACAAACCAGAACAATACGGGTTAACGCTCGATAGCGAAGGATGGGTATCGACACACGACCTGCTGGCTGCCCTTCGCAAGCGACGCGAGCAGTGGCAGCACTTGCAGGAAGCAGACCTGGCTGAAATGATTGCGCAATCAGAGAAGCAGCGTTTTGAAATACGAGACGGCAAGATACGCGCTTTGTATGGACACTCCATTCCCAAAAAAGTAGAGCGTGAGCGGCTAAAGCCACCTGCAATCCTCTATCATGGCACGACGCCGCAAGCCGCCCAGACCATTCTTGCTGAAGGGTTAAAATCAATGAAGCGGCAGTATGTCCACCTCTCCACTGATGAGGAAACGGCTATCCAGGTAGCCAGGCGCAGGACGAACCACCCCGTTATTTTAAAAATCGCAGCCGCCGAGGCCTATCAGGAGGGCATCAACTTTTACCCTGGCAATGACACGGTCTGGCTGGCCGATGCCATTCCCCCACGCTTTATCTCGCTGACTTGATCACTTTTCTAATACATATTTGCCCGGCGCGGGCGTAATCGGTTGGTACTTCTTATTGCCCATTGATGGCGGAGCAACCAGCTCGCCGGAGCGGGGCTTCAGCCACTCGATCCAGTCCGTCCACCAGCTCCCATCATGGTGAATAGCTCCCTCAATCCACTCTTCGGCAGTTTTCGCGGGTTTGTCGTTTGTCCAGTAGCCCCGGCCTTTGCTGGGCGGGTTGATGATGCCGGCGATATGGCCACTGCCGCCAAGGACAAAGCGGGTCTTGCCGCTGGCGAGCCGCGTGATCTGCCAGGCTGCTCTCCAGGGAACGATGTGATCTTGCTCTGTACCAACCGCGTAGATATCTTGATGAATGCGCTTGAGATCGATGGGCACGCCCTTGAGGACGATCTTGTTGGGTTTGATCAGGTTATTCTCCAGGTAGGTATTGCGCAAGTAGAAGGAGTGCGCTGCGCGGGCCATGCGTGTGCCATCCGCGTTCCAGTAGAGCAGGTCGAAGGCAGGCGGCTCTTTGCCCAGCAGGTAGTTGTTGACGACATTGCTCCAGATCAGGTCGTTGGCGCGCAGCATATTGAACATGGTTGCCATCGACCTGCTATCCAGGTAGCCACGCTCCATCATTTGCTCCTCGATATAGGCTACCTGCGGTTCATCAATGAAGACAGAGGTATCGCTGACCTCGCTGAAGTCCTGCAGGGAGACAAAGAATGTAGCCGTATCGGCCGTCTCGTCCCCTTTGACAGCAAGATAGGGCAGGACCATAGAGAGCAGCGTGCCGCCGATACAGTAGCCAACGGGATTGATCTTCTGTGAGCCGGTAATTGCCTTCACCACGTCAAATGCGGCCAGCGGTCCCAGCGTCATATAATCCTCGAAGGTGGTATCCTCCATTGAGGCATCGGGATTCTTCCAGCTAATGACGAAGACCGTGAAGCCGTGATCGACCAGGAACTTGATCAGGCTGTTCTGCGGCTGCATATCCAGGATGTAATATTTGTTAATCCAGGGAGGGATGAAGAGCAGGGGAATGGCATACACCTTGTCGGTGGTGGGAGCGTACTGGATAAGCTCGATCAGCTTGTTGCGGTAGATCACCTGGCCGGGCGTGAGAGCGAGGTTACGGCCTGGCGCGAAGGCCTCGGTATCGGTCATCTTGATCTGCCCGGCATTGATATCGCGCAGGAGATGTTCCATGCCTTTCACAAGGTTCTGGCCGCCGCTCTGGATGGTTTCATGGATCACCTGTGGATTGGTGAAGGCAAAGTTCGTGGGGCTGATGGCATCGAGGAACTGGCGCAGGTAAAAGACCAGTTTGCGCTGCTGTTTTTCGTCCAGGCCCTGTATTTCGGAAGCTGTTTTGAGCAGGGTAGTTGCGGCCAGCAGATAACTCTGTTTGAGAGCATCAAAGACAGGGTTTTGCTGCCAGTCGGGCGCGCTGAAGCGCTTATCGCCCTTTTCTGGCTCAACAACCGGTTTGGCATCCTTGCCATAGCCCCAAAATTTAAGCGCGGTCGCAGCCATTAATTGCGTATATTGCTGGACAAAGTCACTGTAGTTGGCCCAGGCGCGCCTGGGGTTGCTCATGGCATCGAGCCAGAGCTTCTGGAAGGCGCGCGTGATCTCGGCGGGATCAATGGGAAGTAATTTGCTATACGGGTTGGCCCGCCAGAGCTGGTCAATCAAGCTGAGCCAGGGGTCTTTGTCTTTTGCTGCTTCCTCGTGTGTTGTTGCCTCATCTGACTTGCTACTACTTGCCTGCCCGGAGCTGTAGGCTTTCATAGTATTCTCAATGAGCTTGCTCCAGGCTTCAAAAGGATTTTGCTCGGAGGTCGATGTGTCTGCCATAGCTAGTGATCCTTCCTTGCTTGCCCACTATGGATATTTGAATTTTGTTCTTCTTTCTTTTAGCTAAAGACAATTATAGATCATAATAAAAAGGAGGGGTCGAACCAATTATCTCGACCCCTCCGAATCGCTTCGTTTGTTATTATTTGGTGGCGTTGTTAGCTGTATTCCGGGCTGCATCCGCACTCTGGCGAGCGGCTTTCTGGGCTGCTTCTGCGCCCTGGCGCGTAACCCTGTGGGCAGTTTCCATACCCTGAACCGCTACCGACTTGGCTGTTTCAGCCGCCTGCTCGTAGTAAGAGAACGGGGCGGTAAAGAAGTCCATGTAGGCATCCACTGCCTGCTGAGCAAGCGCCTGCCAGGCCTCTTGCTGCTTCTGCGACTGCTCCATGAGGGCCTGCGCCAGGCTGCGGCCCGCTTCGACATTGCTCTTGATCAGCTCAGTCCCGCTTTCTACGACACTCTGCGCGAATCTGATGTTGCGTTCCTGAGCCGCAACGGCGCTTTCTACGAGCGTGCCGAAGGTTCCCTGCTGGCTCTCAGGCTGCTGAGCCTGCTCGCTCACAAGCTCACGCGTGGCTTCTGCATGGCTCTTGAGGAGCTCAATGCCATTCTCAAAAACGCCCTGCGCGAAGGCAATATTGCGCTTCTGTGCTTCGACGACCGTCTCGGCGATGGCCTGATTGGCTTCACGAATTGACTGGGTAACATTCCAGGTCGCCTCGTTGACTGTCATTTTTGCCATGATGTGTTCCTTTCTTATCCTTTCTGACTTGTTTGCAATCTCACGATGCTCTTCCAAGTTTCCACCTAAATACCTTATGATCATAAGGTGTTTTTGTAGCTATATGCATTTTACATCTATATGCAATATCTGTCAAGGGCAGCGGCAACGAATTTTTGGATGATCTGCAAAATAGACGAAAATGTGATTGAATTGTGAGAATTAGGAAGGGTTTGACTGAACGCGATAGTACCTCATCAACAAAAGGTTCCAAACATGTCATCCTGAGCGAAGCGAAGGATCTCAGTGTCCCTTGCCTCAGACCCTTCGCTACGCTCAGGGTGACATGCGATCGGCAAGGTGAGCCGATCTTGATCGTCATAGTTTATTGATTGAATGGAGGAAGTTGATGCAGATCGAAGCGAAATTAGAGGCTCTGGGGCTTGTGCTGCCGGAGCAACTCAAGGCGCCGGCGGGGATGCGCCTGCCCTTCAGTTTTGTACGGGTGCGTGATAATCGAGCCTATATTGCGGGACACGGGCCACAGAACAGAGATGGCTCGCTTACCGGGCCTTTAGGGAAAGTGGGAGCCGAGCTAACATTGGAAGAAGGATACCAGGCGGCGCGAATAACCGCGCTCTCGATCCTGGGCAGCCTGAAACGCGAGCTGGGGGACCTGGATCGCGTGGTGGCCTGGCTACGAGTATTTGGCATGGTCAACTCGGCGCCCGGCTTCAAGCAGCAGCCCGCCGTGATCAATGGATTTTCTGACTTGATTCTGGAACTGTACGGTCCTGAAGCAGGGCAGCATGCGCGCTCGGCGGTAGGCATGGCCGAACTGCCGCTGGGTATTCCGGTCGAGATCGAGGCCGAAGTCGAGATCAGTGGCTAGCTCGCGGTGGGCGCAGCATGGCCGGGCTCAAGGAGGGCATTTTTATGAACACATCAACCATCCTTCCTGATGGTTTCATATTGCGTTCAGCGTCAAAATATGATGCTTCAGCGATTGCCAATGGAGTAGCCGCCGAAGAGCTTGCAGAGACAGGCAAAGCTGAGACGACCGCTGATGAGATTCTTGAACTGTGGACAGATGAGGAGACCGACCTGGCAAACGACACGCGCGTGCTGGTGACACGGGAAGGCAAGGCCATTGGCTATGCCGGCATCTCTTTCAGAGGTAACGGCTTTATGCTCGATCCGCACCTGCATGTCCGGCCAGAGTATCGCGGGCAGGGCCTGGAACAGCACTTGATCCACTTTGCTGAGCAGCGCGCTCGTGAGTACATAGAGGCTGATCCCTCAATCCCACGCGTGATCTGGTCGTACTGCTTTAGCCCGGCACGCACCGAGCTGCTGAGACGAGAAGGCTATGCTGTGGTTTCCAGTGACTACCGGATGCAGATCGTCTTGCACAACACGCCACCGGAGCCGCAGCCGCTCGAAGGAATCGTTGTGCGAAGGTATATCCCAGGACAAGACGAGCGAGCGATCTATCACGTGATACAGGAGGCCTTCACCGACTTCCTCGGTCATCCCTACCAGCCTTTCGAGGAGTGGCAGGAGGGAGTGCTAGGCCGACAGGCGTTCGATCCCTCGCTGCTCTATGTTGCCCTTGACGGTGATACTATTGCCGGAGTTGTCATCTGCCGCGCCTACCCGGAAGTTCATCAAGGCTTTATTAACCAGGTCGGCGTGCTGCGTTCCTATCGGAAACGCGGTATCGCCTTGCATCTCCTGCTTACCGTCTTTGGCGAGTGTTATCGCCGGGGCATGAACGACATTATCCTCGACGTTGATGCTCACAACGCTACAGGTGCGCATGAGCTGTACCGGCGTGCCGGTATGCGCAAGATCATGCAAGTAGATAAGGTGGAGAAAACCCTGTAGGGGCTTGGAGAGAGAGCTGAATGTACTGCACATCTTGATCAAGCCACACAGAACAAAGAATCCCCTTTGGTTCGCGACCCACTGCGTATGTAGCTCAAGTGAAGCTCCATAACGCTCCAGTGGCTCTTGGTCAGCAATCGTGACTTGAACCAGCCATGTATGGTTCTGCTGCTCTACATTAACATGCTCTTCTCCATAGGTGAGCGCTGATACCTCTGCAATTTGTCTGGCCTGCTGCTCAAGGGTCTGTACTGTGGCTTGGGGTTGAAGAGGGGCTTGAGCACTATGCCATGGCTCGACGAAAACATGTGCCGCCTCTGCCGGACTCAGCCCTGCTTTCAAAGCTAGAGCCAATGCGTAGCCATGCAGAACCTGTATATGGTGCTGGTACCAGGCAATGCTCTGTTCATTGGACAGCATGATGAAAGAATGCTTCTGGGTCATGGTAGACACTCCTTTTTAGGCAGTGATAATGAACGCCAAGAGAAAACAGGCGCCGGGATAGAGAACCTGGCTCTGTTTTTTCTTGGCGTTCATGAGAAACAAAAACAGGTCACCTCGATTGGCGACCTGTTCCTCTACAGTGGCCCCATTATATATCGTGCAATCGCTTTGTCAAGGGATTTTGATGATCAGAATTTATCAACCCAAGCTGAGATCAGTAAATGTAGTGACTCCCCTTGTGGGAGTCAGGAAGCGTGCGAATCAGGAAGCGCTCAACGTGTGCCGGAAGCCCATAGCGTACAGTTCGGCATACGCGCCTTCTCGTTCGAGCAGTTCTTCGTGCGTGCCCTGCTCGATGATACGGCCATGATCCAGCACAATGATCAGGTCGGCATTCTTGATCGTCGAGAGGCGGTGCGCGATCACGACGGCTGTGCGGCCCTGCAACAGGCGGCGCAGCCCCCGCTGTACCAGCGCCTCGGTGACGGTATCGATGTTGGCCGTTGCCTCGTCCAGGATCAAGATATGCGGATCGGCCAGCAGAGCGCGTGCAAACGAGATGAGCTGGCGCTGACCAACGCTAAGGTTGCGCCCGCGCTCGCGAATCACTGTATCGTAGCCCTCCGGCAGGCGCATAATCACGTCATGCGCGCTCACTGCTTTCGCCGTTTCCTCAACCTCCTTGTCGGTCGCGCTCAGGCGGCCATAGTGGATGTTCTCGCGAATCGTGCCGGTGAACAGGAACGGGTCTTGCGGGACAACGCCGATCTGGTTGCGCAGCGAGCGCTGGGTCACCTCGCGTACATCATAGCCATCGATCAGCACCGCGCCTTGCTGCACATCATAGAAGCGCGCAATCAGCGCGGAGATGGTGGTTTTGCCGGCTCCTGTCGCTCCCACAAAGGCGGCAGTTTGCCCCGGCTTGATATGCAAGCTCAAGTTGTGCAGCACCGGCAGTTCGGGGAGATAGCCGAAGGTCACGTCGCGAAATTCGATGTCACCCTTGATCGGTGGCAGCGTCTTTGCTCCGGGTTTATCCTTGATCTCAACCGGCACGGACATGATCTGGTAGATGCGCTCCGCCGCCACGCCAGAACGCTGCAACTGCGTGTATTGCTGGCTCAGGTCGCGGATCGGATCGAAGAAACGGTTGATATACAATGTGAAGGCCACCAGCACGCCGATCTGCAATTGCCCGTGCGCGACCATCAAGCCACCGAAGAGGACAACAAGCGCGATGGCAAACGCGGCGACCACTTCCACAAGCGGTAGCACCAGCGCCGCAATGTGGCTGGCTTCGAGGTTCGTATCACGGTTATAGGCATTCAGTTCGTCAAACTCGGCGCGCACGCGGCCTTCACGTGCCATGCTCTGGATCACGCGCATGCCGGAGATGTTCTCCTGTAGGCGGGCATTGACCATTGAGATGGCGGCGCGAGTGCGGCGGAATGATTGCTGAGCGTGGCGCTGCCAGAAAGCCGCGATAATGAACATGACCGGTAATACCGTAAACGAAAGGAGCGCCAGTGGCACGTTCATCAGCAGCATTGCCGCGACGATACCGACCAGCGAGACCAGCGAACTGAGCATCGAGAGCAGCCCGGAACTTAAGAGGGCCTCCAGTACGTCAATATCTGACTGCAGGCGCGACATGACGCGCCCAATCTGGGTGCGGTCGTAGAAACTGAGCGAGAGCTGCTGGAGATGCTTGAACATATCGGAGCTGACCAGGTAAAGGATACGCTGGCCAACCCAGGACATGGTCCATACTTGCCAGTATTGTGACTGCCACATTACCAGGTTGACGATGATCAGCACCACGCTGATGAAGGCCAGTCCTCTTAAATCGACACGGCTGATGTAGTTGTCGATTGCCACACCGATCAGGTAAGGGTTAGCCAGGCTGGTGAGCGAGTAGATGACCATCAAAACAATGCTTGTGAGCGCCTGCCAGCGATAGCGGGCGACATAGGGCCTGAACACACTCAGGCTACGCCAGTCAAATTTCCCGGTAATTTTTTCGTCCGCGCTCTCCAGCAGGTTTTCGCGCCAGACATGGCGCTGGCGATAGGTCACATAAGAACTGGGAGCTTTGGGGTTCAATTTCAGCTTCATCGCACCACCTCTTCTTCCTGGCCGGATGACATTTTCGAAATGCTCCCTTTGTGGATGTGATCCCTGCCGTTGCTGCGCACCTGCCGTTCGAGCAGTTGGGCCTCAAATTCTTCCTGATCGCGCAGTTGCAGGTCATACACCTGACGGTAAACGCCGTTTTGCGCCAGCAATGTCTCGTGCGTTCCACGCTCAACAATGCGCCCCTTATCGATCACCAGGATTTGGTCGGCGTTCTTGATGGTGCGCAGGCGCGAGGCGACGACAAAGGTCGTGCGGTCACGCATCACTGCGTCCAGAGCTTGCTGGATCAGGTACTCGGTCTCCATGTCCACGCTGGAAGTTGAGTCGTCGAGGATGAGGATAGCCGGGTTGAGTAACAGCGTGCGCGCAATAGCGACGCGCTGCTTCTGGCCGCCAGAGAGCGTGACGCCGCGCTCGCCGACCCAGGTATCGTAGCCATCAGGGAATGTCATAGCGAACTCGTGGACACGAGCGATTTTCGCAGCAGCGATAATCTCCTCCTCACTGGCGTTGCTGACGCCAAAGGCGATATTCTCGCGCAGGGTAGCATTGAAGAGGAACACATCCTGCAGGACGAGGCCAATGTTGCGCCGCAGCGATTCAAGCGTCACGTCGCGCACGTCCCACCCATCGATCGTGATGCGCCCGCTCGTCACATCGTAGAAGCGCGGCAGCAGGTGCAGGATGGTGCTTTTGCCGCTGCCGGTCGCACCTAGCAAGGCGATCACCTGTCCTGGTTTGGCATCGATGTTGATGTCATGCAGCACTTCAGTGCCGTTGTGGTAGGTGAAGTGGACATGCTCGAAGCGTACATACCCCTCGACTTTGTCCAGGACATGAGCATTGGGAGCGTCCTTGATCTCCGGTTGCTCATCCAGGACGCTGAAGATGCGAATGCCGCTGGAGAGGCCGCGCAGGAACCAGTTCATCACATAGCCAAGCGTGCGTACAGGCGTTGCCAGCAGCAGGACATACGTGATGACGGCTACCAGGATGCCGAGGCTTAGCCGGTGATTGATCACAATAGCGCCGCCAACCCAGATGACTACAACGGTGACGATGTTCAATGACAGCACCATCAACGGCTGGTTCCAGGCCGAGAAACGCATCGCGCTCAGATTCAGGTCGCGTACTTCCTGGTTTTTCGTCTCGTATTTCTCGACCTCGAAGTCCTCGCGAGCAAATGATTTGACGATACGCATCCCGCTCAAGCTTTCCTGCATGATCGTGCCTAACTCGCCAACCCCATTTTGCACGCTCAGCCAGAGCGGGCGCAAGCGCCGCGCTACCTGCGATGCGAGTATGGTAATGAGCGGGACGCTGATCAGTGTGACCAGCGCCAGCCGCCAATCCAGAACCAGCAGGACGACGGTCACTGCTGTGAAGGTGACGACGGCAAGCAGAGCACGTATCAATCCCATCGGGATAAACATGCGAACGGCCTCGATATCGACGGTCAGGCGCGACATCAACTGCCCTGTTTCGGCTTCATCGTGGAAGGAAAAGCTGAGTGTTTGCAGGTGGCTGTACAAGCGGTCGCGCAAGTCATAGGCGACCAGCGAGGAAAGAGCCTGCCCTAGATAGCCCTGCCCGTAGGCAAAAAGGCCGCGTAGTGAACTGGCGACGATAATGGCTCCCGCTGCCAGCAAGAGATCGGTCACATGCCCGCTGCGCACGCCTACATCAACGACCCAGGCCAGCAGGGTGGGCACAATGAGCGAAAAGCCGGTTGCCAGAAACAGGCACACGACAGCGCCAGTAGTTGTCCGCAGGTGAGGTTTAAGGAGTAGAAGAATACGCCAGTAAATACGTAGATTCGATTGCCATGTACTCAGGCGTGCAAACAGCGCACGCTTCCCTTGTCTTGGTGACGCCACAGATTGGTCCTTTCCGGATACGCCAGAACCCCACGTTGCCCGTACTCCCCCATTGTTTATGATATGTCATCTTAATGTCATTGATTGATGGCTACTTAGTATACACGAAGATATATGACATAGGGATGTCAGTCTTTAACTATCTACATGAATCTCAAAGGTGAATTCATGCAGGGGCTTGTTCGTTTCCCAGGAACGCTGCTGGCTGAAATGCACAGAGACGTTTCCGGGTTCGCGAGCCTCTATCACAAATCGCTCATCCAGACTAGAGCCAGCAGGCGGCGCTTTTCCGGTCTGGAGCGTTGCAGGGCGCCCGGCCATGCCTCTGGAGATGCTGACTATTCTCTCGTTTCCTGCCATAGTATATGTCCAGGTATAGCCTGCCGATCCCCGGCCAGGCAGGATAAGTTCGTACCACTCCCCAACTCGTAGATCGATATGCGCTGGAATATTCATAGTGCTCTCACCTGCCGTCGTTTGTTTACATAATTTTTGTTGCCCTATTATGATTATGCCATTAATATGCCAGCATGATCTGCCAGGGCCTGCAAGGCCGATCAACCGGCTTCACAGGCCTGATATGGTATAATATTTCTATGCAGAAGATTGAGCGCCTCGTCGCCATCACGCTGTTACTGCAGGCGCGGGGGAAAATGACTGCCAGGCATCTCGCCGAAGTGTTAGGAGTCTCCACACGCACTATCTATCGTGACATGGATGCGCTTTCGCTGGCGCACGTTCCCGTGTCGATGGATTATGGCCCCGGCGGTGGATATTACCTGCCCAATGACTATCGCTTCGAGTCAACCTTTTTTACACGCGAGGAGGCTATTTCCCTTATGCTCGGCGTAGCTATGGCCGGGAACTACAGCCTCTTTGCCGACGATGACGACCTGCATCGCGCGCTCCTGAAGCTTGAAGCAGCGCTGCCTGAAGAGTACCGGGCCGATGTAAGTGCCGCCCGTGAGCGCATCCTCTTTGACACGACAGCCTGGTACACTCGCCCCACCACGACAGCATTCCTGGTAACGATACGCTCAGCGCTATGGGGAGCGCGCCAGTTGGACATCCTCTACCCGTGTGGGGGCTTATCTAAAGCGCAGTGGCTGCGGGTTGATCCATATGGGCTGGTCTACAAAGGCATTTCCCGGCGACATATACGCACCGGGATATGGTATCTTGTGGCTTTTTGTCATACCTGCCAGTCTTTCTGCTCCTTTCGCGTGAGTTATATTGAGGATGTCAGGGTCAGTGACGAGGCGATCATATTGCAGCCCGATTTTGACCTGCGGGCGTATTGGGAGGAGACGCGCAGCCACCTGGATGAGCAGATACCACCCTTCGCCCTGACCCTATCGATTGCTCCTGCCGCCCGCTCAAGGATCCAGGGGGACTTTACGGTGCTGCGCGAGGAGCCGGATGGCAGGCTTGTTGTACGAGTCAACCTGGCATCTGAGGAGGCGGCTGTCTCGTATGCCCTGGCCCTCGGAACCGCTGCAACTGTCGTCAGTCCAGCGCAGGTGCGTGACACGGTAGCGGCTGCGGCAAACGCAATTGCAGAAATGTATAAGTCAGATACTAACATCCCATTTACAGGACGGGCTTGTTGCTAGCCTCCACCGCAACTCCATCACCGGAAAGGAGATAGCTTTTATGGAGACACGGCTGCTCGCGTATGAGCGTGCTGCATCAGCCGGCGAGATTTCTGCCTGGGCCAATAGCCTCGTTGGCAAAGAAGTACCCGGTGACCCTGGCTACACTGTAGTGGGCGTAGTGCAATTCCAGCTCATCAACGGTCAAAGCGGCTATGACGCCATGATCCTGGTCGAAGTCACGCCCAGAGAGCCCGATACGCAGGTAGCTCTCAAAGAGGCAGATGTTGCAGTGATCGAAGAACTGACCTCATCAATTGATGAATCCGCCTGAAACGAGTTTTCATCGCCCTACCGCAAATCGGACGATATCATCGTTGAGGGTAGGGGCCATGCTTGCCCTCGCCCCCCGCCTCGTTCATTGTAGGGGCAGAGCTTGTCTCTGACCTGGAAAAATCTGTCCTGGCTGCATCACCATTAGACACATCTGCCTCTGATGTCTTTTCCTCCGCTAATATCTTCATCCCTGGTTCCAATTTGTCCCAGGGGATCACCAGCTCCATTACGATAGCAAGGAGGATGCCCACAACAAGGCCATTCTGGACGAGCGAGCGGATGAGTTCAGGAATGGTGCTGAAGGCTGTAGCGGGGATATTCATGAGCGCCAGTCCGAGCAGCACCGGGGTCGCAATGCGATAAATCGTTTTGAACGAGAAAGAAACCCCTTCGATTCTGGAGAGAGCAGAGCCGAAGAGCTGCAAATATGCCACAAAGAGAACGGCATCTCCTACACTGACCGGCAGCGAGGCAAACAACTGCCCGAGGATTGGCACAGCTCCGAGCAGGATGAAAAGAAAAGCCCCGATGAGAAATGGCGTGCGGTCGAAGATGCGGGTTGCCCGCAGGAAGCCAAGTGAGGAGACGTAGGGAGCGAAGGGAACAATGCCCAGGATGCCGGATACGACGGAATTGAAGCCTGTGATGGCAAGCGAACGCCTGTACTGGGCTGGCGAGACAGGTGTATCGAAGAGAGGTTCCGTCCCTTCGAGCGCGGCGAAGGTGTTGCTCATGCTGATCAGGCCGGTAAGCACAATTGTAACGAGCAGGCCAATGTTGAATGCGGGCGGACCCCAGGGAAAGATGGCGAAAAAGGCGCTGCCGGCAGGGGCAAGTGTTCCTCTGCTGCCTGGAAAGAGGAGACGAAAGGCGATCCAGCCGGCGATGATGCCGATCAGCAAGGCAAAGTTACTGATCAGCCCACGCCCCCAGATGCTGAGCACCAGCACCAGGATCACCAGCGCGATGGAGAGCAGGGTGATGCCCGGTTGAATCTGTGTCCCATTTGCCAGCCCGATCATGCCTTTGAAGAAAATCTCGCATAGTTGCGCGCCCAGCAGGAAATAGAAGGTGCTGGTGACAATGGGATTGAACAGGCGGCGCAACCACCATCCTAGACCCAGAATACCGAGCAGGCCGACCAGCACACCGGAGATGATGATGCCAGTTTCAAGGTTGCCGCCGAGTGCCAGCAGAGATTGGCCCGAGGCTGCAGCGCTTGCCGCCAGGCTTAAGATTACTCCCCACCAGAGTCCCGCAGAGCCTTCCATAAGGGGTAAGCGGTGACCGATAAGTCCCTGGAGGATGCAGGCAATACCCGTGTAGATGAAAGCGCGCTCAAGCGAGGCGGTGATTACATCGGGAGGTAAATGGAAGGCGTATCCAATGGAGATAGGGATAACGACGATATTAGCAAACATGAAGAACAGCCATTGGATGCCAGCCAGTATAGTGGTTGTAAGGGTAATGCTGCGAGCAGGTTGCAATGGTTTGCCGATCCTTTCGTCTTGCCTACAAATCTTCTCTAAATCTAGCACATTTTATCAGGGGAAAGACAGAGTATGCAGTATGCCAAAACTATTGACGTGCATCCCTTCTACCTGCTATACTAAGGTTGTTCCGAATAGGAAGGCGGGGCGTAGCGCAGCCCGGTAGCGCACTTCAATGGGGTTGAAGTGGTCGGAGGTTCAAATCCTCTCGCCCCGACCAAACTGTAGGGGCCGATAAATCGGCCCCTTGTCCTGCCCATATCATTGGCGGAATAATTTGTTAACGGCCAAATTTGGTAATACACGTAAACCACAAGGGCCCACCACCC
>CADDZH010000038.1 GCA_902812455.1 Chloroflexota bacterium | reverse complement strand
CCCCGATAGTGAGTACGCGCTCGATATCAGAAGTGCGGCTGGGACCCGTTACAAAAGAAATGTAGTGGCGCTGGTCAGGCCCGGGTCTGGTGAGCTGTTGCAGGCGCTTGCCCGCATCGTCCAGCATGGGGACAATGCTGTGTTCTGCTACCAGCGCAATGTGGGTCAGCGTGAGCATACTTACTGCCCTGGCCTCGAGCGAATTATCAGCCAGGACGATAGACCCCGTTTCAGCTATGGCGAACTCCGCGCCGGTCAGCCCGACAGGGGCGTCTAGAACCGTTGCGGGGTTCTCAGGCGTGCCATTGCCGGCCTCTGAGGAAGAGCGGAATTGAGATTCTACAATCGCAATGTTCCTCTTTCGTAGCAGGGGGACGATCTGGTTGCCAGGAGGGCGTTCGGCGAAGTGCGGCGGGACAACAACGCTGCTGCCGGCCTGCTGTGCGCGCTCGGCGATAATATCTGCTGCCTGCTCCATATGCCCGGCATAATACACTTCACCACCAACACCTGTAAGATGACGCTGGAATTGTGAGAAAAGGCTTTCTGTTGCCATGCTCTCTTTGCCTGTGATCACAACTCTTTTTTCACCAGATCAAGATACCAGAAGGGCATGCGTTTGCGCAGCATTGGCTTGCCGCGAACAGCATTGGCAGGGATGGTATCGCGGATATCATAGGAAAGCTCGCCTGTCAGTGAGCCTGCTACTTCACCTGGCGCGTAGCGCAATTGCTGTGAAGAAGACCGGCGACCGGTGCGCTGCTCTCGCGTGTCGATAGTCATCATCGTCAATGTGACTTCACCCTCGTCGACGATCACCTCTGTCCAGGGATACTTTTCGGTAGAGGGGGAGAAGATGCCGCTATTGCCATTAGCGTATATGCCATCTTTCTGCCCGCTCCAGTTGGCCAGCGCGAGGTAGACGTTATGCTCCGCCGCTCGCACGCGCCAGATCAGGTAATGTACTGGATCGTATTCGTTGGGCGCGACAGGCTGATCAAAGGAGATGGTTGTCGGTTCCAGCCCGATGGGATCGGGAAAATTGAGCAGGGTGGGAGCGCAGACAAGATCGGCGCCTTTGCCTGCCAGGACGCGCAGGGTTTCGGGGAACAGCACATCATACCCGGTTGCCAGGCCTATGCGACCTGAGGGCGTATCAAAGGTTGGCAATCCCTTGTCTCCTGGGCTGGCCCAGAGACGATCGCTGGCCGTGAGGTGAATTTTGCGGTAGACACCATAGATGCCTTCTGGATCGACGAGCAGCACCGTATTGTAGTACCTGGGAACTGATCCCGGCTCTTGCTCGCGTTCTGCGACGCCAAGCACCAGGCTGATCTGAAATTCGTTTGCCAGTTCTACCAGGGCGCCGGTCTGCGGGCCGGAGAGTTCAATTGCTCCCCCTTGAAAATGGGCGATCAGCTCTTGCGAACCTGGTTGGCCAGCATTGCCGGGTGTTGGAAGCACCGGCCCCGGCAGGATAAGTTCGGGAAGTACGAGCACATCTGGTCGTGCCGGAGCATGATCGCGTAGGAGCGATCCAATCATGCTACGCAGTGCCTGCACGGTGCTCTGCTGTGGCGGCGTCGGTAATTCTTGTAGGTTTGTCTGGATGATGCCAACGCAGGAAAGCTGGCCCTCAGGTAGTTCACCTAGCTCGTAAAGCCCGTGGTAGCGGAGTGGCTCCCACAGATATGCATTGTGTACCAGCGTGACATATTCGGCGGGCCTGCGATCGGCAAGACGATCTCCGCAAGGCTTAGCGGTGCTATCTCCCCAGCTTTTATTGCGACAGCGAGTTAGATCAACTTCTCCGTAGACAATGCCCTCGCCGTTATCCAGATAGGCCTGGATAGAGCCATCGGGGTTCAGGATGCAGCTCCCGCCGCTGAACTGCGCGCCGCGCTCGCGTCCAAAACGGTTCGCGGCAATGAAATACACACCGTTCTCAAATGCGCGGGCCATCCACCAGCTACTTGGGCAGTGTTCTTCGAGCCAGTTGGTTGGGAAGAGCAATACATCGGCTCCGTAAAGGGCAGGAATGCGCGCGGATTCGAAATACATGCCGTCCATACAAATGAGAGCGGCCAAGCGACCGAGGGGAGTTTCCCAGATGGGCATGCCAATATCACCATCTCGTGCCCAGCGCGGCTCTGCGATATACGAGTGGATTTTGCGATACTTGCCAAAGAGACCTTCAGGGCCAATCAGAGCCAGGGCGTTGTAGTAGACATTGGTGGAGGGATCCACTTCGGGAAGGCCGAGGGCGATATAGCAGTTGTATTGGGTGGCGAGCTGCTGGAAGCGATCAGTGATGGGGCCTGGAATGGGTTCGACAAAAGGAGCGATCTCCTCACGCGATAGCCAGCAGTAGCCGGTCGTGGCCATTTCTGGCAGGACAATTAAGCGGGCATCATGGCGGGCAGCTTCTTCAACTAATTGGAGCAATCTGGCGATATTTTGCTCTTTCTCGCCCAGCACTGGATCGAATTGGATTGCTGCGACCCGGTATTTCGTGAAAGCAGGAATGGATGGATTCATTTTGTCGCCTCTAGCAGGCGTTTGCCAGTAACCGCTGGCACTACCTGCATCATGAGTTTAGAACAGTATGCGGATCATTTTCAGGATGCTACAACAATATCACTCGCACTCTGCAATCGTCAAGAGGGGCTTTTCCTTTCCTGGCGTAGCTACTTGGTCTACGAGATATAGATCAATGGCAGCTTCAAGCTGGTAGCCTCTGGATACACATAGCCAACAACGCAGTTCCATGATAGAATTGTCCAGTAGTTCAATCTTATTGAACACCATAAAATTTCAGGAGAGTAGGGAGAATTTCTGGATGAAAAGGAACATGGATACACCTACAGTAGCAGAACAGCGCAAATATGCTGTCCTGGATGTTCAAGCCGCTAAGCGCATTGCACTTATCTGGCTCCAGTCTGCAAAACTAGAAAACTCTATAGAGTTCGGGCTGCCTGAAGTGGATGATCGTTATCATATCTGGCGCGTTCCTTTGCTCAGTAAGGCAGCAAAAGAGCGAATTGGAGAAGTTGTCATTGATGCCCGTACCTCACTTATCTTACAGAATAAATCTACATCCCCAGCACAGTTAGAAGCTCGCCTGTTAGGGCGAGGGCATGAGGAAACTGCTGTACAGCCTGAGCCTCGTAATAATGGTACCTATCAGCTTTCAAATCTGCGAAATACAATCGCATTAGGTGATTGCGAACAGATATTGCAAGATTTACCAGCAGAGAGCGTGAATTTAGTGTTCACTTCTCCACCCTATTACAATGCTCGCCCGGAATATACTGATTACATCACCTACGAGGAATATTTGTTAAAACTGCGCAAAGTGATTCACAACGTTCACCGAGTGCTATCAGAAGGACGCTTTTTTGTTATGAACGTCTCGCCTGTATTAATTCGGCGCTCTAATCGGAGCGAGTCTTCCAGACGCATTGCCGTACCATTTGATGTCCACCGTCTTTTTATAGAAGAAGGCTATGAATTCATCGACGACATTATCTGGGAAAAGCCTGAAGGGGCTGGATGGGCAACAGGACGCGGTCGTAGATTTGCCGCAGACCGCAATCCTCTTCAATATAAGCCTGTCCCTGTCACTGAGTATATTCTGGTCTATCGTAAGAGCACGACTAAGCTCATCGATTGGAACATCCGTGCTCACCCAAAACAGGAACTTGTTCAGGCTTCTCGTATTCATGATGACTATGAAAAGACCAATATCTGGCGAATTCAACCCGCTTATGATAAGCGTCATCCCGCTATTTTCCCCGTTGAGCTAGCAGAAAGAGTTATTACATATTATTCCTTTAAGGAAGATGTTGTATTAGACCCTTTCGCGGGGATAGGCACCGTTGGCGAGGCCGCTGTGAAGCAGGGCAGGCGCTTTGTGCTTATTGAGCAAGAGCCGGGCTACTTTTCTATCATTCGTGAGAGGGTGAAAGATTGGCTAGGGAAGGATGCTCGTAGCGTATTCACCATAAATTGTGCCCCAATTGATGTAGAGGACAGGCTTTTTTAACGAGGTTGACATGCCCAGGCGTCTCAATAGAGCATCAAATGCAGATGATTTACAAATGTTAAGCCAGTTTATGGCCCCTATTTCTCGTGACTTACTGACAGGGAGTGGGACGAATTTTATTCGTCAAATCGGTTTTGATATTATTCGTGGGATTCTCTTTGATGTTCTCACGGGGAAGAACCTGCGCGATTCCACTGAGCCGCTGACCCGGCGTCGTATCACAGCGCTGAATCTAGCAATGATGAGTCTTTTTCTCAAAGGTTCGTCTCACTCACCTGATTTTTTACACCACCTGCCTTACCTGGCATCGAATATCCTCACTCATAAAGGGATACCTAAAGCGGAACGCTGGCTGGCTCAATGGATGCTAGGTTTAACCGATAAGGCCGTTCAGAATGTTCTCAGGGATAACAAAGCATTACTTGAGGTTTATCGAGATGGCTATATTCAAGCCTGTCAGGAAATCGTTGACAACCATAAAAGTATCTATGGAGAACTAGCAGGGGAGCTGAAACTAAGCTCGGAAAGCGAGATCCACATTGACTGGTTATTTATGACATATCTGCTCAATGCGATTGGAGCAGAGACATTAACTATTCGCGGCTCTGACAAGTCTTCTCTTGGGAAGCTATTTGAGAAATTAGTTTTAGGTTCCCTGCTAAGCATTTTGGGATTTCGGCAGGTGGCCCCACATCAACTTGGAGAAGGCGTCTTCTGGCTCTCTTCATCAAGTGAGAAGCGCGAGAGCGATGCAACTTTGCTCTATGAACTGGGGAAGGGCGTACGCTTTGATATTGGGTTTATTGGCAGGGGCAATCCTGAGATTTCTCTAGACAAGGTAACCCGCTTCCAGCGTGAAGAAATTCTGGCAGGCGAGCGGTTTTACATGGCAACGATTATCATTGTTGATCGCATTGGCGGGAATAGCCGTATAGTAGATATGGCACGGGCTGTACACGGCCATATTGTTCAAATGAGCGCCAGTTACTGGCCTCAAGAAGTTGCGCAGCTATTGAACAACACGTTGGGCTTTGAGCACGAACTGGTGAACATGGATCAGGTAAAAATTGGAGACTACCTCAAAGACAAGTTAAACCAAATCCCTTTAGAGAACTTTGTTACGGCTCTCTCACTTGATAATGGAACTGATGTAGAAGATAGCTCCGTTCCTAATGATAATGAGATAGGGGATGGAGAAGATGATTAGCTAAAAGGCTCTCTATCCTTTAGGGTGATTGACGAGGGGGGCCAATAAATCGGCGCTGGCCCCGATACATCGGGTTCCACGATAAATCGGGAACCTACGGTTCACCCGGAAGGATGAAGAGTTCGCTAAAACGCTTTACATTATCCCCATCCTATGGTATTCTATATCCAGTAGATCAGCATACTAAATAAGGCATAGACGCGAGACATGTCGCTTCCCAGGGGTAGACAGAGAGGATGCGCCGGCGGCTGAAAGCGCACCTGCCAGCAAGAAGTAGATACCCCTCGCCAGCCTGTACTTGTAGGGGCCCCAATTGTTTGCGCCCATAAGGTACACGCCTTGACCCCGTTAGCGGTCACACGAGCGCAGAGCCTATCATGAGAAATTTGCTCTGCGGAAGTTGGGTGGAACCACGGAAAGTTTATGAGCCTTTTCGTCCCATAAGGGGATGGAAAGGTTTTTTTGTTGTCTTTTTCTGAATATTGAGGGAGGTTTTACGATGTCAGTTGAGGCAGAACTGGAGGAATCGGTCAATTATACGCCGGTTCAGCGGATGCGACACTCCGCAGCGCATGTGATGGCCGAAGCGGTGCAGGAGATTTTTCCTGACGCTAAGTTCGCTATCGGCCCGGCTATCGAGGATGGCTTTTACTACGATTTCGATTTGCCACGTGCGCTCACGCCGGATGATTTGCCTGATATCGAGCAGCGCATGGCGCGCATCATTGCCGGCAAGTACCCGTTTATACGCGAGCGCTGGCCGCGCGAGAAGGCTCTTGAGTACTTCCGCGACAAGGGGCAGGTCTACAAGGTGGAACTCATCGAGAATTTGCCGGACGAGGAAGTTGGCATCTACCAGCAGCACAATTTCCTCGATCTCTGTCGCGGGCCGCATGTTGAGAACACGGGGCAGATCGGCCCGTTCAAGCTCATGCGCGTAGCAGGCGCTTACTGGCGCGGCGATGAGAACCGGCCCATGTTGCAGAGGCTCTATGGTACGGCATGGTTCACGCAGGAAGAGCTTGACCAGTACCTGTGGCGACTGGAAGAGGCTCAGAAGCGCGACCATCGCAAGCTAGGGCGGGAGCTGAAGCTTTTTGTCTTCAGCGATGAATTGCCTGCCGGGGTACCAATGTTCTTGCCGCGTGGCGAAACGCTGCGCTACCAGATGGAGAAGTATGTGCGCGAGACGCAGGAAAAATATGGCTACCAGCACGTCTGGACGGCGCACCTGGGCAAAGTCCACCTGTACAAAATATCGAAGCACTGGTACACGTTCCGTGAGGACATGTTTCCGGTAATGCAAGGCGAGCAGGAGCTTACGGAGGATGATGCCTATGTGCTGAAGCCGATGAACTGCCCGCACCACATCATGCTCTACAAATCACAGATGCACAGCTATCGCGAACTGCCAGTGCGCTATGCCGAGTTTGCCACGCTCTATCGCTATGAGAAGGCGGGAGTGCTGACGGGCCTGGCGCGCGTGCGCAGTCTGACGCAGGACGATGCCCATGTCTTCTTGCGACCCGACCAGATTCAAGAGGAGTTTGATCGCGCCATCAACCTTACGCTGGAGGTCTTCAATACGTATGGACTGACGGACTACTGGATTCGCCTGTCGCTGCGCGATCCGCAGAACAGCGAGTATTACATCGGCGGTGATGAAGTATGGAATGCTGCAGAAGACGCGCTGCGCCAGGCGGCTAGCTCGAAGGGCCTGAAGTACAAAGAGGCGCCCGGCGAGGCGGCGTTCTATGGACCGAAAGTGGACTTCCTGGTGCGTGATGTGCTGGGGCGCGAGTGGCAGTGCGCGACGATCCAGCTTGACTTTGTGCAGCCGCAGAACTTTGAGCTTGAATATATCGGTGAGGATGGTCAGCCGCATCGTCCCGTCATGATCCATCGCGCCGTAACGGGTTCAACGGAGCGCTTCATGGCCATGATTATCGAGCATTTCGCGGGCGCTTTCCCGGTCTGGCTCGCTCCTGTGCAGGCGATCATCATTCCCATCGCCGACCGTCACAACGAGTATGCCAACAAGGTCATGGAGGCCCTCAAGGCTGCTGGCGTGCGTGTCGAGGTCGATACGCGCAGCGAGCGCATGAACGCCAAGGTTCGTGACGCTCAACTGCAGAAGATCCCGTACATGCTGGTCGTCGGTGACAGGGAAGCGGCGGAAAACGCTGTGTCTGTGCGCCTGCGCACGAACGAGAATCTGGGCGCCATGCCCCTGTCGCAGTTCATTGAGCACGTAACGGAGATCATCAAGACGAAGAGCCGCGAGCTGTAACCAAAACGAGCTGTAACCAAAAAATAGATGGCGATGAAGCGAGACATGTCCCTCCCTAGAGGTACACAGAGAGGAAGCGCCAATAGCTGAAAGCGCTCCTACCAGCAAGGAACGGATACCCCTCGCCAGCCTGTACTTGTAGGGGCCCATTGATTGTGCCCATAAGGTACACGTCTTGACCCCGTTAGCGGTCAACAAAGCGAGTTTCTCGTGTATAAAGCGTCCTCTTGTAGTCGTGCGAGAAACACGGAAATTGGGTGGAACCACGAAATGTGCCGTCCTATAAGCCTTTTCGTCCCATTAGGGAATGAGAAGGCTTTTTTGTCGTCTGTCGTTACCAATTTTGTCGAGCAAGCTAGCAAGGAGGATTTTACCAATGCCGGAGGAATTTGACGAACAATTAAAACATATAGAAGAGATTCAGGCTCGTGATCATCATAGGTTAGGGCACGAGTTAGGCATTTTCATGATCTCCAACGAGGTCGGGCAAGGGCTCTCGCTCTGGTTGCCTAAAGGAGCTATCCTGCGCGACACACTGGAGCGCTTCCTGCGCCAGGAACAGCTTGACCGGGGTTATCTGCCGGTAGTGACGCCACAAATCGGCAAAATCGACCTCTACAAAAAGAGCGGCCACTGGTACCAATACCGTGAGAGCATATTCCCGCCAATGGTCGAACCTGGCTCCAATCCGGACGTAGACGCTCCAGATAGCGAAGCGTATATTCTCAGGCCGATGAACTGCCCGCATCACATCGAAATTTACAAAAGCGAAATGCGTTCCTATCGCGAGCTACCCCTTCGCCTTGCTGAGTTCGCTATGGCCTATCGCTACGAACAAAGCGGCGAACTCAACGGTCTCTTACGCACGCGAGGTTTTACGAACGACGACTCGCACATGTTCATGATGCCCGAACAGGTTGAAGATGAATTCGCCAGGGTCATTGAACTGGTGCTTTTCGTTTACCATGTACTGGGGCTAAACGGCTTCAAAGCACGCGTTGGAGTGCGCGACCTCGCCAGCTCCAAGTACATAGGTAGTGATCGGGTATGGGAACAGGCCGAAGCCGCGATTCTTAGCGCCGTCAAAAAGCTCGGACTTCCCTACACAACCCAGCAAGGCGAAGCAGGCTTCTACGGACCCAAACTCGACTTTGTCTTTCCCGATGCCCTCGGTCGGGAATGGCAGCTCGGCACGGCTCAGGTGGATTACAATCTCCCTGAACGCTTCGATCTCTGGTATATTGGCGAGGATGGCCAGCGCCACCGGCCCGTAATCATCCATCGCGCCTGCTTCGGCTCCCTCGAGCGCGTCACGGGCATGCTGCTCGAATATTATGCCGGCGCATTTCCCGCCTGGCTTGCTCCCATTCAAGCCATGATCATTCCCGTCTCTGACCGTCACCTGGAGTATGCTGACAATGTATTGGAGGAGCTCAAAGCTGCTGGCATGCGTGCCGAGGTGGATAGGCGCAGTGAGCGTATGAACGCCAAGATACGCAGCGCCCAGCTTCAGAAAATTCCCTACATGCTGGTAGTCGGAAATAAAGAGGAAGCAGACAAATCCGTTGCAGTGCGCCTGCGCTCTAAAGAAAACCTCGGCTCGATGCCCCTATCAGAGTTCATAGCGCACGTGACGGAGATCATCAAGACGAAGAGCCGCGAACTCTAGAAGAGGATGGGCCCTTACGACCCTTATACGATCCAGCCACCGGTTAAAAACTGGAGCAGCATGAAGGCGAGCAGCGTAACGGAGACGACGAGGTAATACAAATTGAACTGCCGGTTCTTACCAATGGCGGCCAGCACTATGAAGGCCGGGAAGACTTCCAGGACAAGGCGAGAAAGCGATTGTAGCGGAAATGTGCCATCGGAGGGAAAGACAACGAGGAAAAGGTAGATGGCGCCGCCATAGAGGCCGTAGGACAGCAGATGCCTGGGGAACTTCCACGGCCCAATAAAACCAAAAGCTGTCAAAGCCAGTATAAACAGGCCTGCGCTCAGATCGATCACGTTGTGTATCGAATTGAAGCTGAGTATGCTCGTGCGGGTGACAATCAAAAAGGAGTCGAGCAAGCCGTGCCAGGGGCCGTGCAGGTGACGCAGCCATACACTTTGCGCCTGTGAGAATGCCAGCGCGTTGTGAAAGCGGTACAGGCAATAGAGGGCAAAAACGCCGGTGCCGGCGGGTATGCCGAGGGCGCCGAGCAGATCGATGCGTATAGCTCTTGGCCGGAAGTCATGCTGGCGCCAGTATTCATAATACTCATAGATAAATGGCACAAGCAGGAGCAGTCCCGCCGAGCGAGTCAGGCTGGCGAGAAAACCAGCAAGCCCGGCCAGCCACCAGTGACCATGCCGCATGCAGTAGAAACTGAGCAGGGCCAGCAAGAGAAAAAGTGACTCATTATAGGCCGCGGCAAAGAAAAACGCCGTGGGAAAGATTGAGAGATAGAGAGCGGAGCGGTAGGCCCGTTCAGCATCGAAATCCTCTGCTACCAGCCGGTAGAGGATAGTAAGCATTCCCAAGCCTGCCAGATTAGAGATTATCAGGCCCGCCACAAAAGCATCGCGAGTGAGGAAGGTCAGGCCACCTTCTAGCAAGGGATAGAGCGGGAAAAAAGCCGTCCTGTAAGGGAGATCATAGCCTTTTGTCGCGATTGACGTAAAATGGCCGCTATCCCAGCGGTACCAGACGTGTAGCAGAGTGGATATTCGCAAAGCCCTCGTCGAAAAGTTTCCCAGAGTAAATAAGACAGAGAGATAGGTCAGCAAGAAAAAGGCTAGATGGATGGCGAGATAGATAGGCAGAACATTTTTCAGCGCTTGCAGCCATGATACCCGGCTTGAAATAGTGCCATCCTGCGCAGATATCTCTTTACCGGGTTCTAATGTAGATGTGTAAGTATGGTCAAGCTGTGTAGTGGAAACCCCAGCATCCCTCACCACGTAACGAGTAGACGGTTGCATAACATTGCCTCAATAGGAGGCATCCTCCTCCCCAACTAACTACATTTCCCATTGGTAAAACGAGTTGAGGGGCGGAGGGTAACCTTTCTTTGTTACATTGTATAGTATAATGTCCTAGACGCAATGGACAGGGAAGGAGTAGACAAGAATATGCGACGTGTAGCGATACTGGCCGAAGGGGCTTTTGAATGGCATTATGGCAAAACGGCGACGGGGGTGATCCGCTACGGCAAAGACCCGGTTGTCGCCGTCATCGATAGCACCAGGGCGGGGCAGGATGTTGCCCATGCGCTTGACGCTGACATCGGCAAGGGCATCCCCGTCGTGCGCGATATCAACGAAGCCCTGGCATACCGGCCCGATACGCTGCTGATCGGGATTGCGCCGATAGGAGGAGGTTTGCCCGAGGCGTGGCGCTGGCAATTGCTGGCGGCCATCGATGCCGGGCTGGATATTATCAGTGGCTTGCACGTCTTCATTTCAGACGATCCCGAGCTGCGGACCGCTGCCGAGAGGCGGGGAGTGACGATCTGGGATGTGCGTCGCCCGCCTGATGAGAGGCGCGTTGCGCAATACATCCCACATCGCCCTGGCAGCCATACCGTTCTTGTGGTTGGCTCGGATTGTGCAACCGGCAAGATGACGGCTGCCCTGGAGCTGGATCGTGAAGCGCAGCGGCGCGGGCTGAGCAGCGCCTTCGTTGCGACCGGCCAGACGGGTATCATGGTCTCGGGCAGGGGCCTGCCGGTTGACCGCATTATCAGTGACTTCGTGGCTGGCATGGTGGAGAAGATGGTGCTCGATTTCACAAACGAGTACGATTGGGCTTTTGTCGAAGGGCAGGGCGCGCTCAACCATCCTGGCTATTCGCCTGTAACGCTCGGTCTCATTCACGGCTCTATGCCGGATGCTATGATCTTCTGCCACAAAGCCGGAGCCGTCACCATCGAGGGCTATGATCACTGCCGGTTGCCCTCGCTGTCACGCATGATCCAGATCAACGAAGATACTGTGAGCTGGATACGCCCAGAACGCCCATGCAAAGTAGCTGGTCTTGCCCTGATAACCTATGGCCTGAGCGATGAACAGGCTCGCGATGCGCTTAAAAGTGCCGAAGACGAGACAGGCCTGCCGGCAACCGACGTGTTGCGCTTCGGTGCCGGCAAATTGATGGATGCGCTTATGAAGAACTTTGAGCAATAAAGGAACTGTTATCAATCGCCTGCTGGGATACCCCATACAAGCAGGTTGCCAATGCGTCCGTCAAAAACAAGGGTAGAGGCTCTGTTCTTGTCACGAAACTCCTGGAACGAGTGATGGAATGCCAACGGTCTTGAGGAATAATGATTGGAAAGCCTGGGTTGTCAAGCGCACTCCATCCGATTGATCCAGTCGCAAATATCGACAGCCTGTGGCCTGCAGTGTCATCTGTTGCAGAGGAGTCGTGCCACGCAGAAAAATCAGATAATTGATGATTCCATTATCTAATGGACAATGACCTGTTCCAGGTGGGCGAACAGGCAGTGCATATGCCGCCCGGTAGAGCCGCTGCACGGCTTGTGTATCCTGTACTCTACGATTAAGAGAGGGATATCCATTGATAGCGGGACGTGTGACATGCAATGCTGTAGGCAACACAGGTGTAGCTGTGGATAAAGGAATGCTATTACTACCCGTTCCGCCAGGCCGGCTTACAGCGCTACAGCCAGCGAGCAGGAGAACCGCGAGCAGAATCAATATCGCTCTTTGGAATTGCATCGCTGCCCCCTTCCTAGAGAGAAAGTCGAGCAACCTGAGATGCTACAACGATGGCTCACCGAGCCACGGGACCTTAATAGTTCTTGCAAATAAAGAGAGAAAAGCTGTGTCCATCTGACGCACATCTATTTTCCCTGTCCCCCTATAGTTTCCTGTCCTTATATACAGGAGTTGGCAGCCACCTGGATTTAATTCCATTTGGTTCGATGGAAGAGGAGTTGGCCGAAAAACCAGACGATACCGTAAACCTAGATCATTGAGACACATACTCTTGACTCCTCTTGGAGGGACAGCGGGGAGGGCCAGGGCAGCAGCATAGAGATGCTCTACCATAGCAGCATCGTGGATCGTTGTTTGAAAAGGGGCAAAGCCGTTTGCAGAGATAAGGTTTATACGAGTAACATATAATGTTGTGGGTTTTGGGGAGAGACTTCCACCCGGATTGGAGGCGCTACAGCCAACGATCAACAGGAATAACGGAAGAGCTAATACAATTTTTTTTACTCCCATTATATTCTCCTTGCTTAGGGGCACTCTCTGGACAAGAGTTTATCTACAGACTAAGACGCAAAATACATACCCTTTGTTCCTTGTCTTCTTTTCAAGTGTTATAGTGGGACGGACAAGAACCTACTATGTTATACTGAAAGAGTGTCTTAGCAGAGGAGGACCAGCACATTATGCATATCGATGCTAAACCTATTGACCTGAAACTTACCTTCCCATTTCGTATTGCGCGTGGCGTGCAGTATGTATCACAGAACGTGATCGTGCAGATCAACCACGAGGAATTTACAGGCTATGGCGAAGCCTCACCGGCGGAATATTACGGTGAGAGTCCAGAAACGGTGCTTGCCTGCATCGCGATGTTCGCGGGCAATCTCGGCGATGATCCCTTTGCGCTTGAAGATATCCTCGGCAAGCTCGACGAGATCATTGGCCTCAATCCTTCGGCGAAGGCGGCTGTCGATATGGCGCTGTATGACATCATCGGGAAGATGTTGAATGTACCGCTCTATAAGCTCCTGGGGCTGAACCCGGCTCATACGGCCTCTACCTCGTTCACCATCGGCCTCGATACGCCA
Organism: Chloroflexota bacterium; assembly: GCA_902812455.1. Next base: position 29,693 of record CADDZH010000038.1, on the reverse strand, counting down.
ACCAACATGGCCAAGAAAGCTCTGCTGGCCCTTGATTATCCTATCCTCAAGATCAAAGTTGGCACCAGGCACGACCTGGAGATTATCCAGGCCATCCGTGAAGTTTCTGCTGCTACCATTCGCGTGGATGCCAACACGGGTTGGACACCTAAAGAGGCTATCAAAAATATCAATGCGCTCGCTCCCTATAACATCGAATTTGTTGAGCAGCCCGTTCCCGCGCACGACTGGGCGGGCTTGAAGTTAATACGCGATAATGTGCCGGTTCCGGTTATTGCCGATGAGAGCTGTGTCACCGCAGAGGATATCCCCCGCATTGCGGAGTGCGTCGATGGCATCAATATCAAGCTTATGAAATGTGGGGGCATTCGTAACGCATTGAAGATGATCCACGTGGCGCGCGCGCATAACCTGCGTGTGATGATTGGCTGTATGATCGAAAGCTCGATGGCCATTACTGCTGCTGCGCACCTGACGCCCTTGGTCGATTACGCCGATCTCGATGGCAATTTGCTGATCGATAATGACCCATATGTGGGCGTCACTGTTGAAAAGGGGAAGCTCATCCTGCCGGATGGGCCAGGATTGGGAGTCAAAGTGCGAGGGGAAAAGAAAGTTGGCGAATGACGCACAGAATGGAATGGCCTGCCAGATCAACCGCAAGGGTTGTCCCTACCCTCCGCATATCGGCCTGCGAAATAGGGTAGGGACAGGGTTTGCCCCTGTCCTATGGTAGGGGCAGGGCTTGTCCTTGCCCTGGGTGCGGCTCCTGTAAAGTAGGCTCCCTGATATCAATTTCGAGCTTCCCATCCACGGCTGTGACATGAACCTCGCCATGTTCAGGGAGATTGCCCAGCAGGATACGCAGGCTTAAGGGAACAGTAAGTAAGCGCTCGATAGCCCTGCGCAGCGGTCGCGCTCCCTGTGTCTGGCTGAAACCCTCTTTACACAGCAGCTCGATGGCAGAATCGCCGGCTTGCAAGGTCAGCCCCTGCTCTAACAGGCGGGCGGCCAGCTCGTTCATTTGCAGGCGTGTAATGGCCTGCATCTGTTCGTGGCCCAGCGGGTGGAAAATGACTATCTCGTCAACGCGATTGAGAAACTCGGGCCGGAAGGTCTGGCGCAGCCGCTCGAGCAAGCGCTCGCGCTGCATCTCCTCTGCCGTTTCCTTCATGGTTGCGCGAAAGCCACTTGGCACGGAGCGCCCTAGCATATCTGTGCCGATGTTCGAGGTCATAATCCAGATGGCGTGTTGTGCATCAACTGTGTGGCCCTGGGCATCGGTGAGGCGACCGGCATCAAAGACCTGCAGGAAGAGATCAAAGACCTCGGGGTGTGCTTTCTCTACTTCGTCGAGCAGGACGACGCAATGCGGGCGGCGCCGCAGCTTGCCCGTCAACTGGCCTTCCTGGTCGTAGCCGATATAGCCGGGAGGGGCGCCGATCATGCGTGAGACGGCGTGCTTCTCCATGTATTCTGACATGTCAATGCGAATCAGGTGCTCATCAGAGCCGAACACTTCGGCTGCTAAGGCGCGCGCAAGCTCGGTTTTGCCCACGCCTGTGGGGCCTAAGAAGAGGAAGACGCCGGAGGGGCGATTGCGCGGCTTCAATCCCGCACGCGCCACCTGGATCGCCTGTGCCACGCGGCTGATGGCCTCATCCTGGCCGATAACCCTGGTCTTGAGGCGTGACTCCAGGTTCAGCAGGCGGTCTCGCTCCTCGCGGCCAGGCGCCTGCACCGGAATACCTGTGCGATGGGCGATCACCTCGGCGATCATGGAAGCGGTAATAATCGGCATTTCGTCGAATGTATCGAAGTCGTCATCCTGCCCTGAAGGCTCAGAGGAACTTTCTTCCAGGGAGAAGACGCGGGCTCGCGAGCAGGCTTCATCCAGGACGCTACATGCCTTGTCGGGAAGGCGTAAGTTTGGCAGGTATTGCACAGAAAGATGCACAGCCGCATGGAGCGCTTCTTTGGTAATCGTCACATGATGGTGCTGCTCATACAGGTCGCGCATGCCGGTGAGGATGGTCAGGGCTTCTTCCGCCGAAGGTTCCTCGATCATAATGGGTCGCAGGCGGCGTTCCAGCGCAGCGTCTTTTTCGATCAAGCGATATTCCTGTGGGGTGGTGGCTCCTATGCAGCGCAGGCGGCCGCCGGCCAGCGCGGGTTTGAGGATGCCGGCGGCGTCGATGCTGCCTTCGGCTGCGCGCCCGGTGCCGATCAAGAGGTGCATTTCATCAATGAAGAGAATGATGTTGCCGCTTCCTTCGGCCTCTTCAAGCACCTTGAGCAGGCGCTCCTCAAATTCGCCCCGGTATTTGGTGCCAGCGACCAGGGAACTGGCCGAGAGTTCGATCAGGCGCTTGCCACGCAGTTCGGGAGGAACCTTGCCATCGACGATACGCTGCGCCAGGCCGCCGACGATGGTGGTTTTGCCCACGCCCGAGTCGCCAATCAGGATCGGGTTATTGCGGTCTTTGAGCATGAGCGTTTGCATGAGCTGGCGAATCTCTTTTTCACGCCCAATCAGCGGTGTCAGTTGCTTCATGCTGGCCTGCTTTGTCAGGTCGCGGCCCAGCCGTTCCAGCACCGAAGTGCCTCCCTTAACGCCAACCTCGGGACTGATGCCAATGGGCAGATCGGCGGGAGCAGCAGCCGGATTGGCGCTTACGGAGGGAACCAGTTCGAGTAATGCACGGGCATTGCTGGCCAGGATCAGATCAATCAACTGTGCCGGATTGATGCCCAGTTTGGTAAGGAGTTCGTGCGTGACGCCATCTCCTTCACTGAGCACTGCTTGCGCGATGGCGCGTTCGTCGATAGCTGGCGAACCGGAGCTTAAGGCATTGCGTTCGGCTGTCTGGAGAATTTCTTTACAACGGCGCGTTGGCAGAATGGGTGTGTCTATGGAAGCTTTTCCGTTGCCCAGCGCAAGGCGAATAACATCGCGCACCTGCTTGGGGGAGAAGCCGAGGCTCTTGAGGGCATCCTGGGTGCACCCGCCATCGAGCTTTGTCAGGGCAATGAACAGGTGCGGTGTGCCCAGGTAGTCTTTGTGCATGCGCCGCGCTTCGGAGAGCGCAATCCCCAGCACTTCCTGTAGAAAGCGGCGATCAAGCGCGTTAGAAGCAGGGATCATAGGAGAGATCAACTGGCTATCTTCAAAAGCATCGAAGCGCGGCTCAATGTTGCGCTCTTTACTTGCGGCCGAGCTGGCGACCAGGCGCTGGGTAGGCTCACCATAGAGGATGTAGGTCAGGGAAGAGATGTCTTCGGGCGACTGCTGGAGTACATTCGATCTTGCCCGGCGCATGGCTTCTCCAATCGAGACACCATCAGCTATTTCCTGGTAGAAGAGCGCTATGAATTCTCGCGTATGCAGGGGATTCACAGGCCAGCGCATGGCAATCACAGCCCCTGCGCCTGCGGCAATCAAATTGCTGGCCATCTTTTCCATGGCATCTTCTCGTTCCTGCTGGCTGAGGAAGAGATTGCCGTTGTTATCCTGCCGCTCATCCTCGTGATAGCTAAGAAAAACAAGTGGGTGGCGGGGAAGTGACTGGAAGAGTTGTTCGGCTGTATTCTTATCTAAGCGTGAATTGCCTGCCAGGGGTAATGCCGGTTCACCGGGGCTTGCCGGGCTGGGTGATGCCCCGGCATAATGCACTACCTGCGGCGATTCCGCAGTGATACGCATGCGCATTTCAAGCTGATTGGCTTGCTGCCGGTAGAGGATGACGCGCGAGACAGTTTCTGGCAGGGTGGTGCAGAGCGTGGCCACCTCTTCCTCGGCTGTGAAGCGTTCCCCTGTAGGATTGACAAGAAACAGGATGGAAAGTGCCTGGGATTCGCGCCGTCCTAGTTTTCGCGCAGGCCCCGGTAGGGGCAAGCGAAGTGTCCCGGTATGCTCTCTTTCCCGGCCATTGTTTACCTGCCGGCCTATGCTCAATTGTTGGCAAAGGAAATGACCAGATCTGGTATTCCCCTCAAAGAGCAATTCCCAGGGAATATCAGGAGTATTTGTACTCAAGACAAGGGGGATGTCGAGGTGACCTAAGGCCTCCTGTATAGGGGGTGGCAGGAGCGTATCGAAAAGGAAACGTCCCAGGGCAGGGAGAGCATCGCCTGCTACACTCATCTTGATGGTCTGGCGCCTGCTATTTGCAAGCAATCCTTGCATGTAGTGTGCTGCCGCCTGCTGCAAACGGCGCAAGCGCTCGCGTATCTCAGGTGTAATCTCAGTTGTATATTCCTGGCCTGTTACAGGCCTATCGGGAAGATCGAGGCGAAAGCGATAGGCAGTTTCTGTACGTACAATAGTAAGTAATGCCGGCTGTTCCATATTTCTTCTCTTTCACTCTCCGTCTTCCCTACAAACATCGTCCGTCCCCAGGTGGACTATCAACCTTACTGACCGTGACATATTAGGATGCCAATTGATTGGCATCCTGGCTCCCTCATGGAGAACAGGTTCAGCTTTAAAGGTATGCCCATTGTATCATACTTATCAGCATAATGAAAAGAGGACTTGAAGCTTGCCTCATCGATCTAGTTTGCGGGTTGGGCGTCCCCTGGCGCGAGCTGGTGGCGGATAGTAGGGTTGGGCAACGGCAATAATATCGCCGATACGCAACTGAACCTGCAAGTAACGATTTGCGGGTAGGTGGTGCTGCGCAAAGAGCATGAGAGCATGGTGGGCAAGGACATCAGGCTCGTCTGTATGGCGAGAGAGCAACATCTGCCCGCCAATGGTTTCTTCAGCAGTAGTTACTGCGATCTCTTCGCCTTCTTCGTTGAGCACGAGCCTGCGCGTGTTCCTGCTCACGAACCGCTGGGGCCAGAGGATGAGGCCAATAGCCTTCCCTTTCAGCCTTTGCTCCTGCAGTCGCTCTCCTAGATAATCGGCAAGCTTGCGAATGGCGGCGCATGTCTCATCGGCATCGGCGGGGCCATGGAAACGCACGCGTGCATTCTGGCTGAGAGGCGGAGCATCGGGCACGACAAGGCTGCTATCTTCGCCACAGGCTACATGGTAGACCCAGCTCCCAAGCTGTCCCAGGCGCCGGTGCAACCCTTCTTCCGTCAGCGCTGCGACCTGTGCAAAGGTAGTGATGCCGAAATCCCTGAGATGCGCCACCAGTTCGGCAACCGCCACCGGGTCGAACTCTTCACTTTTCCCCTCTACTTGCGGTGGGCGCGAACCAGGATTCTCCGCCTGCTCTCCCAGCTCGGGTAAGGCGCCCGGACTCCCTATGCCGGCAGTGCGCAACTGCAAGAGCATGGAGAGGGGCAGCGTTTGCACAAATGATGCCTCGCGGCCAGGCGGGATGTAGAGGACGCCCTGCCGGCCATCCTTACGGCTCATCAGAGCTGCAAGCTCTGCGATAGTTTTGCCGCTGGCGATGCCGATCAGCGCCGTCAAGCCCATCTCGGCGATTTCGGCGCAGAGTCGCTCCGCCAGTGATACGGGCGAATCAAAAGTTTGCTCGCATCCGCGCAAGTCGATGAATGTATCGGCAATAGGTAGCGACTCGATGATGCGCGAGTAGGAACGATAGCGCTCGCGCAATCGCTGGAGTACGGGCTGGTAACGATCATAAGATGCGGGGAGAAAGCGTGTACGCGGGGCAATGCGATGCGCGCGCCGCAGAGGCATTCCTGGAGCCAGCCCCAGCCGCATAGCTGCCGGAGAAACGTCGATAACACGTCCCGGTTCATTTGGTCGCCCTGTTCCGGTGCCTACCACAAAAGGCTGCCCGCGCAGCGAAGGGTCAAACATCTCTTCCAGGGTACAGTAAAAATGGCGAATACGCACATGCATAATGCCCTGGCGCAAGCGAGCGCGTTCTGCTGCCCGCGCCGCTTGCTGTTGATGGACATCGCTTGCTGCAATGGGCCGCTGCTCGGTAGCAATACTGGTTGATGGTTGTAATGGAGGCTGTGTCGTAGTGTGTAAGTTATATTGCTGCATCGTGATTTTCTGTTACATATTTCGCGTATTTCAGACTACATCTAAGACGCATATCTTACGCATCAGGTTACATCTCTGGATGTTTAGAGCTTATTCGACTGGATTATGACCTGACTCCCGCAAGGGGAGTCACTACACATCCCTCGTTCGGGACTAGAAAATGTAGTGGCCTCCCTTGTGGGGGCCAAGGTTTCATTCGTCAAATGGACATCGACAAAGTAGTACTGGCCACTATTGCCTCTTTCTTTATTAGAAACGGAGAACAAGAGAGAGGTTTGCGCATCAAAAATCCGCAATGGCTGCCTGAAATACACTTTTGTACGCATATGTGCATTTTCATACCTGGGAGCTATGTTTGTCAAGTGGTTTAGAAGTGGGATATTTCACCACAAGGCGGGGACAAGGGGCCAGGGCGCAAGTTGATACTATCTGGTATACTGAAGTGGCATTACCTCGTTATAGGCCGTTCATGTAGAGCTTCTTTTTAGGCTGAGGCCGGTAGAGCAATTCCACATTCCCCTGGAAGAAGGCAGTAACAGATGAACAGAGACAGAATCGACAAGTTCACCGAGCGAGCGCGCAAAGTCTTGAGCCTGGCGCAGGAAGAGGCCCAGCGCTTCCAGCATAACTACATTGGGACGGAACACCTTTTGCTTGGCCTGGTAGATGAGGGTGAAGGTGTGGGTGTGAAAGTGTTGCAGAGCATGGGCGTTAATCTGAACACAGTGAGAGCAGAGGTCGAAAATATCATCGGTCGAGGGGAACATGTTCCTCCTGGTCAAATCGGCCTCACACCACGTTCGAAGAGGGTGATCGAACTGGCGGTTGATGAAGCGCGCCGGTTGAATCACCATTATATTGGCACAGAACATATCCTGTTAGGCCTGGTACGCGAAGGAGAAGGCATTGCGGGATGGATACTTACCATGCAGGGTGTGGAGCTGGAGCGGGCGCGTGCCAAAACGCTGGAGATATTGAGGCAGGCGCCACAATCACCGCAACCACCAGAAGAGCAGGCTTGAGCGGAGGGTGCCATTCAGATGCGGGCGGCGCAAGCGCCCCCACCACGCCATCCCCGCTCCCGCCCCTACAGCTTAGGGCCGATCAGTACAATAAGTAATGATAGAAGAGCATATCGTGGGGTTCTACCAAAAATCGGGTGTCACATCCTCGTCTATGGTAGGGGCAATCGCAAGGATTGCCCTGGATCCCTATATAGTGGTATTGTGGAAGGGAGGTAGAGTGCACAATGAGCAGCCAGAAGCCTGAAGAAGGCACTCTGGAAGGGAGGGAGCCTGCTTCTCCTGGAAAGGAGGGCCAGAAGCTCAGCGAGGCGGAAACCAGGCAGCTCGCAGTAGATAGCAACAGGGGCCAGTCACTAGATGGGCGCCAGGAAGTTGTGGAAGTGGAAGACCGCGTAAGAGCTGTGGCAGGATTAGCAGTTCTGCTAAAGCAGGCTGTGGCCTATTTCAGCGAGCGAGCAGATGTAGACGACCTGGATATCCTTAGCTTTAGCCTGCATCATCTCTTTTGCTGTGTTGATTATTGCTATCGCATTGCCTTACCAGAAGTGATGAGCATCAATATCGCAACTGATTCCGAGCAGGCCTTCGCCGAGAATTTGCTCCGGCGCCAGCACACCTGGATGAAGCTTCGGGCTATCAAGGCTGCTGTAACCCGTATAGAATCGCTGTGCCAGCTCCTTAACAATGCAATTGAGTACCTGCTCGATGCCCTGGATGTAACCGCTGTTCCTGATGCTTCTAGCGAGGACACTGTGCCACGGCTTGCAACAAGGGAAGATAACCAGGATTGGCTGCATTCTGTGAATCAAGAACCCTGGAAGCAGGCTCTTGCAGCCGTAACTGCAAATGTGAGCTACTGGCAGGAGAACTACGCCAGGTTGACCCCTTTTACGGATCAGTTTGCGCGCCTGGCCTCATCTGTTCCCTCTCTCTCAGCGATCGATGAAGCATTTCTCGTGCTTTTGGACTGTGCCGGGGCTATCTTTGGCGACATTGTGCCCAGCTTCCAGGCTATCTCGGCTAACGACGATGAGGCTGTCTGTACACTACTTTTTGACTTAATGCAGCAGGTTGACCAGTTGCAAGTACAGTTTGATAGCATGATGGAACCTTTGCAAACACTTATCAAACAATTTGATCTGGGAATGGTGTGAGAAAGATTCTTCTTAACCATAATTTCCAAGTCTTAACGGAACTGTAACCAGATTCATGCCTTTCTTGCCATCGGCTCTCGTTTAGTATTGATACCAAATCCGCTTAAAAAGTGATTTTTTGGGGGACACCCCTAAACCCCGGCAGGGAGCTGGTTGCCCCCTGCACCCCCGCTCTTTTCGGTCACTGTTCAACCGGATTTGATATGAACCAAACATGGACACAAAGGAGCTGTTAGATGAGCAAGGAAGCCTTCTCCCGCTTGAGCATGGAGCATGTAACGAACCCATATGGCTACGAAACGATGCAAGCCATTGACCATATTGCAGCGAGAATCAGGCAGATAACCTCAACATACTCGGACTCGCTGGCATTAGCGTTAGTAACCATCAAGCTTACTTTTGAATTTGCGGAGAAATTGAATATTGATCACCTGGCATATGCTGATCCTGAAGCCAGCACGGGCTATCTTTTGCAGAGCCTGCGCCCGCTTGTGCGTAAAACCGATGTCATTTTTCGCCTCGATCACACCCTTTACTTCCTGCTGCTTGGGGCCAATTTGCAGGGCGGGCAAATTGTGCAGGCTCGCCTGTGGGATGCCTTACTCTGGCGCATACACAATACGGAGGAGGAGATCATCCAGCCCTGCGATGTAGCCATTGGGCACAGCGCCTATCCGGTACCATATAGCAATATCTATGAGTTCATCGAGGCCGCCAGTAGATTGCAAGTCTGTGCGCGCCTGCTGGCAGAAAAACCCATACGTAAAATAAGGCCATCACAAGATCAGGCTGCTCATTCCTCTTTGACAGGAGACCTGCCGATCCTGGCACGCAAATTAGGCATCCCCTATCTATCATTGCTCCCTCGATCTCCTATTGAGCACCTGCAGCAGCTCATCAATCCCAGGTTAGCGCAGGAACTGCGCTGTTATCCTCTGGGGAGAGAACGCAATGTACTGACGGTGGCTATAGCCGATCCGGGGGATCAGCGCCTGCTGGAGCGATTACACCAGGAGACGGGCCTGCATATTTTCCCGGTTCTAACGCATCCTAAGGAATTGCAGGCCGCATTGGAACAACTCGTTTGATGAGGCTGAACATCTCTGGTATAATGTTTCAATCCCACAAGCGGGTCGTGAAAGGGCAACGCTCGTGTCGCCCTTGCAGGGAAAGTATACACACTCAACCCGCAAAGGTCAAGTGTACGCACACCAAGAAGGATGATTATGAAGATTACCGATGTGGGTCGTTACAATTCACCATCGTCCATCAGAAGATAGGTATGAATTCATACTTTAAGGAAAGAAAGGTTAGAAAGATTCCATATGAGGATATTAGTAACAGGTGGAGCGGGTTTTATTGGTTCGCATATTGTTGATCAGTGTGTGGCGGCGGGCCACGAGGTCGCTGTCGCTGATAGTTTATGGGAGGAAGGTGGCGGGAAGAAGGGTAATGTAAACCCGCAGGCCCGTTTCTATCATGTTGATATCACAGATGAAGCCGGCCTAAATCGCGTATTCGATGAAGTCCGGCCAGAGGTAGTGAGCCACCAGGCTGCACAACATAGCGTAGCCATCTCGACTCGCGATCCCAACCTCGATGCGCGAGTCAACGTTCTTGGCCTGCTCAATGTTTTGACAAATTGTACTCGCGTTGGGACGAGGAAGATTATCTTTGCCTCCTCTGGCGCAACCTACGGCACTCCTACCCATTTGCCGATTACAGAGGAAACGCCACAGCATCCCGAATCGCCATATGGCATTACAAAGATGGTTGCCGAGCATTATTTGCGTTACTGGCAGCAGGCGCAAGGCCTGATATATACCGCGCTGCGCTATGGGAACGTGTATGGGCCGAGGCAGGACCCCAACGGTGAAGCGGGAGTCATTGCTATTTTTGCGAAGCGTTTTCTGGCGCATGAGCCGGTACGCATCGACTGGGATGGAGAGCAGCAGAAAGATTATGTCTACGTTGAGGATGTGGCGCGTGCCAATGTGCTGGCCTTTGAGCGGGGAGATAATGAGATATGCTGTATTGGCACGGGGAAGGGAACCTCGGTGAATGCCATTTACAATGCCCTGGCAGAGATTACAGGCTACAGGCCGGAGATCGTGCGCGCGCCCAAACGCCCCGGCGATATTCACCTGGCCTACTTCGATTGTAGCAAGGCGGCACAGGTTCTGGGATGGAGACCACAAGTGTCCCTGGATGAAGGGATCAGGGCAACGGTGGATTTCTTCAAACAACAGAATTAATTTTTCCGGCGGCGAGCAGGGCCTGCGCATATGATTGCACCACCTGGCGCATGTGGCGGGTGATCACATGGGCCAGGATCATATGGGCGTCTTCTTCTTGCTCGATATTCTGGCCAGGCGCCAGGATATACGCATCGACCATCCCTTTGAGCTTGCCTCCCTTCGCGCCGAGCAGGGCAATCGTAGAGGCCCGATACTGCTTTGCCAGGCGCATCGCATTGATCACATTGAGGGAGTTGCCGCTTGTGCTGATACCAATAGCGACATCCCCTGGCTCGATCATATTGGCCAGTTGCTCGGCAAAGATGTGTTCGTAAGCGGTATCGTTGCTCCAGGCAGTGATTAAGGGCACGTGGTCTGTCAGTGAAATGGCCTTGAGGCGGGGCGCTCCAGGCGTGATAGTGTTCTTTGCCAGGTCAAGGGCAAAGTGAGAAGCGGTGGCGGCGCTGCCGCCATTGCCCATGATGAAGATGCGATGCCCTTCGTGATAGGCCTCCTCAAGCAGGCGCAAGACCTGCTCAAGGTGTGGAAGCGAGATGCCGTGAATCATCTGCTCAAGTTCTGAAAAGTACCTGTTAATCGTTTCCACCGACTTATTTCCTTTCCTGACATCCACTTACTAATGTTTGACTCTTTCCACCACAGCCCAGGCTTTGAAGAAAGCTTCAGGGGTGCCCCCCTGAAACCCCGGCAGAGGGGCGCCGCCCCTCTGCACTCTCCCTTTATGATCAAGTAAGGGCTTGCAGCTTCGGCTCGGCATAAGGAGCCACCCACAGGTTGTTAAAGTTTGCCACATTTAGCAGAACAGTTGCGCCCTGGCTGTCAAAGCGGAAATTCATGCGTTTTAGGCCTCGTTGCTCCAGGACGTTAGTCACCGTGTCCTGCGCTTCCTCATGACAATAGAGCATCAGGAAGCCTCCACCACCGGCCCCTGTAATCTTGCCGCCAGAAGCTCCATGTTCAAGCGCAAGAGCGTAGCACTCGTCGATAAAGCTGGTCGAGAGGCCGGGGGCAAGCCGGCGCTTCTCCTGCCACGAATAATGCAGCAGGCTGGCGAACTCGTCCAGGTCGCCCCGCTCAAGGCAGGCCTGTATGTCAATGGCGACTTGCTTGATGTTATGCAACGCTTTGAGCACAGCTTCGTCCTGCTCCTGGGTTGATTTGCGTTGATGCTTCAGAATAGAGGTAGATTCGCGTGAGCTTCCTGTAAAGAACAGCATCAGGCGGCGCTCTAATGTCCTCCGTACCTCTGGGGCAATGTTGAGCGGCTCAACGCTGACGCCCTCGCTAGTAAAGGTGATCTTGTTCAGGCCACCGAAAGCGGAAGCATACTGATCTTGCTTGCCGATGGGCATTCCCATCTTCGTGATCTCAATATATGAGGCAAGCTCTGCTACCTGCTGCTTGGTCATGGGCTGCTCGACCAGGGTAGAGATGGCACGTACCATGGTGACCGCTGCTGCGCTCGATGATCCCAGGCCGGTACCAGGAGGCACCTCGCTGGCGACAAAGAGGTTAATCCCCCGGCGAATGCCAAAATGGTGCAAAACAGCTTTCGGAAGCCCTAAATCTCCGTCCCAGAAGAGATCATTATAGGGCGAGTGGCGGAAGAGCGAACGATAATCGGCGGAGATGACTTGCAAATCATCGGATTCATCGGTTGTGATGATGGCGTAAAAATACTTGTTGATCGCCGTGCTGACGACCAATCCCCCATACTTAGCATAATAGGCTTCGAGGTCTGTACCACCCCCACCAAAGCTGATGCGCATCGGCGCCCTGGCGATTAACATCTTCTTCCTCTCTTGTTTGTTGTACTCACTTCTAGAAGATGCAGGGGCATCCAGCATATTCACCATGCCTCTGCCCCTTGCTTATATTATACTGATCGCGATTTATATTATAACTTACGCGACAGGTTGGCGCATCGCTTCAATCAGTATTCGTGCGACCTCTGGCCGTGAGAACTCGCGAGGCGGCATTTCCCCAGCACGTAACATCTGGCGGACTTTGGTACCGCTCAGGATCACGTGGTGCTCGCTGCCATGCGGGCAGGTCTTGGTGGAAGCCATCGACTCGCAGGTGCGACAGAAGAAGGTGTGGTCAAAGAACATAGGGGTGATGCCAAGCTTCACCGGATCAAACTCGGCAAAGATGTGGTGAGCATCATAGGTGCCATAGTAATTGCCGACGCCTGCATGGTCGCGCCCGACAATAAAATGCGAGCAGCCGTAGTTTTTGCGCATCAAGGCATGGAAGACGGCTTCGCGCGGCCCGGCATAGCGCATGGCTGCCGGCAGCACTCCCAGGATGACTCGCTCGGCGGGGTAATAGTTCTCCAGCAACACTTCGTAACAGCGCATGCGCACCTCGGCAGGAATATCATCGCCCTTGGTATCACCGACCAGGGGGTGCAAGTAGAGGCCATCGACTGTTTCCAGGGCACATTTCTGGATGTACTCGTGCGCGCGATGAACCGGATTGCGGGTCTGGAAGCCCACAACACGCTGCCAGCCTCGTTCGCGAAAGAGCTGGCGCGATTGAGTGGGTGTGTAGCGATATTGGGCAAAGGCCTGGTGTTGCAGGCGCACCACGCGCACCGGGCCACCCAGCAGGATGTCGCCCTGCTGGTACAGCACTTTCACGCCAGGATGGGCCTCTTCGGTCGTGCGGTACACCCGGCTGGCCTCGTGCTGCTTGTCATAGCCATACTTTTCGTGGATGGTCATCACCGCCTGCAGTGTCCCCTGCTCATTGACAAGGGCAAGCTGCGAGCCTTCGCGCAGGCTGGCTGCCTGCTCTGAGCTGACGGCAAGGGTAATGGGAATCGTCCAGGGCAGGCCACTGGCCAGGTGCATGTCGTCGACCACGCCCAGGTAATCGGCGCGGGTCATGAAGCCGGTGAGTGGGCTATAGGCGCCATTGGCCAGCATTTCCAGGTCGGCCAGTTGGCGTGAGCCAACCACGATCTCCGGTAACGCCTTCGCCCGTTCCTCCAGTTCGCGCTGCTCGGCGGGAGCGGCCATGTTCAAAACGAGTTCCCCGCCATGTGGGGCAATCAAGTGCTCTGTCATCATGCTCCATCCTTCCGCTTACAGGTAGCCCAGCGCTGCCAGGCGATCGGTCACAATCTTTGCTTCATCTTCCGAGATGGCTTCAGGCTCAAGATAGCCCAGCTCCACCAGCTTGGCAAAAATGCGGGCCACGCTCTCTTCCACCGTCTCCTTGTCCGTTTCGATCACCAGTTCGGGATGCTCCGGCGGCTCGTAGGGATCGTCAACGCCGGTGAACTCCTTTTTCTTGCCTTCGGCCACCTGCTTGTACAGGCCCTTGACATCACGCTCTTGGCAGACTTCGAGCGGGCACTTGACGTAGACTTCGACAAAGTTGCCGATTTCTTTGCGTGCCCAGTCGCGTGCCTCGCGGTAGGGGGAAATAGCCGCAGCAATACAAATCACGCCATTGCGGGTGAGCAGGCTCGCCACAAAGGCGATGCGCTTATTGTTCGTAATGCGATCTTCCCGGCTGAAGCCCAGCCCCTTGCTCAAATTGGTGCGCACCACATCGCCATCGAGCACCTCGACCTTGTACTCGCGCTCGCGCAAGCGCTGCTCGATAATGTCGGCAAGCGTACTTTTGCCGGCACCTGAAAGCCCGGTAAACCAGAGGGTAAAGCCTTTATCAGCCATGTTATACATGCTCCTTATCTAGTTTTTGCTGGGAAATACTGCATCAATTGTATTTCTCCATACTTTAATGAGGCGCGAGTAATCGCGCCTGGTTTCCGCTCATAGGTTAAAAAGTTTTTCCTTGCATATCAGGAGGAATTGGAACTCCCAGTTGTTGCAAGATGGTGGGGGCCATATCCATCAGTTGCAGCCCGCTCAGCTCACGGCCACCATGACCCTCATGCACATCGGGATCGTGCTTGATGACAATGCCAAACTGCGCATGGTTGCAATCGTCCGGGCCGGTATCGTTTTCAAAGGTGTAGATGGAATCATGACCAACCGTCCCGACCGAGCGCCAGAAGAGATCGCCGAAATAGACGATCAGATCGGGCGCAACGCCATTCACTTCCCTGTAGACTTCTTCAGGTTTGAAGACCTTTGTGCCGATATTTACGCCATCAGGGTCGACCAGGGCCTCGAACTTAGCCTTGAGCTCGTTGCGCAGGCCCTCAACCTCGCCTGGCTTCACGATCCCCTGCGGTTCGCGCCCCTCAACATTGAGGAAGATGCGCGCGTAGTAGCCGCCGTCGCCCCATACCTTTGTCCGGCTCCAGTCGATCTCGCACTTTTCAATAGCAGTCAGGCTGGCAGGCCTGGTTTTAAGTGTCAGATAGCCTTCCCGGATGAGCCATTCGTTGACACAGATGCCGCCATCCATTTTCTTCGCGCCATGGTCAGAGACGATGAACACCGTCGTATTATCGAGGTCGATCAAATCGAGGATTTGCCCGATCTCGTTATCAAGATAGCGGTAGTAGTTATGAATGCTCTCATTCAATGGCGGGTTGACCTCGTACTTGCGATGAGTAGGATCGTGATATTTCCACAGGCCATGATGGATACGGTCGGTACCCATCTCAACGAACATAAAGAAATCCCAATCTTTTTCTGCGATCCATTTTTTGACGAGCTTAAAGCGCTTCTCAGTCATGGTATAGATCTGGCGCAGCAGGTATTCTTTATCATTGGTGCGAAAATTTGGCACATCGACCAGGTACTCACCAACAGTGGCTTCGATCTCCTGCATAGCGGAAGCCGGGTAGGTATAGGGCTTGCTGGGATTGGTTGTTGATGGCGTAAGGAAACAGCCAACCTGGATCCCGTTGACGGGTTTGGGGGGGTAGGTCTGTGGGACGCCGACAGTGATCACTTTCTTCCCGGCGCGCGAGAGGATATCCCACACGCGGTCGGTTTTCACTGACGTTGAATTGGCGAGCGTATATTTATCGTAGGAGTAGTCACCCCGGTTACGAAAGCCGTAAAACCCCAGTGTGCCGGGGTCTTTGCTCGACATCATTGAGCTCCAGGCAGGCACCGTGATAGCCGGAATGCAGCTTTCAAGTTTGCCCCAGCTCCCATCATCCATGACCCGTTTGAAATTCGGCAGTTCATCGCGCCATTGTTCAAAGACTAGCTCAGGTGGCGCGCAGTCCAGTCCAATGACCAGGACTCTTTTTCGCCGCGTCATACATCACTCCTTGCCATACTATTTTTCATCAGGTTTTTTTCTCATCTCGCTACGTATCTCCCTCGAATTGGGCAGAACACCAACGCTATTGAGCATAGCACTGTACATAGACGATCATTGTTGTTAACGAGTGAAGATACGGTTATGAACATACAGGATGCGTTATGGTTACTCAACCTGACGAAGTTAAACTCCTGTTATGGATTGTAACATGTGTTGCAAATCTGGCAATCTGCCCTATGCTTCACTAAAAAAAGCCGTTTTTTAGGGATGCCGGGTAGCAACAAGGGTTACAAGACTTACTGGTATGTAGCTCTTTTCCCCGGTTATAAAAAGATATCGGCAAAAAAAGAATTATATCAAATCCTTTTCTCTCGCTTGCTATGGCAATCAGGCAAAGGTTTGAGATATATTTATTCAATGCCTCTATTGGGGCAGCAGAACGGGGCCTGGCTTGTGGAATGGCTCTGTTCCTGAGTGTGTAGGCCTATCCGAACTGGTCGGAGGAAAGGATAGGAAACGAAAGGAATGCAAACGTTGAGTAGTGCAAAGAAAGTGCGTGTCGCCATATTAGGTGTAGGAAACTGCGCAAGCTCCCTTGTGCAGGGTGTTCACTATTATCATGAAGCCAAAGAGAATGAATTTGTGCCTGGGCTTATGCATGTCAACATGGCCGGGTACCATGTAAATGACATAGAATTTTCCGCGGCCTTCGATATTGACAGGAACAAGGTCGGCAAGGATCTGAGCGAGGCGATCTACACCGCTCCAAATAATACCTATCGTTTCGCCGATGTCCCTCCCCTGGGAGTAAAAGTGCACCGGGGGATGACCCATGATGGGCTTGGCAAATACCTCTCGCAGGTTATTACCAAGGCCCCTGGGCAGACGGACGATATCGTGAAGATTTTGAAAGATACGGGAACTGATGTGCTGGTAAACTATTTACCGGTTGGTTCCGAGACTGCCACCAAGTGGTATGTCGAGCAGGTGCTCAGGGCCGGCGTGGGGTTCGTCAACTGCATTCCCGTCTTCATTGCACGGGAAAACTACTGGCAAGGGCGCTTCAAAGAGGCCAATTTGCCCATGATTGGCGATGATATCAAAAGCCAGGTTGGAGCAACCATCGTTCATCGCACGCTGGCCCGCCTCTTCCGTGAGCGGGGTGTGAAGCTAGAGCGGACGATGCAGCTCAATGTCGGTGGCAACACGGATTTCTACAACATGCTAGAGCGAGAACGCCTCGAATCGAAGAAAGCCAGCAAGACGAATGCAGTAACCAGCCAGCTCGACTACGAACTGGGTGAAGAGAATGTTCATATTGGCCCGTCTGATTACGTCCCCTGGCTCACGGATCGCAAGTGGGCCTACATCCGGCTGGAAGGGCAGACTTTTGGCGGTGTTCCTCTTAACCTGGAATTGAAGCTGGAGGTCTGGGATTCACCGAACTCGGCGGGTATCGTTATCGATGCTGTACGTATGATTAAACTTGCCCTTGATCGCGGCGTGAGCGGAACGCTTGAAGGCCCAAGCGCCTACCTGATGAAGTCACCACCCGTCCAATATGCCGATGATGTCGCGCATGATATGGCGGAAGCGTTCATCCAGGGCGAAAGCGCTACGCCTTCTCATGAAGCGCAGGTTATAGGAGGCGCGGATGGATATAAAGCGGAGACGAGGGTGGAGTAGGAGAAGTCAAGATGAGGTTATCCTGACTCCCACGAGGGGAGTCACTACATTTCGTTACGTTGGAAGCCTTGAGATGTAGTGGCCTCCCTTGTGGAGGCCAGGTTACATTTCTCCTCGTTGAGGGTCAGGTCTCACAACTGAGGCGCCGGTTCGCTTTGCTCTTCTCTTGTATGGGGAGTCGAGTTTGAGGTCTTCAATAGTTCTTCGCGCACGATGGTGACTTCCGGTGGGGCGCTGATGCCAATTTTCACCCGTTCGCCTTCAACTGCCAGTATGCAAATATGGATAACGCCATCGAGAATAATACTTTCACCGGCTTTTCGTCGTAAAACCAACATAGAAGGCTCCTTTTGTCTTTAAATGCAACGGGAAGAGCTGGCAGTCATTCAGCATCGTGCTGCAAGAAGTAGACCTGGCCGGTCGTCAAACTCCTGATCAGCTCGGAGTTGCTGATATAATATGTGCCTTGCTGGATTTGCTTGCGTAACTCTGAGAGCCGGTCGCTACGGCTCTCAGATTCTTGCTGGCAAGCGAGCATCCCCCGCTTGACCGCTAAGTGTTCTACTGATGCGAGAACCCGCTTGTACCAGGTTGCTGGGCTGGCAGCGGCGGCCTGCGCCCGGTATGGCCTTGACTGAAGTCGTTTCCTCGTCTTGCTATGCAACGAGGCTGAGTCAACGATGCCTGCTTTCATGCCAATTCCTCATAGTGTTCAAACAAGTGGAGAATAGAGTCGAGCCAACGCTGTTTTATCAGCCATCCCTAGAAGCCCTCGGCGAGAGCCGTAGGGAGTCATCACCTTGTTATATCGGCAATACCTGGCGGCACAATAGGGCTATGGACGTATTGCCTGCATAAGACCGGCTTATATTGTAGGAATAAACGACTTCTCCTCTCGTTGGGCATATCTCGCATTGCCGGCTAGCGCTCGCAGGCCACGATTCCTGCCTTTTTTGCTCGTCTCGGCACCATCAACGTTCAGGGCCGCACGAAGGCGCAACAGGGCTTGCGTGTGCAACTGGCAAATACGGGATTCGGAAACATGCAACACTTTGCTGATCTCTTTCATAGTCAGTTCTTCAAAGTAATACAGGGAGAGGAGGAGCCGCTCGCGTTCGGGTAAATGATCAATAGCTGCATTCAGCAGCAACATCAATTCCTGCTGTTCTGCCTGCTCGGCTGGATCGGGAGAGTGCGAGTCTTCGAGCAGATCGCCCAACGAAGCCACTTCGTCGTCTTGCATAAGTGAGCCAAGAGGGGCCTCAAGAGAGAGAATAACGATGCCCATCTCGAGCAACAACTGGCGGTAGCGTTCAAGAGAGACGCCTATTTCTGTGGCTGCTTCTTGCTCTGTGGCCGGCCTGCCCAGGCGTTGTTCTAACCGGGATAAAGCTTTTTCGATCTGCTTCACTCGTGCAACTGCCGAACGCGGCAACCAGTTCAGCGCCCGGAGTTGATCGATAACCGCCCCGCGAATACGGGCAGTGGCAAAAGCCTCAAAGCGTACACCGCGGGCAGGGTCGAAACGATCGATAGCATTGATCAAGCCGATCATGCCATAGCTGTAGAGATCCTCGGCATCCAGCAGGCTGGTTTGAGGTATACCTAAGCGCCCAACAACAAAGCGTACCAACTGGGCATATGCTGCAATCAATTCATTGCGCAGCTCTGGGCGCCTGGTGGCAAAAAACTCCGTCCAGATATCATCTATTTTTGTAGATGTAGCCAATATGATACTCCTTTCAGCTCAGTACGCAGCCTTTGGCCACGCGCCTCGCTTCATCCTCCGCGCATACTTTGCAAGAGTTAAGTGTAGTGAGATGGAGCGTGTATCGATATTGGCATTGGTCGCTTGTTTGGGCGGCAAAAGTCCCTGACTTCTGTACCCTATGGATGGCCACAATCGGCACTTTAGTAACCTGTGCTTTACATTGGTATGCGTCGATAAGAAAAGCTATAGACAAGCAGGATGCGAGAAGGAAAATGATAACTTTTTAGAGAGTTAAATGCGAGGGGAAATGTTATGAAAGATAGGCCACAACACTCATCTGGAGGGTTTTCAGAATACAGCGAACCCGTTGTTCAACATAGCAGGAATGAGACATCCATCACCGGGGCAGTTGCCGAACAGCTCTTGCTGGATTATCTGCTGGATATGGGGTTTACGCAGGAGGTGGCGAGGAAACTGCTGGATTTGCGCGAGCATCTCTACGAAAATGCTGAGATGCGCCAGCGTATGGCCGATAATTACCGCATGCAATTTGCGCGCTGGCTGCGCGAGCAAGGCGAAATTAAGGAAGAGTGACTGGAGAGGGCGATGCTTGCCATCGCCCTACCATCATTGCCCTGCTCATGAAAGAGATGGAGAATTGCCAGAGAATGAAGCTTGTTCTCTTCCCAGAGATGTGCTATACTGCGCGGTGGAGAGATGTCTGAGTGGTTGAAAGAGCCGCTCTCGAAAAGCGGTAGGGTGAAAGCCCTCGTGGGTTCGAATCCCACTCTCTCCGCCGCGCTGGAGGAGTCTCATAGTGGCCTAGTGAGCACGACTGGAAATCGTGTAGGGTGAATAGCCCTCGTGGGTTCGAATCCCACCTCCTCCGCCACGCCCCCTAATACCCTTCGGCTTCTGGGGCAGTCACCTTGCCACGGAAAAGGCGGTAGATCAGGATAAAGTAGATGGCGGCAAGAACGATGCCGATGCTCCACCAGATGAGTCCTACTATCAAACCATATTGAGCCGCTGAGGCGTTGTAGATCGTCAGGCTGTTGGCCCGGTTGACGGCGGGCAGTACCATGGGATAGAGGCTAAAGGCCGCGCTGGAGAGCATGCCAAGAATGAAGGCGCTTGAAGAGAGGAAAGCGGGCAGATCGCGCTGCCTGAAGTTGAAGTACCCCGTTGCGATTAAGCCCACAAAAGCAATCAGAGGGAAAATAACACCCCAGGGACGACTGTTGAAGCTGCTATAGACCTGCGATTGTACAAAGAAAGTGGCTATTGTTGCCCCTATGGCAAGGAGAACCATCACAAACCATGCTCTACGTGCAATGCGCCTGGCACGCATGTTGACGGACTGTTCCGTCTTCAGGGCAATGTAGTTCGCGCCATGCACGATCAGGGTAGCCAGCGCCAGCAGGCTGATGAGTATCGTGTACCAATCCAGAATACCCGGCGTTGCGCTGAACGGATTGAAGTCGGTCCACAGCGCCTCGAAGAAGTAGCCTTGTTTGTTCAACGGAACGCCGCGGATCACATTGCCCAGCGCGGCGCCGTAAAAGATGGCCAGGAGGGCGCTGCCTATGAAAAACATGCCGTCCCAGAAGCTCGCCCAGACAGGACTGGGGACGCGCGAGCGCAGCTCGATTGAAACCCCGCGCACTATTAAGAGCCAGAGAACGATGATCAATGGCAGGTAGAACCCGCTGAAGCTGGAAGCATAGAGCAGCGGGAAGGTAAAAAAGAGGGTACCGCCGGCAGCAATCAACCAGACTTCATTACCATCCCAGACAGGGCCAATGGCTCGCAGCACGATGCGCCGCTCGGCATCATTTCTCGCGACAGACAGGTGAATGATGCCGGCGCCCAGGTCAAAGCCATCCAGCAGGACATACATGCTGAGCATGAATGCGACCAGGATAAACCACAACGTTTGCATCTTTTTTTCTCCTTTAGTTATTGCGCCCTAGTGCATAGCTCCCTAACCTTTTAGGAAATAAGAAAAGTTGGGGAACACCCCCAAACCCCGGCAAGGGGCGCCGCCCCCTGCACCCCTTAGGCCGTCTGGTCGGCGAGGCCCTCAGCTTCCTGGGGAGCCTCTTCTTTCTCTGCCTGGGGGCCACGCAGCCCTTCAAATGTTATCAGGATGACATAGAGCAATCCCAGGAGCAGGTACATGCCGGCGAAACCGATCAGCGTGAAAAGCACGTTTCCCGATGAAAGAGTGGCCGTCGAGCCATGAACAGTTTGTAGCAATCCAAAGACAATCCAGGGCTGGCGACCGAGTTCAGTTGTGAACCAGCCGGCAGTGTTGGCGATGAACGGAAACGGCGTCGCCAGCATGAGAATCCAGAGCATCCAGCGGGTCTGGAACAGTCGTCCTCGCCAGAGCAAGAGAAACGCCAGCCCCATGATGGCGATAAAGAAGGTGCCGAGTCCCACCATGATGTGGTAGCTGTAGTAGAGCAGATCGACCTGGTCGGGCCGCTGGTTAGCTGGGAAGGAGTCGAGGCCCCTGACCACAGCCGTCCACCTGCGGTATGTCAGGAAGCTGAGAACGTTGGGTATGATGACAGGGTTATCGAGTGTTCCATGCGTCGTATCCGGCTGTCCAAGGATAACGATGCCCGCTCCACGCTCTGTATGGAAGAGGCCCTCCATTGCGGCGAGTTTGGTTGGCTGGTGCTGTGTGACCTGCAGCCCTTCCAGGTCTCCGCTCGGCTCGAGCTGGATGATGCTGGCAATAAGACCTACGATCACTCCTATGGTCACAAATATCCGCCCAAAGTCATCGGGCCGCCGTGCCAGCAGGTAGTAGGCGCCCAATCCGGCCATAAAGAAGGAGCCTGTAATAACCGCTCCGCTCATGGTGTGCAGGTATTGTGGGCCGATCCAGGAATTGAAGATCACTGCCCAGTAGTTGGATATGTGGAGACGATTATCGGCTATCGTATAGCCAACAGGATGTTGCATGAAAGCATTGGTGGCTATGATAAAGCCTCCCGAGGCCCATGTGCCGATCCAGACCAGGATCGCCGAGAGCAGGTGGATCTTTTGCCCAAAGACCTGTTCGCCGAATAAGAAGATGCCCAGGAAGGCCGACTCCAGGAAAAAAGCAAAGGCGCCTTCCATTGCCAGCGTCTGCGCAATGACACTACCTGCATATGCGGAGAAACGCGCCCAGTTGGTGCCAAACTCGAACTCCATGGGGATGCCCGTCACAACACCCATGATAAATGTAATCGCAAAGATTCTGCCCCAGTAGTGGACAGCAGTATTATAGCGCTCATCCTTGCGTACTAAGTACAATACTTTGAGAATCACGAGGAGGAGCGCCAATCCCATTGTGAGCTGTGGATACAGATAGTGATAGGCGATGGTAAAGGCAAACTGTATGCGCGATAAAATTGTCGAAGCATCCATACTCTTTCTCCTGCTCCCTTTATGTGAAGGCCAATATACCTTCTTGTACATCAAATAGTTGCCGGTAGAGCCTGCCAGAGGCTAGAAGCTGATCATGCAGGCCCCGTTCTTTGATCTGCCCGCGATCGAGCACGATAATCTCATCCATCCGTTCCATGCCAATAAGGCGATGGGTGATCAGCAGGGTGGTGCGCCCCCGCATCAATTCGCCCAGTGCCTCTATGAGAGCACGTTCTGTAAGGGGATCCAGGTTCGCAGTCGCCTCGTCCAGGATCAGGATTGGCGCGTTTTTCAGCAATGCGCGCGCAATAGCGAGGCGCTGGCGCTCCCCACCGGAGAGTTGCAGTCCCTGTTCGCCAACCCATGTTTTAAGGCCGTTGGGAAGCTGGCGCACAAACTCGCTGAGCTGCGCCTGCTCTAGAACCTGCTCAATTTCGCTCTCGCTGGCTTTTGGGCGGGCCAGCAGGAGATTGCTGCGCAACGTGTCATTGAAGATGTAGGTATCCTGGGTGACAACAGCCATCAGGTTGCGCAGGTCGTGCAAGGCGAACTGGCGAATATCTTGCCCGTTGAGGCGGATGATGCCCTGTGTAGGATCCCAGAAGCGCAGGGCCAGGCGGGCCAGTGTACTCTTGCCGGAGCCGCTAGGCCCAACAATGGCAACACGGCTGCCAGGTCTTACATGAAAGTTGATATCGTGAAGCGCTTCATGCTCTCCAGCCTGGTAGGCGAAATGGACGTGCTCGAACTGCAGGCTGTATCCGGGCAATTCAGCCGGAATGGGCAATGGCGAGGTGCTCTCTATGACCGGGGGCGAGACACTGGTCACGGCAAACACCCTTTCTCCCGCCGAGAGCGAGTGCCCTAGATATTGAAATGCCTGGGCCAGCGGCTGCACAGCCTCAAAGCTGGCGAGAACCAGCAGGGCGAGAACGCCCAGGTAGATACCGGTGATATATTGCGTGGAGACCAGTGGTATTGCCAGGATCAGGATGACCAGCATGGCCATATTCATCAGGAGATCGTTCAGCCCGGCCTGCAATCCTGAAATATGGGCCATGCGTCGCTGCACCCGCCCCAGCTCACGGTCGCAGGCAGCCACCTTGCGCAGTTGATCGCTTGCTCGCCCATAGGCCAGCAGGTCCTGCACGCCCTGGATGCCATCGACAACCTGCGCATTGAGCTCGGCCCGTGCCAGGAGCTGCTGCTTTCCCAGGCCATGTGCAAGACACCATACCAGCAAGGGAATGAAAAAGCCAGCCGCGAGCAGGAAAGTCACAACTACCCAGGCCAGTACTGGGCTGAAGATAGAAAAGAGAGCAAATGCCAGTAAGCAGATCATAATGGCGACCATGATCGGCGAGACGACCCGCAGGTAGAAGTTCTGCAATTCCTCGATATCCGCTGCCAGGCGAGCCAGCATATCCCCGCTGCGATAGGCGAGCAGGTGAGCCGGCGCCAGTGGTTCAAGCCGGCTGTATACCCATGTGCGCAACCTGGCCAGCAGGCGGAATGTGGCATTGTGCGAAACTAACCGCTCAGCGTAGCGCGAGACTGCCCGCGAAACGCTCATAACCTGTACAAGGTAGATCGGGATGGTCAACATGATCAACAACGGGCCGAGCGCTGCAGCCGCGACCAGGTATGCAGCCATGCCAAGCAAGGCCATGTTGCTTGCGATCATCACGCTGCCCAGCAGGATGGCCAGCGCGACCAGCCACCAGAAAGGCGCGAGGAACGAGAGTATGCGCAGGCAAATCTTCATGATATTTTCTCCCACTCCCTTTTTGGAGCCATGAGGCGCGCGTAAGGGCCATCGCCACGCAGCAACTCACCTGGCTCGCCAGCTTCGACGATGCGCCCATGTTCCAGGACGGCAACCTGTCCCGCGTGAGCGATGGTGTTATAGCGGTGGGCGATTACCAGCACTGTGCGATCACGCACCAATCGCTCTAATGCGTGCCTGATCAGGCGTTCGCTTTCTGGATCGAGGCTCGATGTTGGTTCGTCGAGGATCAGGAGCGGAGCATCTTTAAGGAAGGCGCGAGCAATGGCCAGTCGCTGGGCCTGCCCCGCGCTCAGTCTCACCCCTTGCTCTCCAATAGGGGTCTCGAACCCACGCGGAAGCTGATCGATGAATTCCATCGCTCCCGCCAACTGCGCCGCCTCAACTATCTCGTTATTGCTCGCGGCAGGGCGGGCCAGCCGTATGTTCTCGCGCACGGTGCCGTAGAAGAGGTAGGGCCGCTGGGGAACCAGGGCAATATGTTCCCGCCATAGCTCAAGGGGCAGTTCTGTGAGCGGGATACCGTTGACGGCAATTGTTCCTTCGTTGCTATCTATGAAGCGCAAGAGCAGGTTCACGAGTGTACTCTTGCCTGCCCCGCTTTGCCCTACGAGAGCAGTAGAAGTGCGAGCAGGCAGGACGAGGCTGACCCCATCGAGGGCAGGATGTTCCTTGCCGGGATAGGTATAACTCACGTTAGTAAACTCGATGGTCAGCTCTTGAGCAGGATGTACTGGATGAATGGAAGCTAACGGCGCTTTAACAGGATGTACCGGTAGGGGCGTTTGCAGGAGCGCAAATATGCGCTTTGCTGCTGCATTGCCCTCCATCCCTGCGTGGTGATGCACTCCCAGCTCCTGCAAAGGCCGGTAAAATTCCGGTGTTAGCAGCAAGATGAAAAATGCGCTCTGGAAGGAGATACCATTATTCAACAGGCGCACTCCCAGCGTTGTGGCGATAACGCCGATGGCCATCGCAGTCATGAACTCCAGAACTGCTCCAGATAAGAAGGCAGAGCGCAGCACATTCAGGGTCTTGTCTCTGAACTGGTTGCTGATGCGCGCAATGCGCTCCTGTTCTGCCTGGCTGCGACCAAAAAGCTTGAGCGTGGATAAGCCCTGCACGACATCCAGGAAGTGCGCGCTCATACGCGAGAGGGCCGTCCATTGGGCCTGGATGCGCTTCTCTGCATGGCTGCCTACCAGGAACATCAAGAGCGGGATTACCGGGCCGGTAATCAAGAGCAAGATGGCGCTCAGCCAGTCGAGCGGCAGGATAGCGGCGACAATAAGCAGCGGGATCAGGACGCTGAGCGCTATTTGAGGCAGGTAACGACTTACATAGGCATCCAGGCGCTCAATGCCCTCGTTAACCGTCACGACCAGTTCGCCGGTGCGCTCGCCCTTGCTAAAAGATGGCCCAAGCTGCAACAGGTGGGCGAACAGGCGCTCGCGCAGCTCAGCCTTGATACGGATAGCTCCCTGTTGAGCGGTTACCTCGCGTCCCCAGGTGAGGCCTGCGCGCGCCACTATTGTTCCTAGCAAGAGGAAGAGCAGCGGCTCAACCTGGGCAAGGTTTTTGTGGGCCAAGAATACCTGGCTCACGATCTCGCTCAGCAAGCCCATTTGAGCAATGATCGTGATCGCCCTCAGCACTCCAAGGGCGACCGAAAGCGCCAGCGTACTGCGCGCGTGCTTAACCTGGAACAATAGCTTCTTATTCATCAGTTTCCATTTGCCGAGAAATATTCTAAGACATATACTATCGTTTTGTGCAAGAGACGCGCAAACTTTGATCTTGCTTCTATCCAAAAAAGAGCAGGGCGGCTACGGCCAGGGCGCCGGCGAGGACAATCAGGAGCGAGAAGAGCGCCAGGCGGATGCTGAGAGAGCGGTCACGGGTGACGGTGTAGAGAATGACCACATTTTCGATGAGGCCAGCAACTGAGGCCAGGTAGATGGCGATGGCAGCCGTTCCTGCTGCAATAAGGTGCATCTGCGCATGCGTACCAATCAGGACGGCTGAGGCGGCGGCGCTGGCTAGCGCGCCCACTACGACGACAACCAGGAAACCCAGCGCGCCCAGGAAGCGCTGGGCCAGCCCGCTGATCACGGTGAGCGAGAAGAATAACAGGCCGAATCCCAGCACTGAACGGAGCGCCAGGGGTGAAGTGAGCGGTATTTTTTGTGTAGGCTGCACCGGTTTCGCTTGAGGGCGCAGTAGATTTACCAGTGCGATAATAATAGCAGCCAGCAGCATCGGGCCTAGCACAATCGCTACGGCAATCGTCGCCTCCAGCCCTGCTACCCAGGAAAAAATAGCCACAAGCACCCCGTTGCGGAAGATCATAGCCAGATCGGCTAGCATGAAACTGGCGGGAACATCCGGGGCAAAATCCGGGCTGCTCTTCATTTCCTGCCCCAGAAGAATAGAGGTTGCCGCGCTATTGACCAATCCGCCCAGAATAGCGCTGTAGCGCATCCCCTTCATGCCGAATTGTCGCAGCAGGATGTAATTTACGAAATTGAGCGCGGATACGATAATCACCGTGAGCCAGATGGAGCGGGGATTGATAATATGCCAGGGATCAATGTAGGTATCGGGGAGCAATGGATATACGATAGCGGTGATGAAGGCCATCAGCAGCGTGCCACGTATCTCTTTTACTGTAAGCTTGCTGGTGAACTCAACAATCTCTGTCTTCCAGGCTAGCAGGGCAGTGATCAGGATGGCGCAGGCAAAGGCAACGAGGAACATGCCCAATCCTACCAGTATGCCCAGCACGTTTGTTGCTGCCAGCGCCAGGGAGGTGGTGATTTGTAGAGGCTCCTCTTTATGCCAGGAGAAGACATTGATGATGATGATCACGACCACGATCACGCCTACCTGCACGTAAGCCAGCAGTGGCGAGACCAGCCAGGCCAGCGTGCCGAGCAACGCGGCAATGGCAAAGCTGCGCACGCCTGCTTCTTTATGCGACCATTCCCGCTCGAGGCCAATAAGCAGGCCAACACCGGCCGATGCTGCTATTTTCGCCGCCAGGAGTAGGGTCGTATCCATTCCATTCCCCTTGTGATTAGTACTATTGTCTTAGCAATTCGCTTTATTTCTCGTTTCAGTAAATCTCTACGTTTAAATATACGCACAGATCATTTATTTCGTTGAAGCAGGAACGCTCACTCGTGAGGATGGGAAACCCCAGCCACAGAGGCCTGGGGAGGATGCCACTTAGATGCATTGACTTACAGCATTGGGACAGCCGGTAGCCCGCTTGAGGGATTGAAACTAAAGCTCTGTTATGTGAGGGTGTGTATAGTGGATATGGAATGATACTAAGATGCTCTGAAGCAGCCAACAGCCCGCTTGAGGGATTGAAAACAACCTATATTGATTTATTAAAGAAAGAAGGTAGTCATTCATGTCATTACCATTATTGCCTTTTCGGAACAATTCTCGCAAGCGGTATATGATCCATCCAGTATTGATCCTGCCATTGATCGCTCTTGTGCTCATTGGCGGAAGCCTGGCGCTCTATTTGAGCGATTTTGTGCATGCGGCGCCGGCAAGCGCACCGGTACCGGTACGTGGAACCGTGCCACAACTGGTGAAACGCAGCACATTGATCGGGCCTGCCGACCCAAACCAGGCACTCGCTTTATCTATTGGCCTGCGCCCGCGCAATGCCAGCGCGCTCGAAGGGTATGTCAAAGATATCACCAATCCCAAATCGGCCAACTATCATCGCTACCTGACGCCTGCGCAGGTCATTAGCGTCTTTTCTCCGGCGCAGGCCACGCAGGATGCATTTGTGAACTACCTGCAAAACTCAGGCTTTACGGTTACCCATACCTACAAGCATCGCCTGCTGATTGATTTCACAGGCACAGTTGGCCTGGCAGAGCAAGTCTTTCACGTCCAGATCAATAATTACAAAGCTCCCAATGGCCAATCGTTCTATGCCAACGCCAGCGATCCTCTACTGCCAGCAGCCCTCGCCCCTGCAGTCCAGGTTATCAGCGGGCTGAGCAATGCTGTGCACTGGCATCACCCGCCCATTCCTATTGCTCCACATCGCCCGGCCATTAACGGGTCCAGCATCACCCCGAACACTGTCTTTTGCCCTGGGTATGGAACTGGCTACTACATTCCCAGCCAGATAGCAGCCGCGTATAACCTGAATGGGCTCTACAATGCTGGCTATCATGGCGAGGGCCAGACCGTCGCACTCTTTGAGCTGGATAGCTTCCAGATGAGCGACCTCACGGCCTATGAAAGCTGCTATGGTCACAGCCACACGCCAATTTATACCATCCTCGTTGATGGTGGCCCTCCACCTCCAACGTATCCTGATGATGGGCCTATTGAGGTCGAGCTGGATGCCGAGCTGGTATTGAGCGCGGCTCCCCAGCTTGGCCAGCTCAGAATATATGAAGCTCCCAATAGCGATAGTGGCTTCCAGGGCTACAATGATGAATGGGCGCAGATTATCCAGGATGACCCTGCGGTAGTCAGCACTAGCTGGGGGGAGTGCGAAAATGATCTGGGTTCTGCTGAGGCATCATATGAGAATAGCCTCTTTGCTATTGCCGCAGCCCAGGGCCAGAGCATCTTTGCAGCTTCCGGCGATACTGGCAGTTCGGGGTGCATAGCCAGTTCTAACAACCCAATGCTCAATGCGGGGGATCCTGCCGCGCAGCCATATGTAACTGGCGTTGGGGGTACCACTCTTACTACAGCTAACCAGGGCGGCTCTTACGGCAGTGAAGTGACGTGGAACAATCCTGCCAATGGGAATTACCAGGGGGGAGCATCCGGCGGCGGCATCAGCCAGTACTGGACGATGCCTACCTGGCAGGCAGGGCCTGGCGTGCAAAACCAGTACAGCACTGGTACAACCTGCAATGCGCCTCAGGGCCAGACATGCCGCGAGGTGCCCGATGTCTCGCTCAATGCCGATCCCTACGAGGGCTACCTGATCTACTGCACAGTCGCCGCTGCCGGCTGCAGCAGTAGTTCGCCCTGGTTCCCCGTTGGGGGCACGTCGGCGGCGGCGCCGAGGTGGGCGGCGATGATGGCGATGACAAACGAGGAGTCGGTGAAAAGTGGGGGCTTCAACATGGGCTTTGTGAATCCCCTGCTCTACCAGATTGCCAGTAATTCCACAAAATACAGCAATGATTTCCACGATATCACCAGCGGCAACAATGATTACAATGGTGACGGAGGTGGCCTCTATCCTGCCACTGCCAATTACGACCTGGCAACCGGGCTGGGCAGCTATAATGCAGCCAATCTGGCAGCAGATCTGGTCTCGCTCAACGGGCAGCGCACGCCAACTCCTGCTAAAACGCAGTGGTACTTTGCCGAGGGCAGCGTGGGCGGCGGCTTCCAGGAATTCCTCACGCTGGAAAATCCCAGCAGCAGCCAGACAGCCAGCGTCACGATCACTTACCTGATCCAGGGTGGACAGC
>CADDZH010000037.1 GCA_902812455.1 Chloroflexota bacterium | reverse complement strand
GCTCTATACCTACCGTGGACATGTTGGCAATCAGCTTGGGTTTGTGTCTGCGCTGGCCTGGGCGCCCGATGGCTCGCGTATCGCCTCGGCCAGTGGTGATAAAACGGTGCAGTTGTGGGATGCAGGCGATGGCAGCGAGATCTACATCTATCGTGGGCATACTGCCGCCGTATCGACTGTCGCCTGGTCACCCGATAGCAAGAGCATCGTCTCGGGAAGTATCGATACAACCGTGCAGGTTTGGAATGCCATCAATTTTCGTCGCCTCTATACTTATCAAGGACATTCCTCTGCCGTAAGAACTGTCGCCTGGTCGCCCAATGGCATACGCATCAGCTCGGCTGGCGACGACATGACAGTGCAAAACTGGAATGCGAAGGATGGCAGTCATGTCTACACCTATCGTGGGCATGCCGCTATTGTGAGGGCAGTGGCCTGGTCACCCGATGGTACATTCATCGCCTCAGCCAGCGATGACACGACCGTGCAGATCTGGAAAGCGGTGTAATTTGGGATGGCCGGTTGCCAATTCGAGGATCTTACTCCACAGGTATTGACTTCTTGCCGTGCCCTTCAATACCGTTATAGCCATAGCGAACCACAACATCAGTCATTCCCGCTTCCTGGAACCACTTCGAAATTTCTTGTTAAACTGCGCATATAATACTTGGTGGAAAGGTATGTGCTAAAGAAGGTCTTTTTGTACACATCTACCACAAGTTCGCCATTGGGCTTCAAGAATGGGGGCAGGGCGAGAAATGCTTTATGCACATCAGGAGTGTGCTGCAGCATACCAAAGCAGAACACTTTGTCAAAATACCCCATCTGAAAGACATGGCATAGATATCAGCCTGCACAATCAAAACATTCTCTCTCGCACCGTTCGACGCATAGTTGGCTTCGACTGCATTGCTGTAGTCCAGGGAGACGACAAATGCATTTGTTGAGGCAGCTTGCTCTGTAAATCTTCCCAAACCACTTCCCACTTCTAAAATCACTTCGCCCGATAAATCTCTGGGCCAGCCCGTTTCTTCAAAGAACCGCTTTTCGGACACGTTCACGCCGCTATAGCTATCGTATTGGGTTCTGGCATGCGCTGTCCATTCATATCCGAAACTGGAGGCATAATTTTCGTTTGATACGAAGCGAGGAATGCATCGAACGATTGGATAGTTTTCCTGGCAACCCTCACAAGTCAATTGCGCTGTTTCCAGGATTTCTCCCCTACGCTTTTCCACTGAACTAATAACAAGATCACTATGACAAGTAGGACAGGCAAGATATTGTAATGCTGCTTCTCTCATAATATCTCCTTAGATCGTGGACCTTCTACTTAAGTATGGCTAGGATACATACATTTTGATTACTTATACAAATTTTTTCGCATCGTAAACACCCAGCGCAGCCACGAGAAAAGGCCCCATAGACCTGCTGCCTCTGCAGCCAGCACCAGCCAGTGCTGGCTTACATCCGCCTCGATACGCCGCAGGAGGTAGCGATTGCTATGCGGCGTGTTGAATCCATATCTTGTTGTGAGCGCCCACTCATATCCTGCTTGCTGCACGGCGTGGATAGCATGGCCGCCAATATGCTGGAACTGCCCAATAGGGTAGGCAAACGTACGAACAGGGTGTCCTAATTTTTGCTCGAGCACTTCGCGACACTGTTCCACTTCGCGCTGCACCTCTGCAGGATCGGCCAGATATGCCAGAACAGGATGATGCATCGTGTGAGCGCCGAACGAGACCCAGCCACTTTCTCCCATCTCTTTCACCTCGGCCCAGGTGAGAGGAAGCATAGGCTCCTCTTCTGGGGACACCGGTGAAGGCGCTGGCAGCGCCTTACGCACGGACGCAAGGAATGTTTCACGTTCGCCAACTGACGGGGCCTGGCATACACGAGCCAGGATTACTTCTGCCAGTCTATTTCGCTCTTCCGCTTGATCCAGGTGGTAGGTACGCCCATCAATCGTTGCTTCCCTCACCTGCGTGTATGATACCAGGCGATTGCCCTCTCGCCACCAGAAATAATCGCCGCTCTCTATATAGCCTGGAACAAGAAAGATAGTGAAAGGCATTTGGAGCTCATGTGCGAGCGCAAAGGCGTGTGTATAGTTATCGCGGTATCCATCATCGAACGTGATCACCAGCGGCGTTCGTCGATCATGCAACCGATTTCCCTTCTTGTATGGCGTGTAGAGTTCTTCCAGCGCTGCCTCAAGATGGAGGATACGGTAGTGGCGGCGCAGGTAGAGCAGGTGCCGGCGCAAGTCTCCTCCGGCCGCACAATGATAATTGAGGATAACCAGATGCCGCCCCCGCTGGCGTATCCACCAGCGGGCTAGCTTCACCAGCCCACTGTAGTAGAAACATGCTGCAATAAACGTCAAAAGGCGCTTACGCATGAAGTTCTGCTTTCTTAAATGTAGTAAAACGTATTACAACATCCTTGTACCTGCTTCATCGCAGAAAGTTTCATATGGTATCTCTACCATACCAGAGCTTCCCGCTCCACAGGCGAATTTGCGTGCCGAGGAAGCCACTCCCGGCACGTCCGTCACCAAACGGAGAGTTTCTTGCTCAATATTGATGGCGGCATTCAAGTCACGATCAAGAACTAGCCCGCAGTACTTGCAGCGGAAGGTTCGATCAGCAAGATCGAGGTCTTGCTTGACCCATCCACATCCTGAGCAGGTCTTACTAGAGGCATACCAACGGTCTAGTACTTGGACATATCCTCCTTGCTGCTCTGCCTTGTAGATGAATTGCCGCTTGACCTCAAAGAAACTCACATCACTGACTGCCTGGGCCAGAGGATGATTAGTGCGCATTCCTTTCGCGTTGAGGTCTTCTAGTCCGATGAGTGCATAGGTTCGGGTGACATGGGTAGTCATCTTATGGAGCGCATCCTGCCGTTGGTAGGCAACACGATAATGTGCCCGTGCCAACTTCTTGACGTTCTTCCACCAGTTCTGACTCCCCTCTCGCTTGCGGGATAAGCCTTTGCTCAAGCCCTTGATGCGTCCTAAGTTCTGGCGATAGTGTTTTTGGTTCTCAAACTTCTCGCCAGAGCTTAGGGTTGCTAGGGCCTTAATGCCCAGGTCTATTCCAACAGATCCACCGCTATGGGTTGGTATCTCGTACTCCATCTCGACTGCGATGGAGACGAACCACCAGCCCGCACGATAGGAAATAGTAGCACTCATGATCTTGCCACCGAAACGCAATTCCTCGGTCATGTTGACCTCACCCAGCTTCGGAACATGCAGGGTATGCCCATGAACCGAAAACTTATCGTTGGCAAGATAGAAGCTCAAGCGGTCACGCTTTTTGCTCTTGAAGTGCGGAAAGCCCGCCTCTTCCCCATCCTTGCGAGGCTTCTTCAGTTTGGGTTGTGTCCCTTCCCTCTTCATACGCCAGTAGTTGGCAAAAGCTCGATTGAGGTCGGAAAACGCCTGTTCAGGAGCGCATTTCGTGACTTCGTAGACCCAGAGGAATTGCTCACCCTTAATCCGGTTGTATTCGGCCTTCAAGTCTTTGATCTTCACCCGCTTGCCCTCTGCTCGCGCCTCTTTCCAACGGGCCAATGCCCAATTGTAGGCATGACGGGCGACCCCGCACGCCTTGCGAAAGTACAGCTCTTGCTCAGAGGTCGGATTCAACCGAATGACATGAGCGCGATTGATTTTCACGGCTTTTTCTCCTGCCTGATAGTTCGCTCTAATTCCGCATCGATAAGTCGCTCTAGCATGGAGAGCATCGTTTCTTACCTCTTCATCGGCTCAAGGGCAATCCCTCACAATTCCCTCATGAATTTGTAAAAGTTCATTATGAGGGTATCATCCGAGTGTGCTGATACTATGTTCAAGATGGTAAAGAATCAGTGATGCTCTTGAGAAATTCGTGTAAGAGTAATTCTCCCGCACGAAACGAGCAGGAGGCGAGGAATATACACCGGGGTATATCTTTCGCAACTGCATCTCAACGTTGTCAAAAACCAGATTCTTATAGGAAAGGCCGTAATTTTGAGGGGTAAGGTAGAGACGTGTTGTAGTGGTAATGTACGATAGGTTACTATGTCAAATGCATCATAACAGAGGTGAATCTGAACTTTATCGTTTATGGCCTCAAAACTACTAAGGATGGTTTTTCAACATGCATAGTCCGCTAAATCGCTATATATTGCTTGCTAAACGCTGGCTATGGGTGATCATACTTGGGGTAGTCCTATGCAGTGTGGGAGCCTATGCTGTCAGTAAGCTGATGCATCCCCGCTATCAAGCTTCTGCCTTTCTTGTCCTGACTATGGGTTCATCCGCCACAGCGCCCTATGAAAGCACCTCTGCCAGCCTGGCAGCTTTACAAACATATGCCACGCTGCTCACCAATCATGTCGTGCTCGATCCCGTCGCAGCACAACATAAAGGGCTGACAGAGGAGCAGCTCAGCGGGATGATCTCTGTGAAGCCCCAGTCCAACACACAAATCATCGAACTCGATGTCACGAGTACTGATCCCCAGTTGGCAACACAGCTTGCTAACGAGGTTGGTCAGAGCTTTGCATATTATGTAAATACGCATCTTCCCCCGGCTGCCGTCCAGGTTTTACCAGCCCAGGTGCCTACGGCCCCCGCCAGCCCCAAACCGTCAACGAATGCCCTGCTGGGCGCATTAGTTGGCCTTGGTCTTGCTCTGGCTTTGATTGTTATCTTTGAATGGCTCGATGATCGCCCGAAGAGTCCTGAAGAGGTGCAAGAGCTCCTGGGTCTGGATCCCCTGACCATTATTCCCAAACTCTCGAAAAGAGAGAGCAGAGAAATTGCTGGCGAGGCAAGCACCTTAGCCGAACAATGTCGTATCCTTTGCGCCAGGTTAAATGCGGCGCAGGCCATGAAACCTTTCATCAAAGGAGTAATGATCACAAGTGCCTTCACAGGTGAGGGCAAGACAACTGTTGCCGCTAATCTCGCCTCTCTCTTAGCCATGGCGGGAAAACGCGTGCTGCTCGTGGATGCTAACCTGCGCCGCCCCATGTTACATCATTACTTTCAACTTGAAAATCAACGCGGGCTGACAAGTGTCTTTACGGAATCGTGGATGCAGCTCGAGCAAGAGCTGAATGACCAGCCAACCGATACGCCAACCTTGCGTGTGTTGACGGCAGGCGAAACTCCTTTCAACCCTGCAGAGCAGTTGCAATCGTCATTAGCTCACCAGCTCTTTAGCTACCTGCAAAAAATGCCCCAATTCGATTATGTTATTTTCGACACTCCTGCTTTGCTGCCTGTGGCAGACTCCCAGATTCTGGCTTCATATATTCAAACCACCGTGCTGGTTATTGATGCTGCTAAAACACCCCGTAAGGCGCTGGTACGCGCCAGGCAACTCTTGAATAAGACGCGCACCACAACACTAGGGATGGTCCTCAACAGGAGCAACTGGCTAGACTTAGGCGAACTTCGCCAGTATCTGAGCGAGACGCAGCAAATCCAAACAAGCTCCAGTTTGCCAATGCCTCTTGCGCCTCCTCGCACACCTCCTCTAGAGAGCGAGGATATCAGTATCCCTGATACACATCCTTTGAGCGACGGGGCCAATCCGGATGTCACAGTCACTGTCACTCGCAAACAAAAGGATAGCGGTGAAAAAGCATAAAGATAAAGGCTGCTGAACGATAATGTGCGACGGGAGAATCCATGAATCACTTATTACAAGAAAAAATTTCTTCACGCTCTTTGCGTGTAGCGATCATTGGCCTCGGCTACGTGGGTTTACCACTCGCCACTACTTTCGCAGAAGCTGGCTTCCATGTCACCGGTATTGACACGGACCAGCAAAAAATCGCTGCAGCCAATCGCGGTGAGAGCTATATCCCTGATATTTCGAGTGGGACATTACAGGAACTCATCGATGCCGGGCGCATATGTTTTACCAGCGATTATGCTGCGCTGGATGACATCGATGCCATCAGCATCTGCGTTCCCACTCCTTTGCGCAAGACACGCGATCCTGATATCTCGTACATACTCTCGGCCACCCAGCAGGTAAGAGCGCACCTGCATGCCGGTCAACTGGTAGTACTTGAAAGCACCACCTATCCCGGTACGACAGATGAAGTGCTGCTGCCGGAACTCGAGTCTACCGGCTTGAAAGTAGGCGTTGATTTCTTCCTGGCCTTTTCGCCAGAGCGCATTGATCCCGGCAATCCCCATTTTGACACACGTACCACACCTAAAGTCGTGGGTGGCATCACGCCTGCCTGTACGGAGCTTGCCCAGGCCTACTATGAAGCAGCCATCGAGAAAGTGGTGCCCGTTTCCTCCACGCGGGTCGCCGAAATGGCCAAGCTTCTGGAGAACACCTTCCGTGCCGTCAACATCGGCCTGGTCAATGAAATCGCTATTATTTGTGACAAGCTCTCCATCGATGTATGGGAAGTCATTGATGCAGCAGCAACCAAGCCCTTTGGTTTCATGCGCTTTCTGCCGGGTCCAGGCCTGGGTGGGCATTGTATTCCGATCGATCCACACTATCTTTCCTGGAAACTCAAAACCCTTGATTACACAGCGCGCTTCATTGAACTGGCGGCAGAGATCAATAGCAGCATGCCACGTTATGTGGTGAATAAGATCAGTGAAGCGCTGAATGAGCAGCGCCGCTGTTTCAATGGTGCGACTGTGCTCGTCCTCGGTGTTGCCTACAAGCGCAATGTGGGTGATGTGCGTGAATCTCCTGCCATCGACATTATCCAGGAGTTGCTGGCCCGCAAGGCGGTAGTCATCTATAACGATGAGTATATACCTTCCCTGACGGTTCGCAATTGTACCCTGTACTCACAATCGCTCAGTAGCGGCTTGTTGCAAGCCGCAGACTGTGTCGTTATCGTCACGGACCACAGTTATTACGATATTGGCTGGATTATACGTGAAGCGCGCTGCATTGTGGATACCCGCAATATGACGGATGGCTACAACCATGAAAAAATTTTTCGACTCTAAAAAGGTATATTAAGAGATGTCCCGGCCTTTTGGCAATCTAAGCACTACCAGTGCTCAACTGATAGCAGTGCGTCTTAAAACGACCCATAGGCAGATTTTCCGGGCCTTACTGAGCATTGCCTCTGCAGCCCTCCTGATCCGCATAATGGGTATGGTGAACCAGATCGTGGTGACCGGGCGCTTTGGGGCAGGAGCGACAATGGATGCCTATTTTGTCGCCGCCTCATTGCCTACACTGATAGCTTCATTAGGAGGCGCTGCTCTTGAGGCTTCTGTCATCCCGGTCTATGCACGAGTGCGCTCGGAGGGAAGAGAGCAGGCTTCCATACTCATCAGTACACTGCTGAATATGTTACTCCTGGGGACAGCGCTTTTCACAGTGCTCATGCTCATCTTTCGCCGTCAATTGATTTTCCTCTCTGCCCCGGCGTTGGATCCGGGTCGAGCAGGACTTGCTGTAGGCCTGGCCCCGTTTATCTTTCCAGCGCTCCTGTTGATGGTGGTGGTAAGCTTCCTGGAATGTGTTCTCAATACAGAAGGCCAGTTTGGCTGGCCCGCATACGCTGGGTTACTGGTACCACTCACGGCTGCTACGTTTGTCTTGCTGCTCGGCAAATCGCAGGGAGTCGTCATACTTTGCATAGGGACGCTAGTAGGTCTCTGCCTGCAACTTTCTATCGTTTTCTTGCGGGCAAAGCGCGCGGGGCTTAGCTACCGGCTCGCCATGAACTGGCGTAACCCTGCCATCAGCGCCATTGCCATAGCCGCATGGCCGGTATTTCTTGGCGCATTGATCAGCCAGGCCAGTCCGCTGGTTGATCAGATATTTGCTTCATACCTCTCTGCTGGCAGTATTTCGGCCCTGAGTTACGCGATGAAGCTCATCAGTGTGCCTACAGGCGTCATTTTTGTTGCCGTCGGACGCGCCGCTCTGCCCTACCTCTCACGACAGGCTTCTGCCAATGATATGAGGTCCTTCAAGCATACGCTGCACCTCTACTTGTGGATTGTAGGCGGGGGCACCATTGTCCTGACTGCTTTCATGCTGGTGCTGGCGCACCCCATCGTGCAAATCCTCTTTCAGCGTGGGGCCTTTACCGCTGCCGATACGGATCGTACTGCCATTACGCTGATCGGCTTCGTGGTAGGCCTGACGCCCATGGCCCTTGGCTTTATCACATCAAGGGCCTTCAGCGCTCTTGGCAAAACCAGGGTGCTCATGGGTGTCACCATGTTTAGCGTAGTGGCCAATGCCATTTTTGACTATATTTTTGCTCGCCTCTGGCAGAGCGCCGGCATCGCGTTAGCGACCTCGGCAGTCTACTTTTGTACCATGATCATCCTTTTCTTTATCCTCCAACGCATGATTGGTAAGCTCAATCTTTTGACGCCTCCACAGGAGCTACTCAATGTGCTCTGGAAGATAGGCCCGGGTCCGGCCTACGTGGGGCTGGCGGCGTGGTGGAATAATGGATACCGCCCCTTGCCCGGCATTTCCTACCGGCTACGTAAACAGATCATACGTCTCGGCGTGATGCTGGTAGTCTTTGCCACCGGCATCTATGGCGTCTTGCAGAATAGCGTCTATACCCTGCGCGCCGCCTTCGGGTCGCTCATTGTGCTGGCCTTCCTGCGCTACCGCTATGCGCTGCTGATCGCCTGGGTGATGCTCGATGTGTTCATCGGCTCGGCGGTGGCAATCTTCCAGAGCGACAACCTTGATACGGCCCTGACAGTTCCCACCCTGCTCTTGATGGCTTGCATGCCGGTCAAGCAAACATTCCGGCGCATGCCCTCGCTGGCCTTTTTCTTGATCTATATCATATGGATATTTTTCGGCATTGGCATTTCTCCCATTGGCCTACAACAATTCTTGATAAGCTGGCTGCTCCTGCTGGATTATGCGGCGGTGGGCATACTGGTTATTAATGTGCTCACTACAAGACGGCACCTGATGGGGCTTATCGATGCTATCCTGCTCATTTCTGCCTTCATCTCGCTCTATGGTATCTATGGGTACATAACGAAACAGAATGGGGTAACCGATGCTGCCACCTCGCTCTACCGTATCGGCTCAATTTTTGGTGCGGCGCCAACAGTCCTGGCTTTCTTTCTCTCTATGACCATTCCTCTTGCCATCTATCGCGCCTTCACGCTTCACGGTCTCAAGCGAGCCGGTATCGGAGCGCTGGTTCTCATCTTCCTGCTAACACTCGGGCTGACCTTCACACGTGCTGCTTTGATCAGTGTTCCTGTGAGCCTTATCGTCATGATCCTCTTCCTGCCCTCCAGGAGGATGAAGATTGGCCTACTCGGCGGCATTTTAG
Organism: Chloroflexota bacterium; assembly: GCA_902812455.1. Next base: position 33,861 of record CADDZH010000037.1, on the reverse strand, counting down.
CGCTGGCAGGTAGTATAGCCCTCATACTTTTAGTAGCCGATATACCCATATTCGATCGCTTCTTCAATGGGGATGTTACGACGCTCAACGGGCGTACCTACCTCTGGCAAGCGCTACTCAGCCATTTTGACCCAACACAACTGCTGGGCAACGGGCTTGGCGCTGCCAACATCTTATTGACTAATCTACGCGTAGGCTTTGGAGGAGGTGTAATCGGGGCTGCTCCGCATGACCTCTTCCTGGGCACCCTGTATGACCATGGCATCATTGGGCTGACCTTGCTTGTATTGGCTCTTGCTGCGCTGGCCAGCGACTTGATCAGAGGGGTACGCAGAACGAATGGCGAACAGCGTGCGCTGTTTGCGGTAGCAGTGGCAATCTTTATCAGCATCCTGATACAATCCATCGATTCTAATGAGATCTGGAACCAGGGAATCGGTATTTACTTCTGGATTATTATGGCGCTGCCTTTTGCTTTCTGCTGGCCCACACTGAAGCAACCGGCCAAACCAGACGAAGAAGAAGCCTTTATTGATGATGATGCCACGCAGCCACGGCTACCGGCAATACCGAGACAAGATAGAGAGGGAGTGCTTGCAACTGGCCTGCGCAGCGAAAGAAGATAGATTGGTAAGGAGAGTTCTTGTGGAAGAACGTATACGCGTCTGTTTCGTTTCCTTTATGTTCTCGCCTTTCGTTGGTGGAGCGGAGGTGCGGGCGGAGAAACAGGCACGCCAGCTCCAGGCTCTTGGACACGACGTGATTGTGGTCACACTGCGACACGATAAGCGCTGGAAGCCAAGAGAAACACTTGACGGTCTACCGGTTATACGTGTAGGCGGACTATATAAGCGCGGGGGACGACTACGCCTGGGCAGGCTCGGGCATTTGCCGATCTTCTTCGCATTATGCCTGGCGCTCTGGCGACTGCGTCACTCCTATGACGTGATTCATGCCCTCCAGTTGTCACCGGCGGCTGCCTTCGCCGGCCAGCTCCTCCATAAGCCAGTGATACTGAGCGTCCAGTGCGCAGGGCCAGGTGAGGCGCAACTGAAGCAGCTTGAGCACGGAGCGAGGCTGATGACTGATACTTTGACCGAAACGTCCTTCCTGACAGTCGATTCTGAGGACTGGGTGGCAGGTGCGGGTGACCTTGCCCATTTTCCTCAATTGCCATTGGGCAAGCTGATGTTACACTTCCTACGCAAGTCTGATGCATTCTACCAGATTCTAAGTACCCGCAGTCGCTCTTATCTCACCTCGCATGGATTTCGTGCCGATCGCATTGTTCACATTTCCGGGAGCGTCGATACAGAGAAGTTCCAGCCGGCTCTCGAATGCCGGCCCGATCCAGCAAAACCGGAGCGCGATATCATCTGTGTAGTGCGCCTGGATTATGCCAAGGGGGTCGATGTGCTCCTGCACGCCTGGGGCAGGATGATGCATGAACCTGCTGAATGGCGCGCACATCTGAGACCGAGGCTCTACATAGTTGGCGATGGCGTGTACAGGACGCAGATGGAGCGCATTGTGACAGGGCTGGGCATCCAGGACAGCGTAGAGTTTCTGGGATTGCGCACGGATGTGGTTGATCTTCTACAACAATCCTGGGCTTTCGTCATGCCCTCTCGCTGGGAGGGCATGTCCAACGCCTTACTGGAGGCGATGGCGTGCGGCCTGCCTTGCGTGGCCACGCGCGTGAGCGGCAGCGAAGACGCCATCAGCGATGGCGTCAATGGGCTACTGGTGGAACCGGAGCAACCAGCCGAGATGGCCCAGGCCTTGCGCCGCATCATAGAGGATAGCGATCTCGCTCAACGGCTGGGCCGCGAGGCACGGGCCACAGTCCTGCGTCATTATCAACTGAGGACCATTGTCGAACAGTGCCTGGAACTCTACCGCCATCTTCTCACCGCCAGGAAAGATGTTTTGCCCCTTGCACTGGAAGGAAGGAGGAATTGAATGAGCAGGCCACGTATTTGCATCGTTATTGCTGCCTTTATTCCATCAGTTGGCGGGGCTGAGAACCAGGCTTTAATGCAGAGCCGTTGCTTGCAGAAGAGGGGCTATGAGACAATTGTCATTACATTCCGTCATCGTGGCGAATGGTCGCCGCGTGAGATGATTGAAGGCGTGCCGGTTACCCGTGTGGCTGGCAGGCTGCTGATCGATCGCTGGAAGCGCCCCAGGGCACTGCAAAAACTATTGTACCTGGCAGCTCTACTGGTTATGGGCTGGACGCTATGGAGATATCGCAAGCGCTACGATATCTTACACGTCTATAACCTCAGCCCAATAGCGCTGCTGGCGGCTCTCGTCTGCCGGCTGGCGGGCAAACGGCTGGTTATTGCGGTGCGCTCCGCAGGCTCAGGGAAGGTTGCAAAGTCATACGACAGGGCATCACTACTTGCAGGATCGCTCGATGCCTCTACGGCATGGCTGCAAGTCGATGGACGACTACAGGCCAATGGGCGAGTGTATGTTGGTAGCGATATAGAGACGTTAGCGCGCATAGGGAAACCTGTTGTACGGTTGGCACGCTCTTTGCTTCAGAGCATAAATGCCGTAGTGGTTGTGCTCAGCTCACGTATGAGAGCCTCCCTTGCTGAATACAACTTTGACCTGCCCGGTACACAGTTGATTCCTAACGGGGTAGACATCTCGCATTTCACTCCTGCTCCTGCTGATCCTACTCTCGATGAGCGAGCGGAGGTCGTCATCTGCGTTTCGGGGATGCGCTACGAGAAAGGCATCGATGTCCTTCTTCACGCATGGCGCTTAGTACACCAGCAAGCCCCACAGGCGCGGCTGATCATTGTGGGACGTGGTTCTCTGCAGGCACAGCTTGAGCAAATGGCGGAGGTGCTCGGTATCGCAGAGAGCGTCGAATTTACCGGTGTTCAGAGCGATGTACGGGGGCAACTCTATCGAGGCAGTATAGCAGTGCTCCCCTCGCGCTGGGAAGGCATGCCCAATGCCGTCCTGGAGGCCATGGCATGCGGAATGCCTTGCGTGGCCACGCGCGTGAGCGGCAGCGAGGATATCATCCAGCATGGGGTCAATGGCCTGCTTGTCGAATCCGAAGACTATGAGGGTATGGCACAGGCACTTCTTACCCTCCTGCGTGATCCACTGCTGGTTCAGAAGTATGGGCGCGCCGCCCGCGAGACGATCGAAAGACACTATTCACTTGAGCAAGTTATGGATAGATATGTAGACCTCTATCAAAGCATCACAAATCATCTCTATCAGGACGAAGAGGATAAAGCATCCTCTGTCGCCAGGCAGCAATTATCGTAGATATGCGAAAGGATGAAGTACCATGTGCGGAATAGCCGGATTTATTGACACACAGCGCAGCCGTGACGATGCGGAGCAGCTTATAGATAGCATGTGCAAGGTCATTCGTCATCGTGGGCCAGACGATCAGGGAGTGTGGGTAGGTGATGGGGTAGCGCTGGGTATGCGCCGTCTCTCGATTATTGACCTGGCCGGTGGCCATCAACCTATTTTTAACGAAGACGAGAGCGTCCTTGTGGTCTTCAATGGAGAAATCTATAATTACCTGGAGTTGAAGGAAGAACTGCGGGCGCGTGGCCATCACTTTCGCACGAATAGCGATACCGAGACCATCGTGCATGCTTACGAGGAGTATGGCGATGACTGCGTCAAGCACCTGCGTGGCATGTTCACTTTTGCTCTCTGGGATAGAAAACGCCAGCGCCTACTCGCTGCCCGCGACCGCTTTGGTAAGAAGCCACTTAATTACTACTGGGACGGGCAGAGATTGATCTTTGGCTCTGAAATCAAATCCATCCTCGAGGCGAATATCCCCCGTGAAGTCAATCCCATTGCCCTCGATGAGTACCTGGCATATCGCTGGGTTCCTACCCCGCATACCATCTTCAAGGACGTCTCAAAGGTTCCTGCAGCCCATATCTTGATCTACGAAGATGGGCAGATCAGCACGAAACGCTACTGGCACCTTTCCTTCAGGCCAACCTGCCAGGACGATGAAGCCACAGCCATTGAGCGGACACGCGCGCTTTTGAAAGAAGCCGTGCAAGTCCGCTTGATGAGCGAAGTGCCATTAGGCGCGTTTCTCAGTGGTGGGGTCGATTCGAGCGTTGTGGTAGGGCTGATGAGTTCGATGATGTCGCAGCCGGTCAAGACGTTTTCCATCGGTTTTGAGGAGGACGACTACAGTGAGCTTCCCTATGCCCGGCAAGTAGCAAAGCACTTCGGGACCGATCATCACGAATTCTTTGTCCGGCCAGAGCTTGTATCGGTGCTGCCGCAACTGGTCTGGGCCTATGACGAACCCTTCGCCGATTCATCGATGCTGCCCACCTACTATGTCTCAAAGTTAGCACGTGAACATGTCACTGTCGTTCTTAGCGGCGATGGAGGCGATGAGATCTTTGGTGGCTACACAACCTACCAGCGCGAATTGACAATCCGCCGCATTCCAGGATTCATGCGCTTCCTGCTTGGGTATGCAGCTATGCTCATGCCCGACGGCATGCGCGGCAAAAACCGCCTCAGCAGCTTGCGCAAGGATCTGGCCACCCGCTGTACGCATGCAGCAGTAATCTTCCCTCCTGGCTCGCGTTCCTCGCTGTATTCCCCCGAATACTTTGCCCTGCTACGCGACCATGATCCTTATGAACGCCTCATCAGTGTCTTCCGCGAAGTCTCAGACCTCGATGTAACGGCGCAGCAGCAGTATACCGATGTACAGGTATACCTGACCGATGATATTTTGGTGAAGGTCGATAAGGCCAGCATGCTCAACTCCCTGGAGACGCGAGCTCCGCTGCTCGATCAATATCTGGCCGAATATGTTGCGTCACTGCCCTCGAGCATCCGCACGCGTAACGATACATTGAAGTACCTGCTGAAGAAGGTCGCCGCGGATATGCTGCCTCCCGAGATTTTAACACGCCGCAAGCAGGGCTTTGGGGTGCCTATCAAGCACTGGTTCCGTCGCGAACTGATTGACTATGCCTATGAGCTGCTCGATTCACCGCGAGCGCGCCAGCGCGGCATCTTCAATCCAGATTACATTCGGAGCGTGCTGCAGGCGCACAACACCACCAGGCTCGTGAACTACAGCGAAGCAATCTGGGCCTTACTCTGTCTCGAGCTATGGTTCCAGATCTATATGGATAAGCCGCCCATGCATATTGAGCAGACCGCACCGGCGTATATAACAAGTAACCGGTAGGCTCGTTGATGAAAAGGAGCGTAGCAGCGTATGTTACTCTACTTACGTAATTATTGCTGGTGTAGATCGGTATTGATTACACATATAATGCCTGTTTTTGAGAGAGGAAAGGAGGGATCAAGCCTTGCGTGAAGTCGTTCTTCAGTACCTGGCATGTCCTCGCTGCAGGGGCGATCTTGCCCTCGTAGCCTCCGAGGTGGACGGCGAAGAGATCGTGTCAGGCATCTTGCGATGCGCCGCCTGTGCTGCGGAGTACTCGGTGAGAGGCGGGGTGCCTCGGATGAACGAGGCGATGGACGGACTCGAGCACGTTGCACAGACATTCGGCTTCGAATGGAAGGAACATCTGCAGGGGCGGCTTGAGTCTGACACCGTCTTCGGCCGGTCAATGGACGAGGAGTGGCGTTACTTCCAGGAGGCAACCGGCTTTACAGGCCGGGAACTCGCGGGCGCCGTCGTGCTCGATGCGGGTTGCGGCCCGGGCCAGATCGCGCGGCTAATGGCCAGGCAAGGTGCTGCGCTCGCGGTCGGTATGGATATAAACTATGCCGTCGAAGATGCTTATCGCAATTGCCTCGACCTCCCCAACGTGCAGATCGTGCAGGGAAACATCCTCGCGCCCCCGTTCAAGCCTGGCTGCTTCGACCTCGTGTGGTGCAACGGTGTAGCTCACCATACCCCTGATGCGCGTGGGGCGCATCGTTCTCTGAGTAGCTTAGTGAGACCTGGTGGCACATTCTACATCTGGGTGTACGCGAAGCGCTTCAATCCATTCGCTCTCACGAAGGATGTCCTTGACTTCCTGCAGGTGACACGGCTGCCCGAGCCTGCCCTGATGAGCCTTGCCAGGGTCTTTTCGTATCTCTCGCTTGGCATGCTCAAGCTCTACCAGGCGTTCCACCGGTTGCCGCCCTTCCGCCCCAGAACCAGGTGGCAAGAACGCAAGGTCAGAGACCGGACACTCAAGGAACTCAACCTGACCTGGTTCGATGCGCTCTCTCCGGACTACCACTCGTGCCACTCCGAAGCTGAAGTAATCGAATGGTTCAGTTCCCTTGGCTTCCAGGATATTCATGCGATCGAAGAGCCAAAGGTGGGAGTTCGCGGCGTCGCGCCCGCGAGCCATAAGGCTCTTAGCACCAGCTCACGGCTCGCGGCTCCTCCAAAGCGGCACGGGAGCTAAGGGATTCGCGAAGCCTGCCGGGCTAGATAGTCTAAACGTCAATAAGGAAAAAGAGGAGTGATTATCATGCCTTTGATTCCAAAGAAACCGTATCGTGTTTTGATGGTAACTGGTAGCTATCCAACGGAACATTGTCCACATAATGCCACGTTTCTCAAAAGTCAGATTGACTCACTCATTGCTACAGGTATTGAGATAGAGATTATCCATCCAAAGCCTGGACCGGCTCCACTGCGCTATGCTATGGGAGCTTTACAGGTTTTTGTCAAGACGTTAAAGGGACATTTTGACATCGTGCACGGACATTACGGACTATGGTGCTTAGCAGCACGTTTGCAATGGAAGGCACCAGTAGTTGCCTCCTTTTGGGGAGGTGATCTATTAGGCGAGATGACTGCTGATAGAGTGTATAGTAAGAAGGGCTGGTTGGTTGTAGACATCAGTCGCTGGCTCTGTCATCATGTGGACGCAGTTATTGTCAAATCTGAGGAAATGAAAAAGGCTACCTTATATCCGAAAGAGAATGTGTTCGTCATTCCTAACGGTGTTGATTTTGAGTTGTTTCACCCTATTCCACGTTCAGAGGCTCGTGCCTCATTAGGCTGGGATCCAAACCGCTACTATGTCCTCTTCGGCAATGATCCACAACGACCCGAAAAAAATTTTCCACTGGCACAGGCGACTATTGAACGCCTGCAGGCCAGTGGAGTGTCTGCTGAGCTGGTAGTTGCTAATGGCTTGCCACAAGCGAAAGTCGTCCAGTACATTAATGCGTGCAATGCTCTCCTTCTCACATCAATTTATGAAGGGTCGCCTAACATTGTCAAAGAAACAATGGCCTGCAATGTGCCCATCGTCTCCACAGATGTAGGAGATGTATCCCAAGTTATCGGTCACACCAAAGGCTGTAAGGTTTGTCCTAGTGACCCCAATGCATTAGCAATAGCACTCAAAGAGACTCTTCAACATACAGAACCGACGACTGGCAGAGCCGATATCGCCCACCTGGAACGTTCGCTGGTAGCTAAACGGGTTATAGCAGTTTATGATCTCGTGCTAAGCAAGAAGGCCAGAACCTTGAAATCTCAATCCACGTTAGCTATGGGGAAGGAGGCTATGACAGAAAGGGCGAACGATCAGGAGCTGGTCAATAGCACCAGACCAGAGTGAGGCGGCATAGTAATAGTGCCGCTAACGGCCATCCCGTAGAGATCGACGTAATGGTGCCCCGAAGGGAGGGACACGGTGTAGCTGATTGCTGCACTGGGATTGACCAGACTTAAGCCACCGCTATAGTTACGGGCATAGATGCCTTGCATTTGATACATGGAACCGCTTGGGCTTCCTATCTGGGCATTGTATATAGGGTCCCAGAAGTCGCTGCCATAGCCCTGCACAGTAGAGATAAAAAGTGCTGAACTGTGCCCCTTAGCCATCAAGTATGAAGCAACGGCCCATTGGACCTCAGCGGAATCTACTACTGATGAGGAAAACTGGTTGATGATATAGTAGGCTTTATGCTGGGCCTGCACGCTCTGGATAAACTGGATGGTTTGTATCCAATCTGTACCGGTCAGATAGGCATCACCAGCCTCTGTGAAACCATCTTCATCCAGCACGCCGTCTATGTGGCTTAACACCTGCTGCAGCAATGGATCGTCTGGAGCCAGGCTGCCAAGTGTGAGATTGGATATCAGGGCTAAAGGATGCTTCAGGCTATGCAGGGCTTGTTGCATGCGTGCGAGCCATTCTATAACATTTGCTTTCCATTTTGGATCGTTGGGCTGCCCGCTATAGAGTTGTACCCACTGGCCGTTTTTATACACACCACAAGCGCCGGATGCATTTTGCAGGTTTACATTGTCTGCGGCAATACCATTGTATCCACTCATACTGGCTGGCTGTGCATACGTCTGTACCTGCCACTGAACGACAGCCGGGTTGGCAAAATCGAGTGGTATATTTGAGTCGCCAAATGCGTAGGCAGGTGTAACCCGATCACATTGATAGAGTATCCAGTCCGGATGAGTAGTTTTCCAATAGCTTAAACTACGAGGTTGGCTATCAAAAAATGTCCCTGTATCGCGGAAAAAGGAAATATAGTAGGTGAGGAAGATATCCGGGTTAGCTGAGCGAAAGGCGGCAACATGGTCCGGCTTCGCTCCCCAGACAAAATCGTAGTGTCTGGCAATAGCGGCTGGGTCGGATATATTGTAGTCAAAAGTCAGAAAGAGGTGGATATTGTTCCAGGTATTAGGGAATTGACGTATCTCATCCCCACTGCTTGAAGGGGTACTCGTCGCGGACCTGGATGATTTGCTCGGCGTGTTGGCTCCACTACAGCTAGTGAAAAGCAGGAGGAGCGCTAGCCCTGCAAGCCAGTAAGACAGTTGTCTTTTCCACACGGATGATGCGCTACGGGTACTTCTATCTCGAACTATATGGGGGAGACCCGACCTGCTTTGCTGCATGTTCGTTTTCTCCTCTAGAATAACAATAAAGCAATAAAGATGGGTTTAGTCCACCATCATTGAGTATATATTTTTGAATATAGAGGCAGCCGTAGAGCCGGATTCCTCTGGCAGAGGGCCGGCTATTAACCCCTATGTAGTATAGCATAGTCTAGCTGCTTAATGAAACGGAGGGAGTTGTTACGTGGTAACAGCACGATATAGAAGTGGCGAGCAATCATGAACTGGTTAATAGTACTATACCAGAGTGAGGTGGCAATGTGATTGCCGGGCCAATCTGATTACCGTACAGATCATCAAAATGATAGCCCGGAGGAGCATAGTTAGTAACTATGTACGTATTGGTTGAGCTGGGGTTAACGATAACCAGGCCGTTACTGTAATCACGCCAATAGACATTTTGTGCCTCGTACATCGAGCCAGAAGGAGTGCCGATAGGGACGGTATACTCGCTGTACCAGGTGGCGCTTCCATATCCTTGAGCCGTGGAAATGTACAAGGCTGCTGCCTGTTCTTTGCACATCAAGTAAGAAGCAAGCGCCCACTGGATTTCGGCATGTCCTACTGAATGGAATTGGTCAATGATGTAGTATGGCTTCTCTTGTTGCTGTACACTCTCGATAAACTGAATTTTTTGAATCCAAGCACTATCGGTCAGGTAGCCTGAGCCATAGTTGGTGAACCCCTCTTCACCCAAAATACCATCTGTGTGGCTCACTACCTGTTGCACCTGCACGTCGTTCCAGGGGAGGTTGCCAAGTCCAAAATTCGCTATCAAAGCCAGGGGATGCTGTAAATGGTGGAGAGCCTGTTGCATGCGGGCCAGCCAGGTTATCACGTCTACATTCCATTGTGGGTCGACAAGTTGTCCGCTGTAATGTTGTACCCACTTGCCATTCACATAGACCCCACATGCACCTGAATGGTTATGGAAGCCTAGATTATCTGCTGCAATACCGTCATACCCGCCGGCAGCAGCCGGCTCAGCATAGGTCTGTACCTGCCACTGAACGACAGCCGGGTTGGTAAAATCAAGCGGTACATTGGGGTCACCAAATTCATAGGCAGGTGTATGGCGGTCACATTGGTAGAGTATCCAGTCTGGATGAGTCGTTTGCCAGTAGCTGAGGCTATAGGGTTGGCTATCCGAAAATGTCCCTGCATCACGAAAAAAGGGAATGTAATAGGTGAGGAAGATATTCGGGTTTGCCGAACGAAATGCGGAGACATTGTTGGCGCTGGCTCCCCAGACAAAATCGTAGTTCCTGGCCGAAGCCGCAGGGTTAGATATATTGTAATCAAAGGTCAGAAAAAGATGGATATTGCTCCAGGTGCTAATAAAGGGACGGATACCAGGAGTTTTTCCAGGCGCCAAAGAATCACAAGGTGGTATATGGCACGATGGAATGATGATTCTTATGCCCTTTGGAGTAGGAGTTGCATTTGTTCTTGGATGGCTTCTGGCAGGAAACAGAGAGCAGCTAGCTAAAAAAGGTATAAGTACCAATCCGGTAAGCAAGACAGGTTGTACTAACCTGCTCAATAAGCGTTTGAGTATCACGGTATACTCCAGAGATATTTAAAAGTAAATAGCAGGTGGCTGGCTCCTCCGGGCTTTTTAGAGGCTCAACTAGCAGATACTAGTATAACGTACTGACGAGTACTATGTCACTGTTTCTGGCTCATGAATTCTGGTAAAGTGAGTATTATAGAGTAATATCAAATCCGGTGGGAAAGCGATCAAAGCGGGAGGTGCAGGAGGGCCTGCGGCCTCCTGCCGGGTTTGGGGTGCCCCCAAGAATCCCTTTTTAAACGGATTTGATATAAGTATTAAAGAAAGGAGGCGTGCGCTTGTAGAGCTACAGCGCATGTTAGAGGTAAAATGACTGCAACATATCTGGTCACCGGCGGTGCAGGGTTTATCGGTTCCCACATTGCTGAGGCGCTTCTTGAGCGAGGCGAATCTGTGCGTGTGTTTGATAACTTAGCCACAGGCAGAGAGGCCAACCTGCTAGCGCTTCAGGGGCGTGCGCAATTTATACATGGAGACTTACGAGATTTTAAGGCCGTCAAGGTTGCAGTCCAGGGCATCGAGGTCGTTTTGCACCAGGGCGCCTTAGCCTCTGTGCCTCGCTCCATTGCCGATCCCATTGGATCGCTGGAGACAAATATCAACGGCACCCAGAACATCCTGCTTGCAGCACGGGATGCTGGTGTGCGGCGCGTGGTCTACGCCAGCTCTTCGTCTGTCTACGGCGATACACCAACGTTGCCCAAGCGCGAGGATATGCAAACGCATCCCATGTCGCCCTATGCCGTGCAAAAGCTTACAGGTGAGCTCCTGTGTAGAGTATTTGCGCACATCTATGGGCTTGAAACTGTAGCCCTGCGCTACTTTAACGTCTTTGGGCCTCGCCAGGACCCTGCCTCCGAGTATGCAGCGGTCATTCCACGTTTCCTGACAGCAATCCTCCAGGGGAAGCGGCCCATTGTCTTCGGCGATGGAGAGCAAACCCGCGACTTTACCTATATTGCGAACGTCGTCCAGGCAAATTTACTGGCTGCCACTGCACCTGAAGCGGTTGGCCATGCTATGAACATTGGCTGTGGCGAGCGTATCTCCCTCAATACTATGCTGCGCATAGCAGGAGAACTCCTGGGAGTGGCTGTGGATGCCGAGTATCGCGATCCACGCCCGGGCGACGTGCGTGATAGCCTGGCCGATATAAGCCTGGCCCAGCGCCTTCTGGGCTATAAGCCAGAAGTTCGCTTTCGCGAAGGATTAGAACGTACCATCCAGGCCCTGCGTACGCAGGCCAGGTAGTTCCGTTGAGCGGTCTTTCTTAATGGTAGGCAGCCTGCTCAATCATTCAGTAGCAGCGATAGCGAAGGAGCAGGCACCTCGTGCGTATCGGAGATCGGTACGACTGCAGTGCCTACAGCAAAGAACTCGATCACGTGCGAACCCCAGCCATGATTGCGCTCGTGAATTTGCGCGCCCACCACGCCCTGCGCTCCCAGGCTCATGGCCTCGGCCTGCATGCGTTCCATCGCCAGCTCGCGGGCATCGTACAGGCCTTGCGTATAATTGGTCATCTCCACATTCTGCCCAACCTGCTTGAACCACTGCCCTACGCCCTGGCGAGCAACATGATAGACGCAGTTTCCCATCACCATCCCTACAGGCCGGTAGCCCGTCCGCAGCAGCGTCCAGAAATCCTGCCCGGACAGATCAGAAGTAAATGGCATGCCCTTCACATTGCGATAGGATTGCCCATTGCGCGAGCGAATGGCCGTGCCAATGGCCACGAATTCGGCAAGCGCTTCACCCCATTCGTGCCGCGTCACCTCTAGCCGTACACCCACAATGCCGTCCGCGCTGAGCGCATTGGCTTCTTCCTCCATACGCGTCATTGCCAGTTCGCGAGCATGATACATGGCCTGCGTCAGCACTGTCATTTCCTGATTCTGGGACCATGCCGCCATTTGATAGCCGATATGGTAAATAGAACTACCGACGACCAGTCCTACGGGATCGAATCCTGCTTCGCGAACGAGCAAAAATTCGTTCACACTCAGGTCACTGGTAAACAATGCGTGATGTTTGGCATCCCCGCGCATAATTGAGAGGCGCTCTCGTGCATGGCTGGGTAAATCACTACTCTGTTCTTGAGGCTGGGGTTGTTGTGGTGGCATTTGTCTCGACATGATTGGCTCCTTATTCCCTTATTGTCAACTCGCGTGTTTCCGGGCGCTGCCCTGGACGCAAATCGGTAAACGTAAGCGTTGGCTGCGGCGGCGGAATGACATGATCCCGCTTCAGCGCGGTGATCGCGGTGCCGATAGCCGCAAACTCTATCATCAAATCCATATAATACCTGGTAGGATTTTCCGTTTCGTATTCAAAGACCCGCCGGCTCGGGAAGATATGCATCCCGACAATACCAATAGCATTAAAACGTCTCGCCATAGCCTCTAGACGGCTGATAGCCAGGTGCCGGGCGTTATAGAACCCCTGGGTGAACGGCACAATCTCCTGGTTATACCCCCCAGAGCCAAACCAGACACTTTTCAATTGCCCGGTATAGTTACTCCCCAGGGAGACATAATGCACGCAGTAGCCTGTCGCGATCCCCACAGGGTAATATCCGGCCTGCAATAGGGTCCAGAACTCCTGGCCGGAAAGATCGCTGAGGAAAGGATGCTCCGGCACGGGCGTGTTGGGAAGCTTGATCGCTGTGCCGATAGCCGTATATTCCAGCAAGTTCTGCCCCCACTCGTATTCACGCCTTGTGAAGCGCACCCCAATCACGCCGTGAGCTCTCAGTAATCTGGCCTCCTCTGCCAGCCTGCTCATGGCAAGCTCCGTCGCGTGTTGATGCGCATTGCTTAGATTGATAAGCTCATATTCCTGCGGGTTCCAGGTATACCCACGGGTATATTGCCAGCCCACATGATAGATCGAACTGCCCATCACCTGGCTCAATGCCACGTATCCCTGGTTGCGCGCCAGCATGAACTCATTCGTGCTCAGATCACTCGTAAAGAGCGGATGGCCTGCCGCCGTCTCTTCGCTCAATCGACGCCGGGCCTGCAGTGGTAATCCGCCAGCCTCCAGGGAACGGCGGCTTGCCTCCGCCTCCTGCTGGGCCTGCGCCCTGCGCTGCTCCTCTTCCGGCGACACTTTTTTCCAGAAAGGCATATTGATTTCTCTCCTATTACGTACCCGTAGGGCAAGGGGCGGCGTGGATGTGGTGCGGGGGCCTTGCGCTGCCCTCGTCCCCAGCTCGCGCCGCCCTCGCACATCTATTGCAATAAAAATCTCTCAAGCGCAATATGTGCCTGCATGCTGTGTGCCGCCTCCTCGGCTAATGCCTCGGCCAGTTCGTCAATCCACTGCTCCATCGGCAACTGCTCCGTTTTCAGCGCAATGCCTCGTACCACCTTCACCCGTTGCGTGACCAGCGGCCCCTGCCGCTCGCGACTGATGCGATATTGATAATCACCCAGCGTCACTGTAATCTCCTTCACCGGGTGCTCCTTAGCGAAAATACCGCCCTGGCGTACTACTTTTGTCTGGTTGGGAAGCGCTCCTTCTAGCTTGGTTGCCAGCGCTTCCATGAATGCTTTAAGGTCAGCGCTATCGGCTCGCAATGATGCTGCCAGCAAATCTACCTGCAATGGTTCCCCTTGGTTACTGAGCATAGATACTCTCCTCTTTCCCTCCTGGAATATATCCTGCTACCCTGTCTAATTATAGCATGTTGCCTATTTTAAGACCCCACAATTTCCTCGTTTGTGTTATTATAGAGGATGAACGTATGCAGGCCATCGAATATCTGTAAGGGCAAATTATGAACATGAACGAAATAACCCACCATGCCTGTAGGGGCCGATTTATTGGCTCGAAGGGCGAGCCACACGATTGGGAAGTTTCATAAGTAATGTTCATCATTACGCCCTGATAGATCAGGAGGAACACTCATGGGCTTTTTCTCTCGACTCGCTACCTTTTTCCGTATCAAGGCCAACGCCGCCCTCGATAAGGCTGAAGACCCCGGCCAGGTTCTGGATTACTCATATAGTAAGCAGCTCGAACAATTGCAAAATCTCAAACGCTCCATCGCCGACGTGGTAACCAATGAGAAGCGCTTAGAGATGCAGCAAGCTCAGATCCAGCAGCAGATCGGCAGGCTCGATCAACAGGCGATGCAGGCATTGCAAGCCAATCGCGAAGACCTCGCGCGCCTTGCCCTCCAGCGCAAAGAGGGCCTGATAACCCAGATCAATAGCTTTGAGCAGCAGATTGCCCAGTTGCGCGAGCAAGAAGAACGGCTGCTGGCAATGGAGCGCACCATTTCCGCCCGCGTGGAGGCTTTTCGCACTCAGAAAGAGATGGTCAAGGCCCAGTATGGTGCTGCTCAGGCCCAGGTGAAGATCAACGAAGCTGTCACCGGCATCTCGCAGGAAATGTCAGAGATGAACCTTGCTATGCAGCGTGCCCAGGACAAGGTGCTCTCCATGCAGGCTCGTGCTAACGCCATGGATGCCCTGATCGAATCTGGCACTCTCAGCGATCAGAACCTGCTCGGCCCCGGCTCCAACGATCCGCTTGATCGCGAATTGCGGCAGATCGCTTCTCAACAGAATGTCGAAGCCCAGTTGCAGGCCATGAAGCAACAACTGCAGTTAGGCTCCGGTTCGCAGCCGCCGCAACTCGAAGGCCCCCAAAATCAATAACCACGATCAGTTTTTTGTCGCCAGTGCCTCTAACCAGCGCTGCAAATCGGAGAAGCGGCCATTTGCCGGTAAGCTTGCATGGTGATGGAAATCGCTTCATTAGAAGTCGCGCATAAGGTGGCTTTCCTCACGCAGTAGAGCACTGGTTCGTGCTCATGTTGCATTGGATTGTACTCTTCTGGAACCTCTGGCTGATACCCTGGTTGCCAGTAACCGTTACCATGCTCACCGGGTAGCCGAAGGTCTTCAGCCCGCCATGGCTATCGAAGTAATGCATGATAGACCCGGAGATACTATAGCCGGTGTAGATATAGTAACGCCCATGATCTGCTGTAGGGATGGTGTTCTCCTTCTTATCGCTGGTAAAGTAATTCCAGAGATCATCGTATGGGATCGGCTGGTGCAAGTCTACATCGTAAGGGGAGATCCAGTTGAAGTCGTCGAAGCCCCAGTTGAGGAGATCGCGCATATCCGTCCACCAGTTGTTCGTGTTCATGACAACGGCGATCAGGTGACGGTGGTTGCGAACGCAGGAGATGACCTGCACGAAATCGGAGGCTCCATCCCAGCCTGGTTTGCCACCATCGACTCCTGGATACCACCACATGAACTGGTTTCCATTGATGAGAATATGCTGTGGATGGTGACCGCCCTGAGGAATGGTATAGATTTGCGTGCCGCTGATCTGGTGGATCAGGGGGATACTTAAGGCGTAACGGCCCAGAAAAGCGAGATCGTGAGCGCTGGAGTACTGGCCTGGCTGCTCCAACCCATGAGGGTTCGCAAAATGCGTATCGTAGAGGCCAAGCTGCTGCGCCTTCTGGTTCATTTCTGCGACGAAATTGGAGAGATTGCCGCCAACCGCATCGGCGATAACGACGGCTGCATCGTTGCCGGAGACCAGCAGCAAGGCATAGAGCAATTCGCGCAGGGTATAGGTCTCGCCTTGCTTGAGACCAGCCAGGGAGCTATCGGGACTGAGCTGCTGGATATCGTGTTCCATAGCGCCGGTGATGGTGATTTTCTGGTCGGGATTGCCCCGCTCAACAGCAATGACCGCCGTCATGAGCTTTGTTGTGCTCAGCATAGGCAGGTGCATGAAGGGATGGTAGGCGTAGAGCGTTGCCCCACTATCCGCATCGATGAGATAGGCCGATGTAGCAAAGACCGGCGGTGGGGGATGATCAGTATCGTCTGGCGTGATGATCAGCTCGTGCGGGTTGGCCGGGCGCACGATGGCCTGGGCAGGTGGAGTAGCGTGCTGATTGCTAGCAGCGCTCTGAGTATTTGAGGGGCTATGTTCTTGCGAGCGGACAATAGCCTGGGAAAGCATCCCTATGATGATCGCGGCTAAGAGTAAGACCGAAATAATAATGATAGGCTGGCCAGGGCCGAGGTAGCGCAAGTGATCCCGGAGCGATCGTTTGGGAGGAATGCGAGGGGAATAAGGAACCGGTGGGGACGCCGTATAGATATGGCGCCGCCGTTTTGGTGATACCGGCATCTTGCGTTCTGATGAGTATGCCTCTTGCTTGCGACCACCTGCAGGTTTCTGCTCTGGCTCTTCATCCTCAGGTTTGTTGTGAACTGCTGGCCGGTTCTGCTTCTGGTAGAGCGAGGCTCTCCTGACCCTGGGAACGCCTGGCTGATCATCAGGATGATCACTTATTTTTGCATGGTGATAAGAGCCTGCGAGGGAGCGCCTGCGCCGCAAGGGCTGGGGCTGAGGCGAATCCGCAGGATATTCATCTTCTTTTGGCGGCGTGCGCATGTTCGCTGTCCTCGCTTCGCTCGCCCCTCGATAATGAAAGTTACCGACCAAAACCGGTCATCCATGTCATGTTGAGCGAAGCGAAACATCCGCAGCCGATCGACGGAGATCCGCAGGCTGCGCTCAGGATGACAAACTATGACCGTTTTCGTTTGTTAAAATTCAGAATCGAGGGTCTACACTCAGTTCTGCCCGGTCTGCTGTCTTTTATCATTGGTTTTCATCGATACAACTCGCTGGTGTAAGTGTAGCACAGTACGGGCACCATGTCGAGACGATAAGATATAGGACCGATAATGAAGATTAAGCAATTGAACGGAATTTCTGTAGGGGCCGATTTATCGCGCCCATCACCGATTCATCGGCTCTACAGGCATGGGCGGCTTATTTCCTTAACCTGTATAATCGGCCCTTACATATCCTTGACTGTGTAGTGCTAGAATGTTACCCTTGCTTGCAAGAGACTCATTGTTATCTTGCAG
This sequence comes from Chloroflexota bacterium, assembly GCA_902812455.1. The sequence continues at coordinate 16,487 of CADDZH010000037.1, read as the reverse complement.
AGAGGAAGGAGTTTGCCACAATGCGTCTGAGAGTAGCAGCTATTCAGGTCAATTCGCACGATAACCCTGCTGAGAACCTGGCAAACGTAGAATATTTCTTAGATCGTGCTGCTGAGATGGGAGCAGAATTTGCCAGTTTGCCAGAATTATGGACATATCTAGGCCCGTATTCCGGCTTTGAAAAAGCAGCGGAAAGCATTCCCGGGCCGGTCATTGAGCGCTTACAGGAGAAAGCTCGCAAGCATAAGATGATTGTGCATGGCGGCAGTATGGTTGAATATGCCCCTGATAAGCCAGGAAAGTTTTACAACACATCCGTACTGATCGATCGCGATGGCGAGCTTGTTGCGCAGTATCGCAAAATCCATCTTTTTGATGTCGAGCTGGCCAATGGTGAGAAGCATCACGAGTCTGAACGCATCCTGCCAGGCGATAAAGTGGTGACGGCTGAGGTTGACGGCATCACCTTTGGCCTGACGGTTTGCTACGATCTGCGCTTCCCAGAACTGTATCGCTCCCTGGCGCTGCAAGGAGCGCAGGTGCTGCTGGTGCCAGCTTGTTTCACACTGCATACGGGGCGCGATCACTGGGAAGTCTTATTAAGGGCGCGGGCCATCGAAAATCAATGCTTTGTTGTTGCCCCGGCGCAGGTTGGCCCATATCCACCCAACAGGCAGAGTTTTGGCCGCTCAATGATCATCAATCCCTGGGGACTGGTGCTGGCACAGGCACAGGATAAGCCAGCAGTGATCATGACAGAGATCGACCTGGCAGAGATCGAGCGCACGCGGGCGCAAATTCCCTGCCTGGAGCATCGCAGACCCCAGGTATACCGCCTTATGTAGGTTCCTAATCATGAAGATGAACAAAATTATCTAAGGTTCTTCGAGCCAGCCGTGAGCTTCGCGGAAATTCAGCCCTTGCTGTCGTGCCTCCTCCGCCTTTAAGTAAGGGAGAAGATAGCCGACCAGGGGCTGCCGGGCTTTATAGTGCGCCAGGTTATCCCAGGCGCGCTCAACCATCATCTGCATTCCTGCTCGCGGATCTCCTAGCGTCTCCTGCACGTATTGCCAGAGTTGAATAGCCCTTGCCTGCTCTTCAGAGCTTTGATGCTGGTGGCCGAGAGAGCGTGCCAGGATAAATAGATCGTCCTCGTTGAGGAGAGCGAGATGCTCGGCCCACAGCAGCAGGCGCAGGCCCTGTGCCAGCCGTGGATCGAGCGTGGCTACGTTCATCTCGGTATCGTCACGCATGCCCCGGTTATTGAGATTGCCGGAACCAACGGTGGCCCATACATCATCAACGATGGCAACTTTGGCATGGACGTAAACGGGGCGGTAGTGCTCGCCGTCCTCGCGCCTGATCGATGTGCCCAGGCAGAAAGCATGAAGCTGTCCCTGGGCGACCGCCTCGGGAGCCTCTTCTTGCAGGCGGGTGAGACCGGCGTCAGTGAATGCTCGTCCCACATTTGGATGATCCGGCAGGATGATAGCGACCAGGACGCCGCGCCGCAGCGCCTCGCCAATCTTCTGTATGTTGTATTCCATTTCAGGATTATTGAGGCCGAAAGGCGCAACGTCGAGTCCTGTATAAGAGCGTAGCCAGAAATACTGGTTCTCCAGATAGATAAGGTGCTCTGCGTTGCCGAGCGCTTTGGCATAGATTTGCGCGATACCCTGGACAGAACGAGGCTCAAAGCTGTAGGTATGCAGCGGTATTGTGCGCACTACCTGCACGAGACCTGTACTTTCCGGCGGCTGGAATTTTTCTTGTGTGTAGCCATGATCTGGAACCAGCAAGCTGCTGTCGAGGTGTTTGCGCTGCACAAAATCATTCCAGCGCTGGCGGAAATTGAGTTCGACATCTCCGGCAGCCGGGCCTTCAATAAGTGAGTGAGCATCGTGCCAGGGATGTGGGCTGGTGTGCTCATGCGTTGTGCGCAAAGGAGAAGAGAAATAGTGTGCCGGCGTATCCCAGCGATCGTAGTCTCCCCCTTTTTCAATGAGCGGGTCAACCCCGCCGACAAAGGCATGGGTACCATCCACAATCGAAATTTTCTGGTGCAGCGATTCGGCAGGGTGGTGGAGGAGACCTCGTGAGCTATCGTCGAGCAGGCATGTGACGCCCACCTGGCTAAGCTCTTCCTGGGCAACTGGGGGGTCATAGTGTGAGAACATAGGTGGGCTATCCCATAGGAGCACTTTCACTTCGACCCCTTTATTCACGGCGTAGCCGAGGACAGCTTGCAACGAAAGATCATGCGCCTGCCAGAAGTCGATAGCTGCTTCATCGAGGCCATACGCCCGTAGCTCTTCGATAAGCCGCTCTTGTTCCGGGCTGCCATCAGGCCCGGCTCTATGATCGGTGCCTCGCACAAGTTCCATGCCCGGGGTCATACCCCAGTTAGCCAGGTAAATATAGCGGCGGGCTTTGAGAAAATGGATACACATCCAGAACATCGTCATGCGACCATCGACAAAGTAGGTCACACACGAATCGTTACGCACAGGAGTGTCACCCTCTGCCCACCAGTTTTTCTTCATATAGTCATCAGGAGATTCCATTTGCTTCCTCCTACAAAGCATTTATACAAGGTGTTCGTAATCTTCAACCAGGCGGGTTGTTGTCCATTAATTCTAACATTGCCTTGATGGGCTGGCAAGGTGAAGGAAAGCATTAAAGCAGTAAGAGGGCAATCTGGCAGGCAACAGGTAAGTGGCTGACGCATCGTGAGCTGAAAGGATTTGATCAATAAGTTGCGTTTTTTGGCGATTTAGATTATAGTTAGATCGAGCTAATTTGATTGAGAAAGAGCCTATGTTCATGAGTGATGAAGAGCGAGAACAGCCAGAAGGGGTGAGTGTTCCTGTACATTTGCACGTCCCGGAGCATCTTCAAAGCCATTACGCGCATAATGTCATTGTTCAGCCGGGACAACATGAACTCACACTTTTTTTCTTTGAAACACAAGTTCCCCCATTCATTGGCACACCTGCTGAAAACAGTAAATATCTCCTTGAGCACGGTGTTCGTTTTACATGTGTTAGCAAAATAATTGTCGCTCCGGAGTTAGTGCCAGAGATTATGATGGCTTTGCAAGCAGGTTTAGAGAGCTACAACGCTTCCAAAGCAAACGAAGAAAAGGAGGCCAATAGATGAGGATCACCTACGCTGCCGGTCACGAGGCAGGTAAGGCCTATATTACTCTTTCGTCAGCACAAGCTAGCACATTTCATACCGCTTACATCAAATTAGATGCAAAAGCGGCTGTTGCGGAAGCAAACAATATTCTGCGAGATGCTTCTCTAAGATTCCATCCTGCTCTTACGCTGAAGAGAGACGATGAGGAAGAGCGGGAATGGGATGCCCTATTTGCTCAGCCCCATGTGCAAGCCGCATTGTACCGTCTTGTTGAGGAAGCAGAACGGCAATTCCTTGCAGGAGAAACGGAAGAAGGCGGCTTTGCAGTGGAGTGAAAAACAGGCGGTCAAAGGAGTTTCGCGAACTATTTGCGCGATTACCGCGTGATGTACAAAAACAGGCAATTGATGCCTATCACATCTTCAAAGAGAATCCATATCACCCAAGTCTTCGTTTCAAGTGCATTAATCAGAGAAAATCTTTGTATTCTGTGCGAGTGAATAAAAGCTATCGAGCTGTAGGAAAGTGGGAGGGCGATACAATTATCTGGTTCTTTATTGGCACCCACGCAGACTACGACCGCCTCTTATCTCAGCAATAATCCTTCAAATCTCTCTGAAGGATCAGGAAAGGAAATCGGGCAGGCGACCACATGTGGTCGCCTGCCCATAGCCCGTGATTACTCGCTAGGTGTTTTGGCTGTCTGTGCTGTGACAGCCGGGCCAATCCACACGGTCTGGATGTTCACAAATTCGCGAATGCCGAACCAGGAAAGCTCGCGGCCATAGCCACTGTGCTTGATACCACCGAATGGGAGACGCGGATCAGATGCAGTCATACCGTTGATGAAGACGCCGCCGGATTCGAGATGGCGAGCAAGCTGGCGGGCGCGGTTGATATCGCGCGTCCACAGATTGCCGCCGAGTCCAAATTGCGAATCGTTGGCCAGCTCCACGGCGTGCTCTGTATCACGGGCGCGAATCACGGCAGCAGCAGGGCCAAAAGTTTCCTCGCGGAACATGGGCATATCGGGCGTCACATTGCTGAGGATGGTTGGGGCAAAGAAGTAGCCCTTGCCTTCGAGCGGCTTTCCTCCTATGAGCACTTTTGCACCCATATTGATCGAGGCCTGTACCTGTTTTTCCAATGTCTCGCGGAGGTCTGCGCGTGCCATTGGTCCTATCTGTGTGGCCCGGTCGAATGGATCCCCTACGCGCAATTTCGCTGTTTCTTCAACAAACTTGCGCTCAAAGGCATCGGCGATAGCCTCTACGACGATGAAGCGCTTGGCAGCAATGCAGCTCTGGCCCGTGTTCTGGAAACGGGCGCGCACGGCCATTTGAGCTGCTCCATCGAGATCGGCATCTTCAAGCACAATAAAAGCATCTGAACCTCCCAATTCCAGCACCGTTTTCTTCAAGGCATGGCCGCTTGCCGAGGCTACAGACATACCCGCAACATCGCTGCCTGTAAGCGTGACAGCAGCAATACGCGGATCGGCAATGAGGTGTGATGTCTCTGCGCCCGGCACCAGTACCGTGCGGAAGACCCCTTCAGGGAAGCCGCATGCTTTGAAGAGACGCTCGATTTCCAGGGCGGTGAGCGAGACATTGGAGGCGTGCTTCAGGACAGCCGTATTGCCCGCCATCAGAGCAGGGGCGGCAAAGCGAAACACCTGCCAGAAGGGGAAATTCCAGGGCATGAGCGCCAGCACAACGCCTAATGGTTGGAAGGAGACGTAGCTTTCTGTTGCATTTGTAGCAATATGCTCATCTGCCAGAAATTTCTCGGCGTTATCGGCATAGAAGTCACAGTTCCAGGCGCATTTCTCGATTTCGGCCTCCGATTCGACGATCGGTTTGCCCATCTCCAGGGTAGCGAGGCGAGCGAGTTCAGCTTTGTGATCGCGCATATATGCCGCCAGGCGATGGAAGAGAGCGCCGCGCTCTGCAAACGAAGTATCCCGCCAACTGAGAAATGCCTGGCGGGCCTGATCGAGAGCCTGATTGATCTGCTCTCTGGTATAAGGCTCAAAGGTCTGGATGACTTCTCCTGTGGCCGGGTTAATAGTTTGAATGCTCATAGCAGTTTCCTACCTTTCTAATGCCGGTGATACATCATGCTCCCATCGTGTCATGCTGTAGGGTCAGGGCTTGCCCTGACCTGAGCCGCAGCGAAGGGGAAGGGGAAGCATCTGCCGCCCATCGAGAGATCCTTCGCTAGGTCAGCGGTCAATTGAAGGTTCACAATTCACTATACTAAGATACTACATAGGGGCAGTTCCCGTCCAACACAGCGTTCCTGGGATCTGCATCCTTTGGGGCGATTGTCGGGGCAGGGCCAATAAATCAATGCGGGGCGCGATACATCGGGTTCCACGATAAATCGGGAACCTACAGTTCACGCGGATGGATAGAGGGCCGTTCCTGGCCTCCACTAACAATTGGAGACCAGCATCATCGTTGAGGGTAGGGGCGATGCTGGCCCTCGCCCTGGTTCTTAGCTGTGAAAATGTAGTGGCCTCCCTTGTGGAGGCCAGGTGTTACCACCAAAATCTACTAGCTGCTCTTATGCTCCTGTGTGGACGATAAAAACTTTCAGCGTCTTCACGAGAATGATGAGGTCCAGTAAACATGAGCGATTATCGATATAATGCATATCAAGCTTAACCCGCTCATCATAATTGATGTGCTGGCGCCCGCTGATTTGCCATAGCCCGGTAATACCGGGTCGCACAGAAAGGCGTTTCTGCGCATATTCACCGTAGCGAGGCAATTCGCTTGGATGGATCATGCGAGGACCCACAAGAGACATCTGGCCAACCAGGACATTGAAGAGTTGAGGGAGTTCATCCAGGCTCGTTTTACGTAGAAACCTGCCTACCCTGGTAATGCGAGGATCATGTTCGAGCTTCATATTTACCTGGAATTTGCGTAAAAGCTCAGGGTGTTTTGCCAGGTATTCATCGGCGTCTGATCTCATCGTTCGGAACTTGAGGGCGAAGAAACGGCGACCGTTGCGGCCAATGATCTCACGGAAGTGAAGGATACTTCCCCCATCATCGAGCTTAATGCAGAGAGCGATGATCAAGAAAACGGGAATGAGCAGCAGGATACCAACCAGAGACAGTACAATGTCAAGTGTACGCTTTGTGATATAGTAGGCCCACGATGGCTCGCGCACAATCTCGGTACCGATTATTTGGGTAAGAGCAGCTTTTTTCGTTTGTGGAACCGATCTTTCTTCGGCGTGATTTAGGAATGTCATGCTTATCTGTTCCATATGTTCTGTCTCTCTACGTTTATTTTTTGTCCCCTGACGCCCTCAGTGTAGCAGAAGAATGCTTTCTTATCGGTAGTGAAGGAGTTAAGATATGATTGCAAATACATCAATGAGGTTAAGATTTCTCTGGAATCGCTTATAATCTCTGCTGAGAAGAGCGATCCCATGCGATAATCGATGCGAGGGTATTCCTGATCTGGTATTTGTGGTATGGTTCGCCTATTCTCTGAGAGATTGCCAGCAGCGCAATACCTCGGCTACACTCCATGCCTGGGCAAAGCAGCCGCCGGGCGTAAAAGGGGCTTCTGGCTCGGCTACCTCGCTGAGTGTTCCCAGGCAGGCGTCCCACAGGTGATCAATGAATGGCTGTAATAAGGCTTTAGCGGTGACGCGATCATTGTGTATGCGCAAATAGACATCGATGTAGGGGCCAATCAGCCAGAGCCACACCGTTCCCTGGTGATAGGCGTTATCGCGCTCCTGCGGATTGCCAAGGTAGCGCTGGCAATAGGCGCGATCGTCTGGACTGAGCGAGCGCAAGCCCAGAGGCGTGAGTAAATGATCGGTAATTTGTTGCATCATGCTGCGTATCTGCGCTTCAGAAAGCAGGTCGCGAGTCAGTGAAGCGGCGAACAACTGGTTGGGGCGTAATGATGCATCATTCTCACCTGCTTTTCCCTCGACATCGATGACATCATAGAGATAGCCGCCAGCCTCATACCAGAAGCGGGTGGTGAAGTTCTGGCGTACCTGGGCACGAAGCTGGCTGAACTGCGTAGCATCGATTGAGAGATGGCATGCCCAGGATTCCATATGAGTGAGAGCACAGTACCACAGGGTATTGATCTCGACAGGCTTACCCCAGCGCGGAGTGACAACGCGGTCTCCGATTTTGGCATCCATCCAGGTGAGCTGTATGCCAGGAGCACCAGCACGAAGCAATCCATCGATAGGATCAACGCCAATTCCGTAACTTGTGCCGCGTATATGCCACAAGATAATGTCGCTGAGAGCAGGGAAAAGCTCTTTCAAGAGCGACCAGTCTCCTGAAACAGCCAGGTAGGAAGCCAGGGCGTGGAACATCCAGAGTGTAGCATCTGCGGTATTATATTCAGGAGCTTCGCCGGTATCAGGAAAGCGATTGGGAATAAGCCCGTTATGGGCAAAGGATGCAAAGGCTTTGAGGAGGCCGCGTGCCTCGCTATACCTGCCTGTATCCAATAGTAGCCCTGGCAAGGAGATCATGCTATCGCGTCCCCAATCGGTAAACCAGGGATAGCCGGCAATAATCGTTTTTCTATCGGGTGAGAGGTGAATGTGCTGATTTCCTGTAGCCGAATTCTGCGACTGCTCAGGGCGGGCGACGATGAACTGGTCGGCGGCGACAACCAGCCGTGCGAGTACAGGGTCCTTTTGCGGAAGATTGGTTGTCGAGCGATCTGCAACGGCCAGCAATTGTTTAATCCTGCGGTGATGGCGGCTAAGGGCCTGGGCGGCATATTCTTCATGGCGCTCGCTGCCTATATCGGGAGAAAGCTCAGGCTCAGCAGTGAGTACAAGCGTAACACGCATACCTGGAGTGATCTGCACGCGAAAATAGCCCGGCTGGTACACATCCTCGTGGTCTGGCAGCCCGCGTTCGCGGTCTCGCCGGTGGAGGACGTGCCAGTACCACATCCCTGTAGGCGTAAATGATGCCGGTGGCCCTGCAATCATTGCCAGTGGCGGGGCTGTGTCATAGGCGCGCACACGGCAACTGTTACCATGATTATCGACAAGAAAATACCAATCCAGCGAACCATAGGTGGTCTTGTGGTGGTCACGGTAGAGGCAGAAAGGGAAGAGCGTGAGTGTGACCGAATGGCTGCTCTTCTCGCTCTCTTCGTCAAAGGAGCCGTGCAATACGTATTGAACATACGTCGTATTCTGCCCATATTCCATCCAGATACGCTTCTCTAGGGCGAGGGAAGCATTGAGCATGTAGGAGAAACAAGGGATATCGCCTTCAAGGGCAACAGTGTTGAGGTAGGTATAGCCATGCGGGTCAATCGTCCCATCCTGGTATTCATTGGTACCGAGTTTGAGGAGACTTCCGTCATGGAGTGTGACCTCTTCGTCGATCTTCGTGACCAGCACAAAGCGTTCAACGGGAGGATGGAGAGCCGCCACCAGGAGGCCGTGGTAGCTGCGAGTTGTGGCTCCGGCGATTGAGCCGCTTGCGTAACCTCCTAAGCCGTTCGTCACGAGCCATTCACGGTCGAGCGCTGCTTGCAGGTTAGAGCAAACATCATGGCCAACATACAGATTCCAGGCATTTGTTGGGGTACGTTCTGCCATTTAAGACCCTTCTAGCGCTGCCTGTATGCGTTTGATAGCTGTTGCAATGCGTTCGTCTGGGGCTGTCATAGAGATACGCACATAGCCCTCGCCCATAGCGCCAAAGTTGGTGCCTGGGGTCAGGAGCACGCCAGTTTTGTCGAAGAGCCAGTTTACGAAATCACGAGCAGTGAAGCCCTCCGGTATTGCAGCCCAGACGTAGAGGCCTGCTTTTGGGGTCTGTGCGTACATGCCTATGGCATTGCATCCTTCCACCAGCATATCACGGCGGCGGCGATAGATTGCATTGCGTTCCACGATCCATGAAGCCGGCAGGTGAAGCGCTTCAATGGCGGCATACTGGATAGGCCGGAACATGCCGCTATCAATATTACTCTTCAAACGCGCTACGGCATCGACGAGTTCGGCATTCCCTACCAGCATCCCGACGCGGAACCCGGCCATATTATATGTTTTGCTGAGGGAGTGAAGTTCAACGGCAACATCGAACGCCCCGGGGATTTGCAGGATACTCATAGGTCGGAAATCTTCAAAGTAGACCTCGGCATAGGCCATGTCGTGAACGATAACCAGGTTATGCCGGCGGGCAAACTCGACGGCCTTTTCAAAAAAGCTGCGTCCAGCGCAAGCGGTCGTGGGATTATTGGGGTAGTTGAGCCAGAGGAGGCGTGCTTTTGCCAGCGCATGCTGGGGAATGCTATCAAGATCGGGGAGGTAGCCGTTCTCTTCCAGGAGAGGCAGCAGGTAAGGTTGAGCGCCTGCGGTTGTGCTTCCTGTGAGATAGACGGTGTAATAGGGATCTGGGAGAAGTGCAATGTCGCCGGGATTGAGGACGGCAGCGGCAACGTAAGCCAGCCCCTCCTTTGAGCCGAGCAGCGGTAAAATATCGCGCTCCGGAACCAGATGTACGCCGAAGCGCCGCTCGAACCACCCGCATATAGCCTCATGCAGCGCGCGCATCCCGCGATATTCGGGGTAGCGTGTGTTCTCCGGGTTTTGTAATTCCGCGCAAAGGCGCTCAATTACCACTTGAGGTGCGGGCAGGTCGGGGTCTCCCATCGAGAGGCTGATCACGTCCACGCCCGCTGCTTTGCGCTCGGCAATTTTCTTTTTTGTGTTGGCGAAGTGATACGGTGGAAGACTGTTGACCAGTTGAGATAGCCGCACAAAAAAGCTCCCTCATTACAAATCGATCACTTTCTCACGGATTCTCCCGTTACGCTCTATAAGGATAGTGGCACCTGCTTGTTGGATGTCATAAAGCCGCTTATTGAGTACAATCGCATCACGCAAAGCATCCTCAAGAGGAACCTTGCGCGCTTTTGCCAGATCCTCCAGCATTTTATAGATGCTTGGATCAAAGTTGAAGATAAGCTGCTTTGGTCTCATTTCTGTCGATTGTTCCATTTTAATCTCCTTCCGGTTCCATGGGGCTTCTATATTTTACATTATATCGATGGAATTTGGTGGCACTTTTAGCTGTTGCATTGGACCCTTCGCTTCGCTCAGGGTGACATGGTGGGACTGGTCAACTGGTCAAATACGATTCGCCCAAATTGAACCTTACCTAACGATCCGATTCAGCGGTTTTGGCGCCAAAATAAAAACCGACGGCTGATCCAATGAGTGCAGTTTCAGCCGGAAAGAGAAGTTGCAAAAGATCTTTTGTGCTTGCCCAGTCACCATTAAAAAGGATGACGACGATAAAAGCGAGGATTACCGTCAATGCAAATATAGCTACAAATGTCAGGGCAATGATTGAACGGATCAAATCTTGCCGGGCCTTGATGTCTATTTTGAGGACTCGACGAGCAGAGATAGATCCAACAATACCCTCGTCTATATTGATATCAGGCTGCTGTTCGTGTGATGCAGCAGCCTGATTACTTTCTTGTTCAGCCATTCTACGATCCAACTATACTAAACTAACAATCTTACAATTTCACGAATGCCATTTTCACGCTCTACAACGATTTTGCCACCCTCTTTTTGTGCATCATAGAACCATTTGCTGACCGCGATGGAATCACGAAGAGCATCAGCGAGTGAAATTCCTCTCGCTCTTGCTAGCTCTACAAGAGCATCGTAGGTACTTGGAGCGAAGTTGAAGCTTAATCGCTTCATGCCTTCTGTTTGTTGTGGCTGGTGCTGTTGCATCATTACCTTCCTTTGACTATTCAAAGCTCCCTGATATGTTATAGCTGGATAATTGATCCATTATCAGGAAACTTCGAGGACTACCAATTGCTTGATGCAACGCTAGTATACACCATTTTGGCGTCATTTTGAAGCCTTTTTAGCGTCAAAAAAGCATCAATCTGGCGCTACTCCATCGGCTCGGCCTGGTACCAGTTTTTGCCAACCTTCATCTCGACCTTGATGGGCACATCCAGCTTGGCCACGTCCTCCATCAAAGTCTTGATCAGTCGCCGGGCGCGTTCCAGTTCCTCAACAGCCACCTCGAAGACGAGCTCGTCGTGGACTTGCAGGATCATACGCGTCTTGAGCCGCTTCTCTTCCAGGGCGTGCTGGATGCGAATCATGGCGATTTTGATCAGATCGGCGTTTGTGCCCTGGATGGGCATGTTGATTGCTTCACGTTCGAGCGCCTGCCGCTCGACAGGAGGCAGCGAGCGCATGTCTGGAATGAAACGCTTGCGCCCATAGAGCGTATTGACGTAGCCCTGCTGGTACGCCTGGCTCAGCGTGCGATCCACGTAGACCTTGACGCTGGGGAAGGTCTCGTGGTAGCGCCTGATGAAATCAGCAGCTTCGCTATTGCTCATGCCGGTAATCTGGGCAAGGCCAAAAGCAGATTGGCCATACAACACAGCGTAGACGACCGTTTTTGCCAGCCTGCGCTGGTCTTTTGTGACAGCAGAGGCGGGCACATTGAAGAGAGAAGCTGCCGTGATCGTATGGATATCCTCATCCTTGCTGAAGGCTTCGACCAGGCGCGGCTCGTGGGTGATATGGGCCAGGATGCGTAGCTCGAACTGCGAGTAGTCAGCAGTGAGCAGGACATAGCTGGGGTCGGCAATAAAGGCGCGACGAATCTGCCGGCCTAACTCGGTGCGCACAGGAATATTTTGCAGGTTCGGGTTGCTGGAAGATAGCCGCCCACTGGAGGCTACCGTTTGATTGAACGAGGTGTGGACGCGGCCGGTTACCGGGTCCATGAGGGCCAGCAGGCCGTCAACATAGGTTGATTTGAGCTTGGTGAGCTGCCGGTATTCCAGCAGGTAATCGACCATGGGATGCTTGCCCCGCAAGCCCTCGATAACATCGGCGCTCACTGAATAGCCTGTTTTTGTCTTCTTGCCCGAAGGCAGCTTCAGTTCACCGAAAAGGATATCACCAAGCTGCCTGGTGGAGTTGATGTTGAACTGGTGGCCAACGGAAGCATAAATCTGCTGCTCAAGGGCCTTGATCTGCTCCGTCAATTTTTCGTCGAATTCGTGAAGGAAATCAGCGTCAAGCGCAACGCCGTGCATCTCCATTTGCAAAAGAACGGGTAGCAGCGGCAACTCGACATTGTAATAGAGGTCAAGCAGGCCGAGGCGCCGCAAGTCGGCCTTAATTGGCTCAACCAGGCGCAAGGTCATGTCGGCATCGGCGCCGGCATAATCAGCCACGGCTCGCACCGGCACCTGCGCTATGCTGATCATCTTGCTACCCGTGCCGATGAGCTGGGCAATGGGTGTCATGAGGATGTTCAAGCGCTGGAAGACCTGGTCTTTCAGGCCGAGGCCGCGCTGTCCTGGATTGGTGAGGTAGGCCCCGAGCATGGTATCAAACGCCAGCCCCCGCAGGGTAATGCCGTTGCGTGCCAGGATCAGCATGTCGTACTTAGCGTTGTGCATATACTTGCGAATGGCGGCATCTTCGAGGACAGGCTGCAATTGTTCGAGCACGTATGAAAGTGGGAGCTGGGGGCCGGTCTCCTGATTATCTGGGGTGAGAACATGCCCAACCGGGATGTAATAAGCTTCTCCGGGGGCCATTGAAATGGAGATGCCGACTAATTCCCCGTGCCAGGGATCGTCAGAGGTTGTTTCGGTATCAAGTGCGAATGTTCCTGTGTCACGCAAGCTTTTGATGAGCACGTGCAGCGCTTCCTTGCTTTGCACGATCATCGTATCCGTGGACTTCGTCGTTCCCTCGTCGATAATGGGTACACTGGCAATACTCGGCAGGCGCAATCTTTGCACAACTTCGCGCTTTTGTTCTTCTGCTCCAAAGAGGTCTAATTGTACAGCAGCAGGCTCTGTTGAAGCATACTCTGTTGTCTCCATACCGGCGCCAGCGCCAATATTCGACGTGACGGCTGCAGCATGGGATGCCGGAGTGGTGGGTGTTGTAGTGGTGGGCGCAATATATTGCGCCCCTACGGGTGGTAGAGGTGGTGTCAAGACAGGGACGATGCCTATAGGCGCCGCATACAAAAGATTTTCTTCCTCTTCTGATGATTCTGGCGCGAGTGCTGTTTCTGGCTGCTGCTCTTCTTCCCTGCTGATTGTGGTTTCGCTCTTTTCTGCCGCTTGAGTGCTATTCTCTGTTGAGGAAGATAACCCCAGTTCTCGGAAGAGCGCGCGTGCCTTCTCGACCATTGAGCGAAACTCTAGCTCGCGGAATATCGCCAGCACTTTGTCCGGTTGCAGCCGCTCAATACGGCAGGCCTCCAGGTCAAGTTGAACGGGCGCGTCCAGCACGATCGTTGCCAGGTGCTTGCTCTCCTCGGCCTGCTGGCTGTGTTCACTCAGGAGTTTGCGCTCTTTGGGCCTTAATTCATCCAGGTGAGCGAGGAGATTTTCAAGACTGCCATAATCTTGAATGAGCTTGCTGGCCGTTTTCTCGCCGATACCCGGCACGCCAGGAATATTATCGGATTTATCGCCAACCAGGCCTTTGAAATCGGGAAGCTGTGCCGGTGCGAGGCCATAACGCGCCTTGACTGCTTCTGTATCGTATTCGGTGATCTCGGTAATGCCGCGCTTGGCGACTTTCACAATCACATGCTCATCGACCAGTTGCAACGTATCCATATCACCTGTATAGATGATGGTCTCAACCCCTTGCTGTACTGCCTGTCTCGAAAGTGTTCCCAGCACATCGTCTGCCTCGTAGCCATCTTTTTCATAAATGGGAATACCGAAGGCCTGCACAACCTGGCGGATACGCGCAAACTGTGGTCGTATGTTATCGGGCAGTATGGGCCGCTGCGCCTTGTATGCGGCGAATTGCTCATGGCGGAACGTGGGCGCTGGCCGGTCAAAAGTCATGGCGATATATGCCGGTTTCTCCTCGAGCAGGGCCTTCATGAGCATAGAAGTGAAGCCAAAAGTGGCGTTAACAGGCTCACCACTGCTGCTCGTCAAGTTCTCCGGCACGGCATGGAAAGCGCGGTGGATCATGGCGTGCCCATCGATCAATACCAGCTTCTTGCGCTTTGTGGCAGGAGCGCTGGCGCTTTCCTCTGCCTGCTTCTGACAAGTTCGATCATCAGTATGTTGTGTTGTCATAGTGTGTTTTCCTTATCATCTATGCGAGCACGCGATAGCTCCCTTTGCTTCCGCCTTCCCAGACACATAGGCTGGCGCTAGATGGCCCACTGTCACTGGAGGTGACCATAGCGAAGATTCGCTGTGTCACGTCCCGCAGAGGGATGTTTGACCAGTCGGGCTTGCGTAACCACTCCACCAGAGCCGGGGTAACATCGCCAGGGGCAGGCTGAGCGAAATGCGTTGTCCAGCTCGATGTGTTCAGATAGCTTTGTGTTCCATTGTTGATGGGATCGATACGTGCCATATGTGTGTGACCCGCGATAGCGTAACGAAGCTGCGGCCTGCTGCTCAGCACGGCGTGCATTCCTCTGGCTACATCTTCCCCCATCTGGTACGTGGCCGGCGTGCAGATGGCGGTAACCGCTTCAATAAGCGGCAAGGCCAGCGTTTCCCGGAGCATATTGTACTCGATCAATGTATTTGCCCGCGCTTGCTCGCGATCCAGTTCACGCGGCTTAGCCTGTTGTGGCCTGCGCGCTTCTGTGTCCTGCTGGAAGGCCGCGAAATCCAGCATCGCCTGCTCGAAGAGCCTGGCCGGTATATGCTCTTCCCCCGGCGCGAGATTGTCAAGCGCCGGGCGTGGCGGCGCAAGCAACTCCATAACGCGGCTGATAACCTCGATCACGATGTCAGGGTTCAGCAGGCAAAGCAGGGCGTACTGGCGTATAGTGTTCATCGGCGGCTCAAAATGGTCAAAGTAGTTATATTGCATGCTGATGGGGTAAGCAGCATGCTGGAAGTAGAGCGTCCCGGCAGGTAATGCAATACTCTCAAGATGAGGATTGATGAGCTGCCCCTCTTCATCCCATACGCCCGCTGAGGCCTGGTTCCAGAAGTCATACTGGTTGCCATGCTCGATATACACATCCGGCAAGGGAAGGTAGAAGCGTGTAGGACAAAAGTATACACGCCGATCCTCTAGTGCCACGCCAATTGTCTCTGCGATGTATGCGCACACCTCAGGGAAGCACAACTCGATATCGTGATTTCCCGTGATAAACGTGAGATGGTGACCCGGCTGCTCTATAAAATGAGAGAGCGCCTCAAAAAAGTGAGGGTGAGCAGTCACAATCTTTTTCATCTTTTCCATTGCGGTAGAGTTATTGATCATTCCGTTGAGATCGTAGGGAGGAACGACCACAAAATCGAAGCAATCACCATTGATGATCAATTCAATATCACTGGCATTACCTAGCGGGCCTGTGGAGCCGGTCGCGGCAATCAATCCTTCTAGCGCAGCTTGCTGTGCCTCACCAAAGCCATCGAGCAGGGGCTGGCCATCGGCCAGGTGAAGGTCGCTTATGATCAGTTTAATATCTGGCATAGACATCCTTTCTCATATATATTCTTATCGAGCGATAGTAAATTGGTAAACTCTTATGTGGGAAGAGAAAAATACAACTCGCAACCTGCTCATTTGCTTTATTTTAGTATGTTTGTGCCGAAATGTATAGTATAGTTAGCTAGCAAGCAGTGTTATCACATTTTTCTCACCATTCGTTCTTCTGACGAAAGGGAATAAAGAATGGTGAAGATCAACAAGATGCTTGCAGATGCTAGTGTAACATGTCTCAGAGTGTTCTGGGATAAAAGTTGATAGTTGTTTGTATTGTAGGGGGGTTCCCGAAAGGAACCCAGGCAAAGGTGGTACACACATGCCTCGTCGTAGTGCTACTATTCATCATGGAGAAACTGCTATGGCAGAAGAAGAAGAATTGTTAACGGTGCGTGAAGTTGCGCGCCGTTTGCGAGTGGATGATACGACAGTACGCCGCTGGATTAAAAGCGGCGCATTGGAAGCGGTAACGTTGCCTCACCGCGGTAAAAGGCAAGCGTATCGTATCAAGAAGTCCACGCTGGATAAGCTGCTCAAAGGTCCTCAACTTCCGTCATAGGAGGGGTTTCGCCTGCTGGGAAGGGCATTCATCGCTGCTTACCGTTGCATCGATGAACGCCCTTTTTTATTGCGGTCATAACGAACAGAATTTTTAAAGGGGCCAGTCGATGTCATCCTGAGCGCAGCGAAGGATCTCTGTTCCTGGGAAAACAGCCTCGAATATGTCGATAGGCCGCCTGGATATACTGGTGTAAAAGGCAGTAGATACTGGCAGGCAACGCACTATATCTTTCTATATATTTTGTATGAGGGAGGTTGTCTTCAGG